>CANQZA010000004.1 GCA_947628175.1 uncultured Clostridia bacterium | reverse complement strand
GCAAGAGGACTGACAGAAGCGGAGGTTTCAGGAGAATATGAGCTCAATACCGGAAAGGTAATTGTGGAAGAATTTGAAAAGAGAAATATTCTTTCTAATGAATGCCCTGCTGTATTGATACACCGACATGGACCATTTACATGGGGCGATAATCCGTTCAAAGCTGTTGAAAATGCCCTAATTCTTGAAGAAGTTGCAAAAATGGCAACAAAAACGGAGCGGGTTGCTCAGTTTGATAATACTGCAAACATTGGAATTGAGCAGTATTTGCTTGATAAGCATTATCAGAGAAAGCATGGCAAGAATGCTTATTACGGTCAAAAATGATGAAATTATATTTATTGGAGAATGTGAGTTATGAAAAGGCAAATTACAATTTATTCTTCTTTGTTCCTGTTGTTTATTTGCATGTTTTTTGCATTAACCGCGTATGCGCAGGACGAGACAGCTCCAATTGAAATCAACAGCCAGAATACTGTTATAAGTATTTCAGGGAATCATAAGTTTGATTATACTTCAAAAAAGCCTGATATTTCTGTAAAATATGTTGATGAAAACGGAAATTCTGTTTCTTTGAAAAATGATATTGACTATAAATTAGTTTATGCAAACAATAAGAATGCAGGCATAGCAACTGTCAACATTAACGGTATCAATAAGTACACAGGTACTGTTAAAAAGGAATTTAAAATTGAAGCGCATAGCTTTTCAAAGGACGGCGCAATAAAATGCGAATTGTCATACACAACAATTAAATATTCCTCCACTGCGAGAAAACCTGCCGTCACATTATATTATACTAAAAAAGGAAAGAAAATTAAGCTGCAAAAGGGCATTGACTATAAGACCGAATATCTCAATAATATCAATGCCGGCACTGCGACTGTAAGAATCAAGGGTATAAACAATTTCAGCGGTACTATTAATAAGAATTTTACTATATCAAGGCTTGCGCTTTCGGATAATAAAAAAATAAAGGCAAAACTGTCCTATTCAAAAACCACATATTCCGGTAAAGCTAAAAGACCTTCGGTAGAAGTATTTTTTAATGATAAGAAATTAAAGAATAAAGTTGATTATACGCTTTCATTCAGTGCTAATACCAATCCCGGAAGGGCAACTGTCAAAATTTCCGGCAAGGGAAATTTCAGTTCAAAAATAAGTAAAACCTTTATTATTTTACCGGTTAAGCCGTCTTCGGTAAAAGCATCTGATATTAAAACAGATTCCCTGAAAATAAGCTGGAAAAAACAAAATAAGATTTCGGGATATCAGCTTCTTGTTTATAACAGCAAAAAAAAGAAATATGTTCACCACAGCTATCTTTCAGCAGGTAAATCAAGCATAACACTCACCAAATTATCTAAGGCAACTGTCTATAAATTTAAGCTCAGAGCTTATAAAACTATTAGCAAAAAGAAATACTTCGGCAATTATTCTAAAGTAATCACTGCTGTTACAAAACCTGCACAGGTAAATCTTACTTCCGTATCAAAGAACGGTAAAAATCTTATTGTTGAATGGTCCGCCGTTAATTGCAGCGGCTATGAAATTTCTTATACAACAGATAAGAACTTTAAAAAGGGTGTAAAAACTGTGAAGGTTAATTCATCCTCAAAAAAAACTTATACTGTTAAAAAGCTTAACAAATCCAAGATATATTATGTTAAGGTAAGAGCATTTGTAAAGTACAATAAAAAGTATTATTACGGAAAAAACAGCAGTAAATTAAGCTCTTATTACTCAAATCTGTACGCTACATATACCTCTCGGTATGAAAATAATGCAAACAGAACAAATAACCTCAGAATTGCATCAAAAGCGATTTCCGGTACAATTGTAGGTGTCGGCGAAACCTTTTCTTTCAACAAGGTAGTCGGACCGAGAACAACGGCAAAGGGATATAAGTCTGCTCATGTATTTTCAGGCGGCGGCGTTGTAAACGGTGTAGGGGGCGGTGTATGTCAGGTAGCGTCCACTATGTTTAACTGTGTGCTGAAAGCCAATGTAAGTGTTGTAGAAAGACATCAGCACAGCCAGCGCGTGGCATATGTTCCTCTCGGAAGAGATGCAGCTATATACGGCACATCACAGGATTTTAAATGGAAAAACAATACGAAATATCCCATCAGAGTAGAAATGAAAGTAAAAGACGGCTATATTACCTGTAGTTTTTATACTTCTCAGAAAGCAAAACCGTCTTCGGTAAAGCTCACTGTAAGTCAAAGCGGAAATCATTTCACTTTAAAACGCAGTGTTAAAGGGAAAGTAAATTATTCCTGCCATTCTTACTATTAATCAATAAAAATAAAGGCATATTTTCTTACTTCGGAAAATATGCCTTTATTTTTATTAAAAGAATACCCCTTGGTTCAATTACCAAGGGGTATTATATAATCGAACGATTATCTTTTAATGTCGTCCCATTTTACGCCGTCAATCTGGAAGAGATCGTCAAACTTATAAACATTACATTCTTCTTTTGTGTGGCTCGGATACCAAACCTGTGCAAAGAACGGATTTGTTTTTGCAATATTATCGTAATCCCATTTCTTCTGAGGAATGTAGCATTCAGGGCACCAGTGACCTCCAAGGAGAATGAGCGCAGGACTTGCCTCAAATTCTGCGCCGCAGTAGCCGCATTTCCATTTAAGCTTCGTAGCCATATCGCCTTTAGTCATTGTATCACTGATACATTCCCCGCCGCGGAATTTGGCGGCCTTTTTCATATCTTCAATGTCAAGCTCTGATTCAGGCTTTGTTTCGTCATAGCCGTGATCCAGTTTATAATTTTCCGCGTCACTTGTATCCTTATTAAACTTGATAATATTAAAGTCTTTCCAGTCCTTAGGAATTTTTGCCCAGTCTTCATATGTACCGTAATATGCGGAAAGACGAGTCGGATTCTTAGTGGCAACCCAGTCAAGAGTACCAAAGTCCTTAGTTGAAGCAATTTTCTTCATAAATGGTTTAGCGCAGGCGGCAACAAGGTTCTTGGGAAGATATCTCGGTATTTTGAAATAGAATTCAACCTGACCCGCAAGTCTGTTAAAATAATCCTGAACAGGGAGGTTCTCACGGAAGTGGAGATACTCCTCAAGTTTATCGCCGTCAGCATAAAACTGACCGTGGAAGTTCTTTGTTATAAACCAGTTGGCGTCAAAGAGCTTTTCGGGACCTGCGAGACCAAGAGTACCAAGAAGGAGACATTCAAACTCATAGTTGGAAATTCTGTATTCCTTACCTGAACCTATATTATAAAAATGATTCCAGAAATCGGAGCCGAGATTGCCCGCTTTGTCTTCAAGAACAAGGTTGCACATAAGTCTGCCGCTGTCCTCAACAGTACACCACTCCAAAACACCGTTAATCGGAACATGGAACATAATCGGGTCCATATTTTTAAGAATATTAGGATAGAGGATACCGGACTGACGCATTACTACCCAGTTTTTTATGCCGCTTTCAACAAAGGTGCGTTCCGCAACTGTTTTTGAAATAGCATAATGGTCATAAATAGAAATTTTAATCGGATCACCGCATCTGCCCCAGTGAATCGGATAGTTACGGCCTCCTGTTTCGGCAACTGTTCCTATGTAGCACACCTTAATAGCATCCGGATTTGGCTGTGAGAGAACAGCTTTGCATATGTTCTGGGCAGCACCGATATTTGTTTTCTGCGTTCGGTATGGCTTCCAGTCGGCAGCGGGTGAAACCATTCCGCCTACATGGAGAACATAGTCTGATCCTGTTACGCCTTCAAGAATTGAATCGTAATCAGTCAAATCACCCCAAACAATTTTTACATTGGGCTTTGACATAAGCGGCTTCAGTTTTTCTTCATTTTTAGCACTTTTTCTTGCGAGCATTTTGATATTAATGTCGCTCGGATGCTTAAGCATTTCACAAACTGCAGCCCAGCCCATATTACCGGTACCGCCGGTAATAAATACGGTTTTTTTTGCCATAAAATTTCCTCCTTTAATGGACAATATCATATCTACGCAAGATAATTATAAACTAATTATAAATAAATTGCAACAGTATATATAAAAACAATTCTTTCAAAGAGGTAATTTTTATATATTTTAATATAATTGTTGCAATAAATTATTATTGACATAGCTGTTTCAATGCGTTATTATATCTATAAAGTGAATATGCTTTATCAAGAGTGGCTGAGGGACAGGCCCCGTGATGCCACAGCAACCTGCAATATGTAAGGTGCTAAAACCTGCGGAAAAACCCGAGTGATGAGGATTAGAGCACACGACGGGCGTGTGCTTTTTTTATTGTATCTATTAAAGAGAGGATGTTATTTATGTCAAAGTTTTTATTTACAAGTGAATCTGTTACAAAAGGTCATCCCGATAAAATTTGTGACTGCATTTCTGACAGTATTCTTGATGCACTGATTGAACAGGATCCGCAAAGCCGTGTTGCCTGTGAAACCACCTGCACAACGGGTCAGGTTCTTGTTATGGGAGAGATAACGACAAAGGCTCATATTGATATTCCGTCTATTGTAAGAAGAGTCATTAATGATATAGGCTATGATGACGATAAAAAAGGTTTTAACGCCAATACCTGTGCCGTTCTTACCGCGCTCGATAAACAGTCCGCCGACATTGCCATGGGTGTTGACAAATCATTTGAATTGAAGAATTTCGAGAAAGAAGAATATAATCTCAACGGCGCAGGTGATCAGGGTATGATGTTCGGATATGCTTGTAATGAAACAAAAGAGCTTATGCCGTTGCCAATAAGCCTTGCTCATAAACTTGCTTACAAATTAACAGAGGTCAGAGAAAACGGTACGCTTCCTTATCTTTATCCTGACGGAAAAACACAGGTTACAGTTGAATATGATGGCAATAAGCCTGTCAGAGTTACAACTGTTGTCGTTTCCAGTCAGCACAGCGCTGATGTAGAGCTTTCCCAGCTTCGCAGTGATATTATTGAGAAGGTCGTTAAAACAACTGTTCCGCCAGAGCTTATTGATGATGAAACGGTTTATTTTGTAAATCCAACAGGCAGATTTGTAATCGGCGGGCCTAATGGTGATTCAGGACTCACGGGAAGGAAAATAATTGTTGATACATACGGCGGTTATGCAAGGCATGGCGGTGGAGCTTTCAGCGGTAAGGATCCTACAAAGGTTGACCGCAGTGCAGCCTACGCGGCACGCTGGATAGCAAAGAATATTGTTGCCGCCGGACTCGCAGATCAGTGCGAGGTGGAACTTGCATATGCAATAGGTGTTGCAAAACCTGTGTCAGTAATGGTAGATACCTTCAATACGGGAATTCTTTCTGACGAACAGATTAGTGAAATTGTAAATAAAGTCTTTGATTTGCGGCCATCCGCGATTATTGATAAGCTTAAATTGAGGCATCCTATTTACGCGCCTTTGTCAGCATACGGACATATGGGCAGAGAGGATCTTGATGTTGAGTGGGAAAAGACAAATATGGTTGATGATATAAAAAAATATATATAATCCATCAAAATAAATAAAGGTATTGTTATGAAAAAGGATTTGGTAAATGCGGTTAAATTAAATACGGATGTTTTGTTTAAAAACGCTGATATAATGTTGCAAACCTGTAATCTGGATTATATTCTATGCGATATGCCAATCTGGAAACATGTATATCATATGCTTCATTCGTGTGATCAGTGGTTTATAAATCCAACAATATATACTCAACCGGATTTTCATGTTCCGAATCTCAATTCGCTTGATATTGCGAGTGAAAAAACACTGTCAAGAGAAGAATTGATGAAATATCTTCATGATGTGAAAAGGAAAATTATGACATACCTTGATTCACTTGATGATGCCATGCTGTATGATATTCCGCCCGGCTGTGTAAACAACAGGCTGTGTATGATTATTTCGCAGTTTCGCCATTTTTATGCACATCTGGGAAATATAAATGCAACAACTATCATTGAAACAAATAAGTGGCCCCGCGTTATAGGTACAAACGGAATGTGCGGTAAAAGCAGTGAGGGTCTGTATGAATAAAAAATAAAACAGAGTTGTTTAACTCTGTTCCGAACTGTAGAAAAACCCTAAATCTTAAGTGAGATTTAGGGTTTTCACTTTAGTCAGCAGAATATCTTTTTTAAATTTTCTATTGACAAAATTTAACCTAATATATATAATACTTAAAGTGCAGGTGCGAGGTGGTCTGATGAAGATTGATTTCACTAATTTGTTCAACTCAAGCGTTGACAGCATCGTTATTAATCACACAATTGACCTTAGTAATTTTATTTACAGCACATACAATCCAATAAAAAAAGGTGTCAGGGTTTTAGGTTCTGCATATTCAAAGGCTGATATTGTTTATCTTGATATAAATATCAGTTTCTGTTTTGACGGCTATTGTGACAGGTGCGCAGAAGAAGTCAAAAAAGACTTTTTCATTGATATTAAGCGTATAATTGTTGAAGAGCTTCAAAACGAAAACGATGATGACGATTATATCGTTGTTAAAAACAGAGAGCTTGATCTTGACAGTTTTGTTACTGAAGAGGTTATTCTGCATATTCCGAGCAAAATTCTCTGTAAAGAAGACTGCAAGGGACTTTGCTATAAGTGCGGCACTAATCTTAATGTCAAAAAATGTAACTGTGAAAAGGATATTGATCCGCGAATGGAGACTCTTTTGCAGTTGCTTGATGAAGAATAATACAATGTTTTTGTATTAAAGGAGGCAATGAATAATGGCAGTACCAGCAAGAAAAACATCGAAAGCAAGAAAAAATAAGAGGCGTTCAAGTGTATGGAAATTAAGTGCTCCTACACTTGTTAAATGTTCAAACTGCGGCGGTTATACAGTATCTCACAAGGTTTGTGCTAACTGCGGCTATTACAATGGTAAAGAAGTTGTCAGCAAGGAAGAAGCATAAGTTTTCACAATTTGTGGCGGACATTTTTTGTCCGCCTTTCTTGTTATAAGGGAGGCAGTTTATGAAACCGATTGTTGCGGTTGTCGGCAGACCTAATGTGGGAAAATCCACTCTATTTAATAAATTATTAGGAACAAGGCTTTCAATAGTAGACGATACACCCGGTGTTACGAGGGACAGAATTTACAGTGACTGCGAATGGCGCAATCAAAAATTTCTGCTTGTTGATACAGGCGGTATTGAGCCTGATTCGGGAGATGTTATTCTGACTCTGATGAGAGAACAGGCGCAGATTGCAATAGATACCGCTCATGTTATTATATTTGTAACAGATGTTCGTGACGGCGTTGTTGCAAGTGACCATGAGATTGCCGCAATGCTGCAAAAAAGCGGCAGACCCGTTGTTCTCTGTGTTAATAAATGTGACAGTATAGGAGCACCTGATCCGGAATTTTATGAGTTTTATAATCTGGGTATGGGAGATCCGATAGCCGTTTCCGCAGCACACGGTCACGGTACAGGTGATTTGCTTGATGAAGTTGTTCAATATTTTCCAAAAAACACAGATGAGGATAAAGACGGTGATGAAACAATTCATGTTGCGGTAATCGGCAAACCGAATGTCGGCAAATCGTCGCTCATTAATAAAATTTGCGGAGAAAACAGAGCTATCGTTTCAGATGTTGCGGGAACAACAAGAGATACTACCGATACCATAAAGGAAAATGAATACGGCAAATTTAACTTTATTGACACAGCCGGAATAAGAAGAAAAAGCAGAATTAATGATGCTATTGAAAAATTCAGTATTATTCGTGCAAGAATGGCTGTCGAAAGAGCAAATGTTTGTGTTGTTATGATTGACGCAACACAAGGCTTTACCGAGCAGGATTCAAAAATTGCGGGAATAGCCATTGAGCAGGGGAAGGCGTGTATTATTGCCGTAAACAAGTGGGATGCGGTTGAAAAGGACGGCAGTACCATGAATGAATACAGAAAAAAGCTTGAAAAAGATTTTTCTTTTATGAGTTATGCGCCTATAATGTTTATTTCCGCAAAGACAGGTCAGAGAATAGACAGACTTTATGAAATGATTTCATTTGTTCATTCTCAAAACTCAATGAGAATTTCAACAGGCAGACTCAACGAACTCCTATCCTCCGCGACTGCAAGAGTGCAGCCACCGTCAGATAAGGGAAAACGGCTGAAAATCTACTATATGACCCAGGCATCAACAAGACCTCCGGTGTTTGTTTTTTTTGTTAATAATGCAAAGTTGTTTCATTTTTCGTATCAGAGATATCTGGAAAATCAGATACGCGATGTATTCGGATTGGAAGGAACACCGGTAAAGTTTATTATCCGCGAAAGGGGCGATAACAAGAAATGACAGGATTAAAGCTTGCATTAATATCAGTTATTTCTTATCTTTTGGGAAGCCTCAACTTTTCTATTATATTTTCAAAATTCTTTGCGAAGCAGGACATACGAAAAAGCGGAAGCGGCAACGCAGGCGCGACAAATATGCTCAGAACCTATGGCAAAAAATTTGCGGCTATCACGATTGCAGGCGATGTTATTAAAGTTGCTGCTGCAATAGCGGTTGCCTTTCTCATTCTGGATATACCGTTTGAATATTTGTTTAAAATACCTCAAAAGGCTGATGGTTATATGCTCAACATAGTTTTGTATAAAATTTTTGCCGGCTTTTTCAGTGTTCTCGGTCACATTTTTCCGTTGTATTTCGGTTTCCGAGGCGGAAAGGGAGTTGCCGCCTGTACGGGAATGGTAATTCTCGTTGACTGGCGCATTGCACTTATTTTATTTGCGGTGTTTGTCGTTGTCGTTGCTCTGTCAAAGTGGATTAGCCTCGGCTCAATCATTATTGCTGTTTTGTATCCTGTTCTGATTTTTATATTCTTCAGAAATCTTACAGTGACGCTTACGGCGCTTCTTTTTACGGTAATAGTCATTATTGCGCACAGGTCAAATATAAAACGAATATTAAACGGAACCGAAAATAAGATTGAATTGAATCATAAAAAATAAATATCCTATTCAGAATATAATAAAAAAACTGCGGGGCATAATGTCCTGCAGTTTTTTATCTGTTTATAATAATTTTAAAGCACCGTTTTAACGGTGCTCTCACATAGGAAGAGAGATTAAGCTCTTTCAACCTTTCCTGAACGAAGACATCTTGTGCATACATAAACTCTTTTAGGAGAGCCGTTTACAATAGCCTTAACCTTTTTGATATTTGGTTTCCAGGTTCTGTTTGATCTTCTGTGTGAGTGAGAAACTTTAATGCCGAAAGATACTTCTTTACCGCAGTATTCACATTTTGCCATTTGCGAACACCTCCTTAAAATATAGAACGCAAGTATAATATCATATGTACTTATAAAATGCAAGTATTTTTTGTTTTTTTTTGAAATTCAACTATTTTTTGGCCTTTTTAGTCAAACTATTGATTTTATATACAATATTTAGTATAATAATTAAAATAAATTAAGATGTTACAGGGAGGATTTTATATGGCAGCAGACAAGAAAACAGCATCAGATAAAAAAACGGCTCTTGAATCTGCGATGAAGCAAATTGAGAAAAAATACGGCGCCGGCGCCGTTATGCGTCTGGGTGAAAATTCCAGGCTGAAAGTAGACGCTATATCAACAGGTTCTCTCACACTTGATATTGCAACGGGCATAGGCGGTCTTCCAAAGGGAAGAATTATTGAAATTTACGGTCCGGAATCCAGTGGTAAAACCACACTTGCACTGCACTGTATTGCTGAGGCGCAAAAAGCGGGGGGAGAAGCGGCTTTTGTTGACGCTGAGCACGCGCTTGATCCGATTTATGCTGCCAATTTGGGCGTTGATGTCGACTCACTTCTTGTATCACAGCCTGATTACGGTGAACAGGCACTTGAAATAACAGAACAGCTTGTAAGCAGCGGTGCTGTTGATATTGTGGTTGTTGACTCCGTTGCCGCTCTTGTTCCTAAAACCGAAATTGAAGGGGGTATGGGTGACAGCCATGTAGGACAGCACGCACGACTTATGTCACAGGCCCTTCGCAAGCTTGCAGGTACTGTCAATAAAACAAACTGCATAATTATTTTTATAAATCAGCTTCGCGAAAAAATCGGTGTAGTTTACGGAAATCCTGAGGTTACAACAGGCGGAAGAGCATTAAAATTTTACGCTTCTATGAGAATCGATGTCAGAAAAGCCGAACAGATTAAAGTGGCAGGCTCTGAGGTTATAGGTTCTCGAACAAAGGTTAAAATTGTTAAAAATAAGGTTGCTCCTCCTTTTAAATCCGCTGAATTTGATATTATGTACGGTACGGGTATCAGCAAGGACGGCGAAATACTCGATCTTGCTGTTGCATATGATATCATACATAAAGGCGGCTCTTGGTTTTCCTATGGTGATAAACGCCTTGGTCAGGGACGCGATAATATTAAAGCAATGATTAAAAATGATCCTGATTTTTCCGCTGAACTTGAAAAGCAGATTAAAGATAAAATAACGCAGCTTCAGCAACAGCCAAACAATAAATATCAGGCATCAGTAGTATTGAAAACCGACGACGATGACGATAATGATGATATGGTTTTGAAAAATACGCGCGCTGCCGCAAAGGCAAAACTTGATATTGCCGTGGAAGATGACGAAGAATAATGATTTTAACATTTCAAAAGGGCAGGGGAACTAAGATTCATCTTCTGCTCGATGATGCGTATAAGGTCACAACAGATGAAAATTTCTGGACAGACAATTACATACCAAACGGCACTGAGATTAACGATGAACAATGGCAGGAGCTTCTTGTTAAAATCAATTATAAAAAAGCCTTGAATAAATGCTCCGAATTTCTTTCACGAAGGGATCACTCTGTAAAAGAGCTGAGAGCAAAGCTTCTCAGAACTGTTGATCCCGAAAGCGCTGACAAAGCCATCAACAGATATATTGAAGCCGGGTATCTTGATGACAGGCGCTTTTGTGAAAGTTTAATAGATTACCTGCTGACCGTTAAAAAGTATTCATTAAACCGAATTCAGGCAGAATGCTTCAAAAAAGGAATTGACAGGGATATTGTTGCAGACACTCTTGCAAATTATGAGATTGACAGTGTTGAAACAATTGTTGCACTGATTTATTCAAAATACATCACTAAACTTTTTCAGGAAAACGGAAGAAATAAGGTTATTGCTGCGCTTGAGCGGCAGGGATTTTATTATTCCGATATTAAATCGGCGTTGGACAGGATACAGGAAAATGAGTTATAAAGTAGGTATGATTTCGCTCGGCTGCCCTAAAAATCAGGTTGACGGGGAATGGATGCTTGACAAGTTGAGTAAAAACGGGTTTTCAATTTCACATACAATCGAAAACAGCGACATAATGATTATTAATACCTGCGGTTTTATTGAGGATGCAAAGCGTGAGGCAATTGAAACAATACTTGAGGTTGCCGAATACAAAAAAGCAGGTCTTGTCGGTGCAATTATTGTTACAGGCTGCCTGGCGGAGAGATATCAGGACGAAATATTAAAAGAAATGCCTGAGGTAGATTCGGTAATCGGAATAGGTGCTAACAGAGATATTGTAAAGGTGTGTCAGAAGGCACTTGCAGGTATTTCCACAAGCTTTTTTCCGGCGAAGAAATACATTCCGCTGTGCGGTGAGAGAATGCTGTCCACACCGCCTCACTGGGCATATTTAAAAATCAGTGACGGGTGCGATAATAAATGCTCATACTGTGCAATACCCAATATCAGGGGCGGATATATCGAAAGACCGATGGAAAGCATTATTGACGAAGCAAAATCACTTTCCGAAAAAGGGGTAAAAGAGCTCATACTTATTGCTCAGGATACCACTAAATACGGGATGAAGCTTTACGGCGAGTACAGACTCGCATCATTATTAAAAGAACTTGTTAAAATAGACGGCATTAAATGGATAAGGCTGTTTTACTGTTATCCCGACAGAATTACCGATGAACTGATTGATGTAATTGCAAAGGAAGAAAAAATATGCTCATATATTGATATTCCGCTTCAGCACTGTAATGAAACGATTTTAAAATCAATGAACCGCAGCGGCTCTTATGCTTCATTAAAAAGTCTTATTTTAAAGATGAAGACGAAAATACCCGACCTTGCACTGAGAACAACCTTTATGGTCGGTTTTCCCGGTGAAACCGAGGAACAGTTTGAAGAACTGTGCCGATTCATAAAAGATATTTCCTTTGACAAATTAGGTTGTTTTGCCTACTCCCCGGAGGAGGATACACCGGCTTTTGGTTTTGATAATCAGTTAGATAATGATATAAAAAAACGCCGTGCCGAGATTCTAATGGATATTCAATATTCCATTACAGAAACTGCAAACAAAAACCGAATAGGTAATATATACAAGGTTATTGTTGACGGCAAAGATGATGCAAAATATACGGCAAGAGCATATTTTGATTCGCCCGAAATTGACAGCGATATTATTTTCACTTCAAACGCTTCACTTAGTACGGGTGATTTTGCCCAAGTGCGGATCACGGGATATGACGGCTATGATCTTATAGGAGAGCAAGTATGAATTTACCTAACAAAATAACTGTATTCAGGTTTTGCTGTGTCCCGGTTTTAATGGCTTGTGCGCTTATTGAATTTCCATACCACTGGGTTGCTGCTTTGATTGTTTATTTTGTTGCCTGTATGAGTGACAAGGCAGACGGAATTATAGCAAGAAGGCAGGGGATTGTTACCGATTTCGGCAAGCTGATGGATCCTTTGTCCGATAAAACGCTTGTCTTTGCTGCATATATTATTCTTGTAAATATGGGCTGGCATACCGATATCGTTCTTGTTTTAATGCTTGCGAGAGAATTTCTTGTTGCGGGAATTAGAATGGCTGCCGCAACGACAGGGGAGGTTATTGCCGCAAATGCTTTCGGCAAAGCAAAAACATTTCTCCAGATGTCAACAACAGGTATTACATTTTTGATTTTGGCTATCGGGGAGGGTCCTGCCGATATAGATATGACCACCCAGTGGCTGAATATATATTGCGCAATCGCTTTCTGGACAGTTGGAATTATTACCGTATTGAGCGGTATTATTTATGCAAAAGACGGCTGGCATCTTATCAAGACAAAATAACAGTTGCATTTTTTTCAGTTTTGTATATAATATAAATATGATAATAACAAAGCCTTGACGGAGAAAAGTAAGCAGTTTCGGTTGTTTAAGAGAGCAGGTTATTTTGCTGTAAGATCTGTATCAGCCCGCTGCCAAAATGCACTCCAGAGCTGCTCGGAGGAATGGAGTATTCCGAGTCGGTCGGCACCGTTACAGCCGAAGCTGTTGCTAAACAGTTGAGTATAAAATGGAGTGGAACCGCAGTTACTACATTGCCTCTGTCATAGGACAGGGGCATTTTTTTATTGAAGGAGAATTTTTATGTTTGACTCATTCAAAGAGGATGTTAAAAGCTTTATGGAGCATGACCCCGCAGCAAGAAATCCTGTTGAAATCGTATTGCTGTATCCCGGTTTCAAGGCTTTAAGAAGCCATAAAAAAGCCAATTGGTTTTTCAGGCACAATATGCCCTTTATAGCAAGGTATATCAGCCAGAGAAGTGCTCACAAAACAGGAATTGAAATTCATCCCGGAGCAACTATTGGCAGAAGAGTATGTATAGATCACGGTACAGGTATAGTCATTGGAGAAACAACAGAAATCGGCGACGATGTAATGATATATCAGGGTGTCACTCTCGGTGGTACGGGTAAGGATGTAGGAAAAAGGCATCCGACTATAGAGAGCGGTGTTATGATAGGTGCCGGTGCCAAAGTTTTGGGACCTATTACCATTGGCAGGAATTCAAAGGTTGCCTCCGGTGCCGTTGTTGTTAAAGATGTTGAGCCCAACTGCACTGTTGTAGGTGTTCCGGGCAAGGTTGTGAGAATTGACGGTGAAAGAATCGATGATCTGGATCAGATTAACATTCCCGATCCAATTATGAACGCAATTGTTGAAAATCAAACAAAAATTGAAGCGCTTAATATGGAAGTTGAGCGTTTAAAGGAGAAGGTAAAATGAGAATTTATAATACACTAACGAGGCAGAAGGAAGAGTTTATTCCCATTGATCCCAATGAGATCAAAATTTATGCCTGCGGTCCTACCGTGTATAACTATATTCACATTGGAAATGCAAGACCTCTTTGTGTTTTTGATGTTTTGAGAAGATATTTGGAATATCGTGGTATGAATGTAAAATTCGTTCAAAATTTTACGGATGTTGATGATAAAATTATCAAGCGTGCAAATGAAGAAGGCATTGCCTTTGAGGAAGTATCAAAAAAATACATTGATGAATTTTGGAAAGATGCACAGGGACTGAATTTTAAAAAAGCAACATTTCATCCAAAAGCAACGGAAAACATTGATGAAATTATTGATATAATTAAAACACTGGAGGAGCGGGGATATGCATATGCCGTTGACGGCGATGTGTATTTCAGAACACTTAAATTCAGTGAATATGGAAAATTAAGCCATCAGCCGATTGAAGATCTTCAGTCGGGTGCGAGAATAGCCGTGGGAGACAAGAAGGAGGATCCCCTTGATTTCGCTTTGTGGAAAGGCGCAAAGGAAGGCGAGCCGTATTGGGATTCACCATGGGGAAAGGGAAGACCGGGCTGGCACATTGAATGTTCCGCAATGAACAGACGGTACCTTGGCAAGACCATTGACATTCACTGCGGAGGTCAGGATCTGATTTTTCCTCATCACGAAAACGAAATTGCCCAGAGCGAGTGCGCAAACGGCTGTGTTTTTTCAAATTACTGGATGCACAACGGTTACATCAATGTTGACAATGTAAAAATGAGTAAATCATTGGGTAACTTCAAGACAGTCAGAGAAATTGCCGAGGTCTATGGTTATGAAGTAATCAGATACTTTCTGATTTCATCTCACTACCGTTCTCCTATAAATTATAATCTTGAGATAATTGAGCAGTGTAAATCCTCCCTTGAAAGGCTTTACACCTGCCGTGAAAGTCTTGATTTTGCAATTAAAAACGCATCTAATAATTACCCGGATGACGAGCAACTGCTCAACATTATAAACAGCAGAAGAGATCAGTTTATCACTGCAATGGATGATGATTTGAATACGGCGGACGGTATCGCTGCCTTATTTGAACTTGTCAGGGATATCAATACCAAAATTCTTGATAAACCTGTTTCAAAATCTGTTTGCAAAGCTGCAGCAAAGCTGTTTGATGAGCTTTGCAGCGTACTCGGAATTCTTTATAACCGCAAGTCAAATGATCTTGACAGTGAGATTGAAGCCCTTATAGAGCAACGCAATCAGGCAAGAGCTGCCAGAGATTGGGCGACTGCGGATAAAATACGGGATGATTTAAAGGTAAGGGGAATAATCCTTAAAGACACACCAAACGGAGTAACATGGACAAAGGAATAAATCATAAAAAGGAGAAATGATTATGATTGACAAGAGAAAATTTAAAGATGAAGAAATTTCACTTTTAGGGCTCGGTACAATGCGTCTTCCATGCAAAACGCCGCTTAAAAGAGAGGCTAATCCGCTTATCAACTATGAAAAAGGGCAAAAGCTTGTTGATATGGCTTATGAAAACGGTATCAACTATTTTGATACTGCCTTTATGTATCATGCCGGTAAAAGCGAGAAATTTATCGGAACTGCATTAAAAAAATATCCTCGTGAGAGCTACAAGTTGGCAGATAAGCTTCCTATATGGATGTGCCCCAAAAAAAGCGATATGGAAAGGATATTTCAAAAACAGCTTGATCGGACAGGACATGAATATTTTGATTTTTACCTTTTGCACTCACTGAATAAAGATAATTTTGATAAATGCGAAAAATTTGGCGCATATGATTTTCTTCTGAAGAAAAAACAGGATGGTCGGGTAAAGAATATAGGATTTTCCTTCCATGGTACGATTGATGATTTAAAAAGAATTGTTGCCGCCCATAAGTGGGATTTTGCACAGATTCAGATGAATTATCTTGACTGGAAAAATCAAAATGCAAAAGAACAGTATGAAATATTAACGCAAGCAGGAATACCTGTTATCGTTATGGAGCCTGTAAGGGGAGGAAAACTTGCGGAGGTCTCCCCTGATATTGAAAGGATGTTTAAAGCTACACATCCAAATGAAAGCGTTGCGTCGTGGGCAATCAAATTTGTTGCAAGCCATCCGAATGTACTTACCATCCTAAGCGGTATGAATTCTGCGGAACAGATGCTGGATAATGTAAAGTCTCTTACTGATTTTAAGTCTTTCAGTGAAAGGGAGTACAAGATATGTGAAAACGCAGCAGCGATGATGAACAAGAGCGAGGTCATTCCATGCACAGGCTGTGACTATTGCTCTGACTGTCCGAAAGGCGTAAAAATAAGTTCTATTTTTGCAGCGTATAATAAGGCAAAATCAAAAGAAATAACAGAAGATGAGGCGAGAAGCCTTTATAATCAGATCGACATAAATGCGTCAGCCTGTGTGGAGTGTGGAAAATGTGCTTCGCACTGTCCTCAGGATATAAAAATCCCAAATCTCCTCAAGGGTAAAATATCTGAGTATTTTGTTTAATACTTTAAATACTATAAAAATAAGGGCGTCCTAAAAAAGGACGCCCTTATTTTGGTGCCGGCGGCGGGGGTCGAACCCGCACCCTGTTGCCAGGACTGGATTTTGAGTCCAGCACGTCTGCCAATTCCATCACGCCGGCATATAAAACTTGTACAGCACCCACAGACAATTATTACAGATTGCCAATGGGTGCTTTTGGTGCTGGTGACCGGACTTGAACCGGTACAGTATTGCTACCGAGGGATTTTAAGTCCCTTGCGTCTGCCTATTTCGCCACACCAGCACATCAAAAGATATGATAATAGATTTTACTGTTAAAGTCAATAGAATTTTTTAATTTTATATCACAAAGTTACGACTTAATTGACCACATTTTGCGGCTTTTTATTGAGATATGCAACGAGGTTTTCTTCCAGAATATTTAACAGTCTCTGCCTTGTTTCTTTTGCAGCCCAAGCAATGTGCGGCGTTATATAACAATTTTTTGCGCGCAGCAGAGGATTATCTTTTTTTGCCGGCTCAACTTCCAAAACATCCAGTCCCGCAGCGGCTATATCCCCGTTATTAAGAGCATCGGCAAGTGCCTTCTGATCCACAACAGGCCCTCTTGATGTGTTTATTAGAATTGCGCTTTTTTTCATTTTAGCAATTGAATTTTCATTTATCAATCCGGTTGTCTGTGGTGTCAGAGGACAGTGGCAGGTGACAATATCACTGTTTGCAAGCAGATAATCCATATCTACAAATTCTATACATTTTAAGCTGCCTTTTTCTTTCTTGCTGGGTGAAAAGGCGAGAATGTTCATTCCGAACGCCTCTGCAAGATGGGCCACTCTGCTTCCGATTGAGCCGAATCCGATAATTCCGATTGTTTTTCCGCTCAGCTCTGAAAGGGGAGTTTTCCAAAAACAAAAATCGGGGCAGTCACACCATTCACCGTTTCTGACTGCCTGTGAATGTATGGACACCTGATTGGTTATTTGCAGGATAAATGCAAACACAAGCTGCGCAACAGCGTTAGTCGAATATGCAGGAATGTTGCATACCGTAATTCCAAGTTCACGCGCTGCTTTACAGTCAACAACATTATACCCGGTTGATTGCAGACCGATATATTCAAGCTCAGGGGAAAGCTTTTCAAGCAGTTCTCTGTTTAAAACAGTTTTGTTGATAATCAATATGTTAGCACCCTTTGCTCTGTTTAAAATTTGGTCTGGATTTGTTCTGTCATAAACGGTGAAGTCACCAAGCCTTTCAAAACCCTCCCAGCTCAAATCACCAGGATTCGTTGTATATCCGTCAAGATTAACAATTTTCATTGTTTAACTCACTCCTTCACAGTTCCAATTATATCCCTATGAATTGGAAAAATCAATATAACCTTGATAGATTTGGCATAATGAGCTATAATAAATACATAGTTATTATCGGTGAATTTTATGAAAAAAATTTCGTTAATAGCTTTTACATTTATATTTACTTTTGTCAGTTGCTTTTCACTGAATATGCTGCTGAAAAAGACTGCCACCGTAAGTGATTATTCACGGGACAAAAGAATTAATCTTGTAATTGATGCAGGTCACGGAGGCATAGATGCAGGGACTATAGGTTTTGACGGCACACCGGAAAAGGGCATTAATCTTGCTATTGCTCTTGCGCTTTATGATTTTGCCTCTGTAAGCGGCATCACCTCTTTTTTAACAAGGGACGGTGATTATCTTGTATATGATGAAAATGATGATAAAACCCGTTCCGACCTTTATAACAGAATGGATATTATAAACAGCATTCATAACAGTCTTCTTATATCCATACACCAAAATCATTTTGAGGACGAAAGCCAGTGGGGTATGCAGGTCTGGTATTCGCCGAATGATGAAAAAAGCCCGATTCTTGCTGATGATATTTTGAACATTGCAAAGTCAAATCTTCAGCCTGCTAATGAAAGAGTCAATAAGGTGTCGGACGACAGTTATTATCTGCTCCACAAGGCTAAGGTTACATCGGTTATGGTTGAGTGCGGTTTTATGAGCAACCGTCAGGAAAATGAAAAATTAAAGGATGAAAACTATCAGAAGCAGCTTGCATATTCAATTATGCTCGGGCTCAGTAATTACATATCAGAGGAGTTATAAATGGCAAAATTAAAGGCAATCTATGTTTGCGGTAAATGTGGTTATGAATCACCTAAGTGGTATGGAAAGTGCCCCGGATGCGGTGAATGGAACAGCATGGAGGAGGGGATTGAAGAAAAAGGCAGCATTGCTTTTTCTTCGTCAGTCAAAGCGTCTGAAGTAATGTCTCTTGACAATATAACAGGTGATGTGGAGCGCCGTATTTCAACAGGTAACAGCGAATTTGACCGCGTCCTCGGCGGCGGAATCGTTATTGGCAGTCTCGTTCTTGTAAGCGGTGATCCGGGAATCGGAAAATCTACAATTCTTCTTCAGATATGTGAATATCTCGGAAAAACAGGAAAAATACTTTATGTAAGCGGAGAGGAATCTGCAAATCAGATAAAAATGCGCGCAAACCGACTTGGCGTAACTTCAAAGAATCTTTTTATCCTTTCAGAAACAAATGTCAATATCATTATTGAAACAATAAAAAAGGAAAAACCCGATATTGTTATCATTGATTCCGTTCAGACTATGGTGTGTGATGAGATATCATCTTCTGCCGGTTCGGTAACTCAGGTAAGAGAAAGTACAAATCTGTTTATGCATACTGCAAAATATTACAATATTCCCATTTTAGTCGTCGGTCATGTGAATAAAGACGGTGCTATTGCGGGTCCCAAGGTATTGGAGCATATCGTCGACGCTGTTTTATATTTTGAAGGCGAGCGCAATTATTCATACAGAATTCTCAGAGGCGTTAAAAACAGATTTGGTTCAACAAATGAAATTGGTGTTTTTGAAATGACAGAAAGCGGTTTAAAGGAGGTTTTAAATCCTTCTCTTATGATGCTTTCGGGGCGCCCAAAAAATACACCGGGTACATGTGTGGCGTGTATTATGGAGGGCTCAAGACCTATTTTGGCGGAGGTGCAGGGACTTGTTACAACAACAGGCTTTGGTACACCGAGAAGAATGAGTACAGGTTTTGATTATAACAGAATGAGTATGCTCATCGCTGTCCTTGAAAAAAGAGCAGGCTATTTCTTTAACAATATGGATGCATACATAAATGTTGTCGGCGGACTGCGCCTTGATGAACCCGCGGCGGATTTAACTGTTGCCATGGCACTTGTATCGTCATTAAAGGATAAGGTCGTAGGTGACAATGTTCTTGCTTTTGGTGAGATAGGTCTGGCGGGGGAAATTAGAGCGGTAAGTAACTGTGAACAAAGAATATCAGAAGCATACAGGCTCGGTTTTGAAAAATGTCTTATTCCGTTTCATAATTATAAATCACTTTCAAAGCAATTAAAAATTAATATGAATATTGTGCCTGTAAGAACAATCCGCGACAGCTTTTCTGCTTTAACTGAAGAATAAAAAAGGACCCGAAACAGTATTTTTGAATTATTGTTTCGGGTTTTTTATATTTATCTATAAAAGGGTGTATTGACATACCGTCATTTTTTTGATACAATTATACAAAATAAATATTTTGTATAATATAGGGGAGTTAAAATCGAACTTGGAGCAAAAAATAACAGTTAAATATAAGAAAAGTAATATTATCTTTTTATTTTCGGATTTTCAGTTGATTATAATTTACCTGAGTATTATTTTATAAATAGCTGTTGGCTTTAAAATACCATTTAATTTTTTTATATACACCATTATCAAATTATTCTATCATGACAGGAGTTTTATTTATGCGTAAAGAAGAATTCATTGAATTGCCTAAACTGGTACAACAATATCTTTTGTACATAGAAGCAATTAAAGGTCACAGCGAACTTTCTGTCCTCGAGTACGCGTCTGATCTGAGAACATTTTTTCGTTTTCTCGCCAAAGAAAAAGGATTATATCCAAAAGATATGCCTGATGAGGAAATTGACTTGTCCCCTATTGATATAAAGTTTATACAGAGTGTAAATTTATCTGATGCGTATCAATTTCTGATTTATTGCAAAAATGAGCGAAAAAACAGCGAATCAACACGCGCTCGCAGAGTAATTGCAATCCGAAGATTTTTTAAATATTTATCTGAAAATATGGGATTACTTGAGAATAATCCGATGAAAAATCTTGATACGCCAAAATCAAAAAAGTCGCTGCCTAAATATCTTACTCTTGATGAGGCTGAAAAATTACTATCTGTAATTGATGGACCGTATAAAGAGCGTGATTATGCAATTATAACGCTGTTTTTGAACTGTGGAATGCGTCTCAGTGAACTTGTAAGTATTGACTATAATGATATAAAAGACGACGGCTCATTGGTTATTACCGGAAAGGGAAATAAGGAAAGAAAAATTTTCTTGAATCAGGCTTGTATTGACGCTATAGTCGGTTATATGAAAAAGAGACATAATAACTCTGTCAAAGACCGTGCATTATTTTTAAGCTCAAGAAATCAGAGAATCAGTCCAAAGACTGTTCAGCATATGGTATATTCCTATCTTGAAAAAGCGGGACTCAACGACAGAGGGTTATCCGTTCATAAACTGAGACATACTGCGGCAACGCTTATGTATCAACATGGCAAAGTTGACCTTTTGCTTTTGAAGGAAATTTTAGGACACGAAAATCTTGGAACTACCGAAATATATACGCATATAAGTGAAGACGCAACTAAAAAGGCAATTGCGTCAAATCCCCTTGCAAACAAAAAATCTATATGGTGACAACACTGAATAACAGCGTACTTATTCCTGCATTGGCTAACGATGCCAATATCATACTTAATCCTAAAATAAGATACTTTTTCAAATAAGGCTTTAAATCCATTCCGTTTGTGTCTGCGCCGTTTTTAGCCATATTCACAAGATTTTTTGACATATCGGTGCTTATCTTTATCGTAAATGCAATAACTGTCAAAAACAATGCAATAAACGGCACAATCATTATGAGCGCATAGCCTATACCCTTAATTGAATAATTTGTAAAAAAATAAGCGCATTTTATGCCCGTTTCAATGCCGATTAATGCCGGAACGATATTTATAAGAGGATACCCTATCAGACAGAATCCAAGAAAAACCACTACCACAAAAAGAGAAAAATAAACGCATAGATTTGATGAAAAAAGATAGAGCAATGAGTGTTCCTGCGGTTGAATCAGCTTATTAAGGCTTTCTGAGGATGCTTCTTTATAAAAATAAGAACCTAAAAATAAGCCAATTGAATAAAAAATAACCGTATAAATGATTGATTTGTATTCTTTAAAATCAAAATTAAATTTACTCTTTTCATCAATTTCCGAAATAATCATCTCGTTCATAAACTCACCTTAGTTTTTGTCTTGATTTGACGATTGCACAGATAAACGCGCAAACAATGATGGATGCAATTTTAACGATTATCAATACAGGATTGCTGCCATTGACGCAAAAATTAATGATGACAAATATCAGTAATGGTAATACAGAGAGTATACACAACAGCAAAAAGTTATTTTTAAATCCCGACACGGAAAGCATTGATATTATAACGGAGCTCACAGCGCAGATAATAACACTCACATAATCAGAATATTTTAGATCTATGTCAAGTTTTAAAAAAATAAATGAGAATATGACATTTAAGAGAATTACCGATATAACGGAAGAAAAGACTATTTTTAAAACATATTTTAGTATAAGCGGCTTTGCATTGTTAGAATAAATTTTAGGCATAAAAATAACCTCCTTAATACAAATTGTATTCAAAGAGGTTGTTTTTTAGAACATTTAAAAGTTATTTGTCATTGTTGTCTTGATTCTTGGAATCACTTTTATCTAATTTTTTATTTTTCTTGTTTTTAGCCGCCTCTCTTGCAGCCTCCACTTCTTTCTGATGCTGCTCTGCCTTTGTTCTGTTTGTATTAACAGCCCAGCGCTCGATTTTCATTTTATTTCTGTCGGCGCCAGTTTCAATAACAAGGTCATTTTCACGGATTGTAACAACTTTGCCTACAATACCGCCTATTGTAACGATTTCATCGCCTATTTCGAGAGAGGACCGCATCTCCTGCTCTTCCTTCTGACGCTTTTTCTGCGGACGGATCATAAGAAAATACATAACTCCTACAAGCACTATCATCAGAATGATGTATTGTGCAGAAGAACCGCTCTTGCCCGAGCCTGATGCAGCAGCGCCGCCCATTAATTGTTGTAAAAGAATTGGATTCATGTTTTATTCCTCCTAAACAGAATATATGTATTATATTAAAAATAAAATAATAATGCAAGTATTTTCTAAATTCTTGTATCAAGTTTTACACAAAATTCATTTTTGTAGTCATCAAATGTTCCGTTTTCAATATTTTCTCTGATTTCCTTCATTAGATTGTTATAGAAATAGAGATTATGAATCACTGCAAGGCGCATACCTAAAATTTCGTTGCTTTTAAATAAGTGGCGAAGATATGCTCTTGAATATTTTGAACAGGTCGGGCAGCAGCATTCGTCATCAACAGAAGAAGAATCGCGTTCATATTTTGCATTATTTATGTTAATGATACCCTTCTTTGTAAAAAGCTGGCCATGTCTTGCATTTCTGCTCGGCATTACGCAATCGAAAAGATCTACTCCCCTGCCGACACTTTCAAGAATATTACCCGGTGTTCCGACTCCCATTAGATATCTTGGCTTATTTTCAGGTACATACGGCTCAACCGCGGAGATAATTCTGTACATTTCCTCCTTTGGCTCCCCTACCGCAAGTCCGCCGATTGCATACCCGTCTAAATCCATTTTAACGATTTCTTTCATATGCTCAATTCTTATGTTTTCGTATGTACAGCCTTGATTTATACCGAAAAGAAGCTGCTTTTTGTTAATGGTTGTATCAAGCGAATTAAGCCTTTGCATCTCTGCTTTGCATCTCTCAAGCCACCGAAGTGTTCGTTCACAGGATTCCTTTGCATATTTTGCGGTTGCGGGATTTTCAACGCACTCGTCAAAAGCCATTGCAATGGTTGAGGCAAGATTGGACTGAATCTGCATGCTTTCCTCAGGTCCCATAAATATTTTTCTGCCGTCAACATGGGAATTGAAATAAACACCCTCTTCTTTGATTTTGTTCAGCTTGGCAAGGCTGAACACCTGAAATCCGCCGCTGTCGGTAAGAATAGGCTTATTCCAGTTTGTGAATGTATGCAAGCCGCCCATATCGTGTATCAATGTGTCAGAAGGTCTGACATGCAGATGATATGTGTTGCACAGCATCACACTGCAGTTTATATTGTTTAAATCCTCCGTTGACAGACCGCCCTTAATTGCTGCGGAAGTGGCAACATTCATAAACGCGGGGGTCTGAACAGTACCGTGTACTGTTTCAAAAACACCCCTTCTTGCTCTTCCATCTTTTTTGATTACTTTAAACATATGCAAAACCTCAATAGATAAACATGGCATCCCCGAAGGAGAAAAATCTATATTTTTCCTCAACTGCCGTTTTATACGCATTCATAACATTATCAAAACCCGCAAAGGCGCTTACAAGCATAATAAGCGTACTTTCCGGCAAATGAAAATTCGTCACCAAAGCATCAATACATTTAAATTTATATCCCGGATAAATAAAGATACTTGTATCATCCTCATCTTCACAGATACAACCCATTTTTGTTGCAACAGACTCGAGTGTGCGGCATGTTGTTGTTCCTACAGCAATCACTCTTTTATCGCTTTTATGCGTATCATTTATTAAATCTGCTGTTTCTTTCGGAATAGAGTAATGCTCAGAGTGCATATTATGCTTTGTAACATCCTCAACCTTGACAGGTCTGAAGGTTCCAAGGCCTACATGAAGTGTTACATATCCTATATTAACACCTTTTTCTTTTATTTTTTCAAGCATTTGAGTTGTAAAATGAAGTCCCGCGGTCGGGGCAGCGGCAGAACCCAATTTTTCACTGTAAACAGTTTGATACCGCTCTTTATCCTTGAGTTTTTCTTTTATGTACGGGGGCAACGGCATATGACCGATTTTATCCAGAACGGAATATATGTTTTCCCTGCTCTTGAATTCTATCAGTCTGTTCCCGTCGTCAAGTACATTGGATATTTTTCCCTTGAGAATGCCATCGCCAAAATCAAATTCGGCATTGGTCTTTGCTTTTTTTCCGGGTTTGCATATACATTCCCAAAGCAGGTTTTCTTTTTGCTTTAATAGCAGAAATTCAACAACAGCTCCCGTATCCTTCTTTATTCCGAAAATTCTTGCAGGGATAACGCGTGTATTATTTAAAATTAATGTGTCGCCTTTTTCAAGGCAGTCGGTTAAATCTTTAAAAATTTTATGCTGTATTTCCCCTGTGGCACGATTTAAAAGCATCATACGCGACATATTTCTCGGCTCAACAGGTGTTTGGGCAATAAGCTCCTGCGGCAAATCATAATAAAAGTCTGATGTCTTCATAATAATTACACAGCCTTTCTGTCTTTAAAAAAATTGCTACTATCACAACAATCCCGGAACATCCGGCAAAGTGTGATATCATTTGAGAAAAATTTACTGTTCAAAATGGCAAATGTCTCATAATCGCGTGATTTTCACGCCATGATCAGCAAATTACAATTGACATATATATATAATAAGTGATATATTATATTTTATAAAAGCAGTTGGTATAATGTAATGCCACAAGTATTATATTGCATATCATCTTGTTTTACAAGGTAAATTTTTAAGGAGAAAATATATGAAAAAATTTAATGTAGGCATTGTCGGTGCAACAGGTATGGTAGGACAGCGTTTTGCTACTTTGCTCGACGGTCATCCATGGTTCAATGTTGTATGTCTTGCCGCGTCTGCAAGAAGTGCCGGTAAAACATATAAAGAGGCTGTAGGCAAAAAATGGTGTATGGATGTTGAAATACCGGAATCAATGAAGGATATCCTTGTTATGGATGCAGCAGCGGATATTGATGAAATTACCGAAAAGGTTGATTTTGTATTCTGCGCGGTAGATATGAAAAAGGATGAAATCAAGGCTCTTGAGGAGGCGTATGCAAAGCACGAATGTCCTGTTGTTTCAAACAACAGTGCTCACCGCTTTACGCCGGATGTACCGATGGTTGTGCCTGAGCTCAATGCTCATCATATCAATATTATACCGTCACAGAGAAAGCGTCTCGGAACAAAAAGAGGGTTTATTGCCGTAAAGTCAAACTGCTCGCTTCAGTCCTATGTTCCTGCCATATTCCCTCTTCATAAAAAATTCGGCGTAAAAAATGTTCTGGTATGCACATATCAGGCAATTTCCGGCGCAGGTAAAACCTTTGATACATGGCCTGATATGATTGACAATGTTATCCCGTACATAGGAGGAGAAGAAGAAAAGAGTGAACAAGAGCCTCTCAAGCTCCTGGGAGCCATTAAAGGCGATGAAATCGTTTTGGCGGATAAACCGAACTTTACTGCGCAGTGCATAAGAGTTCCTGTTTCAAACGGTCATCTCGGTGCGGTGTTTGTTGATTTTGAAAATAAGCCGTCTAAAGAAGAAATGATTGAGATATGGAAAAACTTTTCCGGCAGGGCACAGGAGCTTAATCTTCCGTCAGCTCCCAAGCATTTTCTTAACTACTTTGATGAACCGGACAGACCGCAGATTAAATCTGAAAGGATGCTTGAAAACGGTATGGCAGTTTCCATCGGCAGACTCAGGGAAGATACACAGTATGATTATAAATTCGTATGTCTTTCCCACAACACCCTCAGAGGTGCAGCCGGCGGCTCAGTTCTTCTTGCTGAGCTACTTGCGGCGGAAGGATATATGGACTGATAAACGAATTGACCATATAAAAATATAATTTATATAACTTAAAGCCGCTTTCGGCAGAAGGAGATACTTATGAAAGAACCAATTTTTACGGGTGCCGCAGTTGCTATTATCACACCCATGAACCAAAACGGATCCGTTAACTATGATGAATTTGCAAAGTTTATTGACTTTCAGATTGAAAACAAAACAGACGCTATAGTCATCTGCGGAACTACAGGTGAATCGTCAACACTCAAGGTTGTTGAACATAATGAAGTCATTAAATGGTGTATTGATTATGTTGACCACAGAATTCCTGTTATCGCCGGTACAGGTTCAAACTCAACCGCCTGTGCTATTGAAATCAGTCAGGAAGCATGCAAAAACGGAGCAGATGCGCTTCTGCTTGTAACACCATATTACAACAAAACGAGCCAGAGAGGTCTTGTGGCGCACTATACAGCTATACATAATGCAACGGACAGACCGATTATTTTATATAATGTTCCGTCAAGAACAGGTCTTAATATTGCACCTGAGACTGCATATGAGCTTTCAAAACTGGAAAGAATCAACGGTATTAAAGAGGCATCGGGAAATCTTGAGCAGATTGAAAAAATTTACGAGCTTTGCGGTGATGAACTTAATATATGGAGCGGTAACGACGATCAGATATTCGATATTATGCAAAGAGGCGGAAAAGGCGTTATAAGTGTCCTTTCAAATATATGCCCTGAACAGACACATAATATTGTTGAAAAGTATCTTGACGGTGATCTGGATGGCAGCAAGGCTCTTATGGATAAGTATATGAAGCTTGCGAAGGCAATGTTTGTTGATGTAAACCCCATACCTGTTAAGGAGGCAGTAAGTCTTATCGGTTTTGAGGCAGGTCCGTGCCGGCTTCCTCTTATTGAAATGGACGCTCCAAACAAGGCATATGTTAAAGAGACAATGCAGCAATATGGTCTTATAAAATAAGCGAAAAGTGTAAGGAATTTTAAAATGACGGATATTTTACTTATCGGCTGTAACGGAAAAATGGGTAAGGTAATTACCGATGTTGTTTTGAACAGAGACGACTGCAGAATTGTTGCGGGAATTGATTTGTTTGATGAGCAAAACGGAATTTACCCTGTATATAAGGATATGAGTAGCTGCGTTGAAAAATCTGATGTAATAATTGATTTTTCCGGAATCGGTGAATATGAAAAAAGGCTTGATTACGCGGTTGAAAATAAAATTCCCATTGTTATCGGAACTACAGGCTTCACAGATGAAATGAAGATGAATATTGAAAAGGCATCAAAAACAATTGCTGTCTTCTTTACTTACAATATGAGTATGGGGATAAATCTTCTTGCGAATCTTGCTCAGAAAGCAGCCTCAATTCTCGGAAGTGATTTTGACATTGAAATTGTGGAAAAGCACCATAATCAGAAAATTGATGCTCCTTCAGGAACCGCGCTTATGCTTGCCGATGCAATATGCAGCGCATCTAATGAACCTATGAAATATGAATATGACCGTCACTCCAAGCGTGAAAAAAGATCGAAAAATGAAATCGGCATTCATGCGGTAAGAGGCGGAACAATCGTAGGTGAGCATGAAATCATTTTTGCCGGAAGAGATGAGATTATCACACTCTCACATTCCGCAAGGAGCAAGGAAGTTTTTGCGGTAGGTGCCGTAAATGCCGCAGTATTTATGAATGGCAAGCCGGCAGGTATGTATGATATGAAAGAGCTTATGGACTGATTTAAAGTATGAAGAGTTTTATGATGTTTCGTTAACTACTGCATTATTTCATTGGATATAATATTGTGAAAGCCGCTTAGAATCAATGTTCAAGCGGCTTTCGGTGTTTTTTCCTTTAAATCTTTATCCTTTGCATACAAGTTTGCTTTTGAATTTTTCATATATTTCAATAATTTTAAATTTCGGTGTATAGCTGTTGCTCACAAGCTCCATTTCCTCTTCTGTAAGATAGTCGCTGATTGACTCGGTACATGCATTCAGGCAGACCGAGGGAAATATTATGCACCACCAATTATGCCCTTGTGCCTCCCCTATTTCAATTTTAAGCGAATTATATACCCCTGCCGGCAGAGTAAAATCATCATATACTCTTGTATCAAAATACTCCTTAACTACACTTACATTCACATCATATCCACAGCCCTCTTTTTCTATGCACTGTTTTGCAATGAATGCAATTTTATCTTTATTATCATTTGCGATATTAATATTTTCTTGGAGCGTTTTGCCCGTGAAAATATCTGAAGTCCTGTTAAGTATTTCATTTTTCACCTTGAGCTTTAAGTTTTGATCCTGTGTTGAATCGGAATTTGCAAGAATATGAAGTCTAAGCACTTTTTCGCTGATGTTCTCCGACTTTGCAATAAGAGGCTGTGTAAATCCGATTATCAATGTGAGCGACATAAAAACAGTTACAAATACTTTAAATAATTTCAAAAAAATGACCTGCCTTTCACACTGATGATTGGCAGGTTTTTAGCATTTTATACCTTTGAATATTTTTTTCCTGTTTGATTAACGCCATATTTACCGTTGCTCTGCTGCGTGAGAATACTTGAAAAAAGGTCAAGCAAATCAGCCTTAACGGTAAATGTTACTGTGACAACCTCGCTAAATACAATATTTTCAATATTAGCATTAAAAGCGTCAAACAGGCTATTCAGCCTGTCATAAAAGCTGTAATCAACGCATACGGTGCAGACAATACAGGGCGCCATAGTTATAATATTCCCTGCATTTACGGCAATTTTTGCAGCATGCGAATATGCTCTTACAAGTCCGCCGGTACCCAGCAGAGTACCTCCGAAATATCTTGTTACAACAACACAGATATCAACAAGCTCCTCTTTGAGTAGCACTTCAAGCACGGGAATGCCGGCAGTAGAGCTCGGCTCACCGTCATCGGAAGAACGCTGTATATTATTTTCTCTTAAAACATATGCATAAACATTATGCGCAGCGTCCCAGTGCTTGGATTTTATGCTGTTTATAAATTCAGCCGCCTGTTTCTGAGTTGTGACAGGCTTTATATATCCGATGAAACGCGATTTTTTTTCAACAAATTCATCGAATCCTTCCTTTTCAACTGTTTTATATTCTTTCATAACAAAATCATAAACCGCAAAAAAACAAGGCAACAGTAATGTTGCCTTTGATTTTTGATTAGCCTTTTCGAGCATATCTCCTGTTGAATCTGTCAACACGACCGCCTGTATCAACAAGCTTTTGCTTACCTGTGTAAAACGGATGGCATTTTGAACAGATATCAACCTTCAATTCACTTTTAGTGCTTTTTGTTTCATAAGTTGCACCACAGGCACACTTAACAGTGCAAGTATCATAATTTGGATGAATACCGTCTCTCATAAACTTTCACCTCTTTGCAAGTAATGTAATTACGCCTTGATATATTAACATAAGAAAGTACAAATTGCAAGTATTTTTTTAAATTATTTATAATAACATACTTTGCCAAGACAGAATGAATACAGGGCGGCCTGCTTAACAGGCTTACCGAGTGTTTTTGATACTGCCTTGCAGTAAAAAGCAATCTGATTTTTATATCTATCCAAAAGTTCTTTATCATCACGGATTTTATCCGTTTTGTAATCAACAATAACAAGTTGACCGTTTTCCTCAAAAACACAGTCTGAGATTCCCTGTACAAGTATATTGTCTTCGTAATCCGTGTCATATATTTCAGATGCCTTGATAAAAGATGAAACCTTTATTTCACGGTAAATTTTATCGGATGAAAACATTCTCATCGCAAATTTGCCGTTAAAAAAATCTGAAAGTTTTTTTCTGTCAAGAGCTTCTGCCTGCTCTTCAGTAAGAAACCCGTTTCTCTTCAAGTGCTCAATTTCGCTTTCAATATCCGCTTTAGCGCTATCATAATTGCAAAACTGCATAAATAGGTGCATTGCAGAGCCTCTCTGAGCAGGTGTAAGACCATTTTTACTTAAAAATGCGGGTTTGGACGAGGTAACATATTCAAGGGCGTTTCCAAGTTCGTCAAGCGATGAGGCGGTAAGTTTTGAACGCATGGTGGAAAGCGCGCTTCTTTCATATTTAAAGGACAGCTTTTCTTTAATTTCCCTGAGAATATCCTCATCATATTCCGCCTGCACATCTCCGCCACCATCAAAAAAGATAGGATCCATATTGTCAATCAACGATATATCAAGGGAAAAATCGGAATCACATATTGTAATTTCTTTGTCTGTGAACTCACGCAGTATGCCGCCGTCACGGTGCAAAAGAGCGCACATAAGAATAAAATCCGCATCACATCTGATTTTTTTACATATATACGGCTCGATTTTTCCGCCTGTTATATAACCTGCAAGTGTATCCATTTTTTTATCGAGATGATCAAGAGTTACAACGGTTATGAACTGTTCTTTGGCTCTTGTGAGAGCAACATAAAGCACCCGCAGATTTTCGCTCATAAGCTCCGAATGGTTTTTGTCCTTAATAACCGCGTACGGTATTGACTGAAACTGACACAAAAGTTCCTCATTATGGCGTTTGACCCCGAGACCGAATTCTGTATTAAGCAGAAGTCTGTCATTTAAGTCACTTTTATTATATTGGCGTGACGCACCGGCAAGAATACATACCGGAAATTCAAGCCCCTTTGAGTGATGAACAGACATTATCGTAACTGCATCTTCACCGGATGAGTTTAAAGCCGCGGAGTCAACGCGTTTATCCGAGTCTATCATTTTATCCACATATCTTATAAATGAGGTGAGACCGACACTTGTGCCCTTATCAAATTTCTTCGCAAAGGAAATCAGCTTAATGATATTTTGATATCTCTGTTCTCCGTTTCCCATTGCATTTGCGTATGCAACAATGCTTTTGGTCTCAATAATATAGCGAATAAAGCCCGAAACAGTCATTGTTACGCTGATTGTTCTTAGATTGCTTATATCATCAAGAAAGGACTTTACTCTTTCATCATCACTGTTGATAACAGTCTCATACAAACTTGTTCCGTTTGAGGATAGCTTTATATTGGTAAGCTCGTCAGCGGTAAAACCGTATACGGGTGACATCATTGTTGCCAGCAGTGCAATATCCTGCCTCGGATTATCAATAACTCTTAAAAATGACAGAAGTATCTTAATTTCATTATTCTCGAAAAGGTTGGCAGCATTGTCACAGATAACAGGTATTCCATATTGGGTAAGCACTTGAGAATAATCATTTATATGATTTTTAATACTGCGCATAAGTATTGCAAAATCACCGTAGCGAATAGGTCTGTATGTTTCTCCATCTTTAATAAGCTCACCCAATTTTACCTTTTCAATAATCATTTCGGCAATAAGAGCAGCTTCTTTTTTATCTCTGTCCTCCCCTGTTACACCTGTAAGAATTTTTATTTGAGCGCTTGCAGTTTTACATTCATTATAATTTGCTCCGTAATTTAAAAATTCCTCCTCATTATAGTTCAGCTCTCCAATCCTCTCGGTCATAAGGTTTGAAAAAATAAAATTAACATAGGAGCAGATTTCCTTTCGGCTCCTGAAATTCCTGTCAAGAATAATTTTTGATGAAATTTCATTATCAGCTGCATTATATGGAAAATACTGCTTTTTCTTTGCATTAAATATATTTGGCATAGCAAGCCTGAAGCGGTAAATGCTCTGTTTTATATCTCCTACGGTAAATAGATTTTTGCCGTTTGAAAGATATGTAAAAAGAAGATCCTGTGCTTCGTTCGTGTCTTGGTACTCGTCAACAAGAATTTCGTAATACTGTGAGGAAAGCTGATTTGCGAGTTGTGTCTTTTTAACATTGTTGTCATCAAGCTCAAACAGGAGTGATATGGCAAAATGCTCAATATCCGAAAAAGAATAGGAATTGCGCTCTCTCTTTTCCTCAAGAAGTCTCAAATCAACCTCCCTTACAATTTGGAAAAGAACTTTCAACTGAGGATACAACACATCCATATCCTGCAAGTATTCCTCCTGCGTGCAGGTGAGGAATGAAGGTATGTCATCAGACAGAATTTTCTTATAAACAGCACGGTTTGATTTGAGTCTTTCACAGATTGCCTTATCTGCCTTTTTTGAAGACGGCATACGGACAAAAGCCGCCTTTCTTTCACTCAAAAGTTTATCCCATGAGTCTTCAAAAGCATTTTTGAATCTTGTAAATTCAGTCATATCGTCCTGCATTGCAGAAAGAAATTTATCGTTTAGCTCAGCATTACCGAAATCAATAAGAGAAATGTTTTCGCGGACAAGAGAAATACCAAGATCAAATAAGTAATCAAGCTCTTTTTTTATATATGCGTACCAGATGCTCTGCGTAAACGGGATAGATGGATTATATAATTCAATCATGTTCTCAAGCCACTTAAAAGGAAACGGCTGTGAATAAATAAATGCAAGAATCTTTTTAATTGTTTCAATAAGATATCTGTCATTATCGGGTGTTGTAAAGGATTCGATGAGTGAAATAAAAGTTTTATCGCCATTTTCAAAATGACTTTCAATTATTTCATTTATAACAGAATCCTGAAGAATCTGTATTTCACTTTCGTCAAAGATAGAAAAATCCTGATTAATTGACAAATTATAAAAATTTTCCTTAACAATATTTGTGCAAAAAGAATCAATTGTGCATATTTTGGCGTTGGGCAGAAGCGAAAGCTGTTTTAAAATATGACCGCTTGCATTCTGATTTCGGATCATTTCATGAAGTGCCTTTGATATTCTGTATTTCATTTCAGCAGCAGCGGCATTTGTAAATGTGACAATAAGAAGATTGTCAATGTCAACAGGGTTATCCTCATCCGTAATAATTCCGATAACACGCTCAACAAGAACGGCCGTCTTGCCTGAACCGGCAGCAGCACTGATAAGTATATTTCTTCCCCTTGCATGTATTGCATTATTCTGCTGAGATGTCCACTTGGGCATTTTCTTCAAACTCCTTGATTAGCTCCGCCTTGACTTCGCTGTCCTTTAAATCCTCTGTTATACGCTCATTTATATGGCACTTGTTTGCACATATATCGGAATAATCACAGTATTCACAGGTGTGCTTGTGTGTGCTGTTTTTAACCGGCATTTGCGATATATTGCCGTTATGCAGTTTCATTCCCATATGAGCAATGATCTGATTGATTTTTCTGTGCATGAAACCCAAATCTTCCAGTGTCGCAAGGTCGCCTGTCAGTGTTCCGTCTTTTTTCACTTTCACGGGAATATACTTACCGTTCAGACTGCGCTCCATTGCACGGGGTATATCCGAATGTTCATCATTAAGCACAATCCCCTTCATTCTGAAGGAATCATCTTCATTTTTCTCTATCAAATCGGTATCGGTATGTGAATCAAGTGAAAACACTCTTCTTGACGAGTGCATATAAAGTACGCCTGCGGGAATACCGCTTAACTGAGCGCTTTTATCCGAACATAATGTAAAAAGATATACAAACATTTGAAGATTCAGACCGTTTATAACATCATTGAGTCTGAAATCTTTATTGCCGGATTTGTAGTCAACCACTCTTACATACTGCTGTGAACCTTTTTTGTAGATATCGACTCTGTCAATTGAACCTCTTATCTGAATTGTTCCGCCGTCATCAAGACGGATTATTTCAGGCTTTACGGTACCGTCACGGTCAATGCTTACCTCAAATCCCCTTGCCTCAAAATCAGAGTCTGCAAATTCCTCCGCAAGGCGGAAAACAACACTGTAAATCAGCTTTGAAAGTCTTTTATAATTATATTTAAAGCGATTGGACAAATCCTTAATCCCGTCCATATGTGTATGAAAGTATTCGTCTATATAACGGTCGACAAGGCAGGTCATTTCATCACTTTTCATCTGTGAAAGAGCTTTGCTTCCATGATTTTTGAGTATCTTTTCAAGAACATAATGAATGATTGTCCCGCGCTGCATGGGATTGATTTCAGCTTTCTCTCTCGGTTTTGCCTGCAATGCAAACTTGCAGAAATATCTGAATGGACAGTTATAATAATCCTCAATCCTTGATGCCGACACATACATATTGTAATCAAACAGTTTTACGGCAGATGATTTATTGCTTATGACAATCTCGTCATTTTGAGCAAGCCGCTTAACACTGCGGCTGCGTCTGTCATCTTCAAAGTATTTTTTTAGTGATGCATAAAACGGTGTATTATATAAATATCTTTCGCACATCAGTTCAAATGCAGAGGCGTATGACTCAATCAAATCAATATCTTTTATACTGCTGAAGCTATATTCTTCAACATTGGGGAGAATTGATTTAATTGATGTGACAATTTCAGACGGTGAAATTTCCTTTCCTGTATTGCCAAGATAGGAGATAAACAGCTTTTCAGAAGGAGACGAGCATGCCATATAGGCAAAATACCTTTCCTGAAGATTGAGAATTTCACTATAGGAATAGAGCTTAAAATCATTATCAAGAAGTATTCTTCTTTCACTTTCGGACAATAAACCTCCGCCTGTGACAGTCTGCGGAAATTCGCCTTCGTTTGCACCTAAGATAAAGACGGCTCTCGGATTGTCCGTTCTCACTCTGTCTGCCTGCGCAAACTGAACATTGTCAATTCCTTCCGGTATTGAGCCGAGATCCTCAGATGATACGACGAGTGAAAACAGTCTTGCAAAATCCTTGAGAGGCATTTTTTCATTGCCAATGGTCAGGGAAAACTGGTTTAATATCTCCATCAGCATATCCCATACCCTGCCCTGTTCCGAAGAAAGTGCCGTACAGTTTAAATTATGCAATCTGAGAGCCGTTTCTCCAAGCTTTTTGTCAGCGCCGAAATGGATAAGCGCATAATAAATTTGCGTACAAATTTGAGTAATATCGGCATTTTTTACGGAGGCTTTAAAAATCTGAAGAGGCTCGATCAATGCCTTTCTTGTCTGATTAATATTTTCTAATTTCTTTTTATCATTTTCCGTTATGGTTTTGCCGAAGGATTTAACGGGATTTTCAAAATCTTTTGTCCACTTAAGACCGTTTATATTCCAGAGATACAAATAATTCTCAAGTTCATTGATTTGCTCGTCTGTAACAGATGTCAGACCTGTTTTAGCAAGGCTGAGAATATCCTCACTTCTATAGGAAAAATTGACACATCGCAGAAGATACTCACAAAAAACAACGACAGGCTGTGATTTTACCGGCTGCCTCTCATCATAGAAAAATGGAATCTCATATTTTTTAAAATGATATGAAAGCTCGTCCCTGTATTTTTCAATATCTCTTGTAATTACAGTGATTTCACGGGCAAGAAATCCGAATTTTAAAAGCTGTTTAATTTGCCTTGAGACTTGTGCACATTCGTCTGACAGACTTTTGCTGGAATAAATCTTGACATTTTGAGAAGCAGTTGATGTGATTTCCTCCTTGTTCGAAAAAATGCCTTTTTCAACAGCAGACAAATCACTGCTCTTCGCTCTGAAATTTTCCGTTAAATATTTAAACTCTATCGGTACATCGGCTTTTTTTGCAATCTTGCTTATAATTTTTATTGAATTGTTTACATATGTAAAAAGATTATCGCCGTCATCATTGTTAAGAGAGTCAGTACACATAGTCATGACCACTGTGTCTGCCTCTTTTATTATAAGCTCAAGTATTTTATATTCTTTTGCGACAAAACCGTTAAATCCGTCAATAAATACTTTTTTTCCTTTGAAGTATCCCGCGTTTTTTATTTTCTCATACAGTCTTGTAAGTTCATCTGATGTATCCAGAAATCTGCCGTCTATGATTTTTTCATATGTATTCATGATTAATGAAATATCTGTTAATTTTCTCAGCAGAATATCGTTGTCAATTCCCTGTGACAAGGCTGAAATTTCTTGTGAATTCAGGTTACAGGATTTCATTTCATCATAAATCTTTATCATTGAGCTGACAAATGTAAGGGAGTCCGTATTTCTGTTAAACAAAACAAGCCTGTCCTTTGACAACTCAATCGCTCTCATCATCATAATGGCTTTCCCGCCCTTTGAAAGGATTGGAAAGCTGTCAGTGCCGAATTTTCGCTTTACATTTTCACTGATGCGTGAGAAGGAAAGGTTTTCGACAAATCGAATACCGTTTTCGCCTAAATCGGAAAGTAGACGCCTTTCCGCAATGAGCGAATATTGCTCAGGCGTAATCAGAATAATACCTGCGTGCGAGTCGTTTGCAAGTGATTTGATACTGTTGAAAACATATTCAGTTTTACCGCAGCCGGATCGGCCTAAAACAAATTTCAGCATAATTCACCGCAATTATTTCAATATTCCTCAGGTTTTATCAAACCATTGCCGAGCATATTTTGATATGCCTCAATCATAAAATCATACATAGGTCTTGCAATATCAAAGGCAAGTCTCAGTTCGTCAATCAGTGCGGGAGTGTTTATCCTTGTCATATCCGTGCTGTAATAGGTAAATTCCATATTTTTTGCAGAAAGATACGGCTTAATTTCCCGCGGGGCATCCGGGTGAAAATCCTTTTTATAAACATCATGCGCCGCATATTTGAAGCCCGCCTGCGTACAGGCGTCAACAGCGTCAAGCCATCTGCCCGGATTTTTTAATATAAGATTATGTACTTCCTTAAACGCCGACTGACGGTAGGTATAAAAAGCGAGGCCGTAGCCAAAGCTTGCGGGGTAAAATTCAAAAAAATAAAACGGAGCACAGGGATATTCAAACTTATGCCGTCTGAAAAACATCCACATATTTTCACGATACTTGATTTTGCTCCTGTTTCCTCTCGTATCCCTATAAATTCTTGAAACCGCCCTTACGGGATCGGTGAGCATCTGATCATCAATATCATACATAAGATCGCTTAAATCAAGCATAATCTGTCGCATCGGAACGGTAATTCCCTGTTTAAGTTCCTCTTTATGCTCCTGGTAAAATGCCTTTGAATCATTAAAGCGATTTTGACAAAGAAGTTCGATTGCCTGCGGCTTTATGCCTTTAAAATTATATTCACTCATTTTAACAGTCCCCTGTTTTCCATCTGTTGCGCGGCAAGCATTGTGCAGATTTTAGCGCTGTGAAAATTAAGTCCTCCCTGAACCCATGCATAATACGGCTCTCTAATCGGAGCGTCTGCAGATAATTCTATGGAAGAGCCCATAGTAAAAGCGCCTGCCGCCATAACCACCTTGCTGTCATAACCGGGCATGTCCCACGGCTGGGGCAATACAAAACTGTCAATCGGACTCGCGCTTTGAATTCCCTGGCAGAATGCAACGAGGCTTTCGGGATTTTCCAGTCCGACGGACTGAACAATATCATGTCTTTCTTCATTATATTCGGGCGTCACTTTATATCCGATACTTCCGAAAAATGCGGAAATGTAAACAGCGCTTTTAAGTGCCTGTGAAACAGTGTGTGGGGCATAAAAAAGTCCCATAAAAAGCTCTCTGTTATGACCTAATGTAGCTCCTACCTCCCTGCCGAGTCCCGGTGTTGTGAGACGGTAGGCGCACTTTTCAATCAAATCCTTTCTGCCTGCAATATATCCTCCTGTCTGTGCAATTCCTCCGCCGGCGTTTTTGATGAGGGAACCCGCCGTTAAATCGGCTCCGACATCGCAGGGTTCTCTCTTCTCAACAAATTCGCCATAACAGTTGTCAACCATTACAATAACAGCAGGATTTTTACTTTTTGCGATTTCGCAGATTTTTTCTATTTCGCTTACGGAAAGACTCGGTCTTAAGGTATAGCCTCTGCTTCTTTGAACATATACCATGGTTACGGTGGAATCAACGGCATTTTTAATTGCATCATAATCTATTCTGCCGTCTTTTAAATCAATTTCATCATACAGTATGCCGAAATCTTGTAAAGAACCCATTTGTGAGCCTTTTATTCCGATTACATTATGTATTGTGTCATATGGTGTCGAAGTAACGCTCAGCATCTTGTCACCCGGTCTTAACACCCCGAACAGAGCAGTGGCAAGTGTATGTGTACCGCATGTAAAATTATGTCTTACAAGTGCGTCCTCTGCTCCGAAAATTTCTGCCCAGACACGGTCAAGTGCTTCTCTTCCCCTGTCTCCGTATCCGTAGCCGGTAGTTGGGGTAAAATGGCTTTCAGATATTGAATTTTTGATAAATGCTTTTTGAACTTTAAGCTGGTTATATTCGGCGATACGGTCTATTTTTTCAAACTGCTCCCTACAGAGTTCAAGAGCATCCTGAGATATTTTTTCAATTCTTTGGCTTATTTCAAAAAAAGGTGTCACTTATACATTCTCCATTTTCCGCAGTTTATAAATCCAATGTTTTTATAAAAGCTTTCATTTTTATTTTCCTCTCTCATAATAAAAACGCTTCCCTTTATGTCACAAATCATTTCAGAAACAAGCGCACTTGCATATCCCTTTTTGCGGTAATCAGGTATTGTCTGTACTGCCGTCAGCACCGCGTCATCATTATAAATAGATGATAATATGGCACTGGATACAGGGATACCGTCCATTTCTGCAGTTGCTGCACAAGCACAGTTATGGCGTATCCTGTGGCTGAGATCAACATACCACGATTCAAAATCAACGCTATCATAATCAACAAGGTTAAAAAGGTCAAGCAGTTTTGGATATCTGTTGATAACAATGCCGCTTGCATGGATTTCTTTTTTTATACCTGTGACCATAACAGCGCCCTCACTATAGTTTTCGTTCATTTGAAAACAACTGTCTGAAAGAAGAGAGCTGTATCCGATTATTTTAAAAAATTGGGAAAGTTCCTCAACATTGCTTTCTTCTGTAAAGGAGAGCGTGAAATCATTATCCAGTTTTGACAGAACAGCAGTTATTTTTTTATCCTCGTTAACCTGACGGTAAAAAACGGCAAAGCTGTATTTACAGCCGTATGTCTTTAGCAGTGATTTAATTTTTACAGAATATATATCTGTTTTGCAATATGCGTCAAATCCGCATAAATCATTAATCATTTCAATCATAAAGTTTCTTTAAAAGTGCGCTTATAAGCTTTCTTGTTTCATCAATATCGCTTGATTGAACAATACTGGCACCTGAATGAATATATCTGCACGGCAATGAAATTGCCATTACGCGGCTGCCTTTGCCGGATGTCTGTATTGCTCCCGCATCATTTCCTCCGGCAACGGCTGTTTTTGTCTGAACCTTTATCTGATTTTCAGCAGCGGTTTTCATAGCAAGATTATACAAATATTTGTCATATACGGTTCGTGAGTCCATAAATGATATTACTGCTCCGTCACCCAAAACACAGACTCTTTCACCGCCTGCAACACCGCATAAATCGGCGGCAGTTGTTGCCTCAAGAATAATGGATATATCACTTTGTACAGAAAAGGCAGTACATTGTGCTCCGCGAAGACCAACCTCCTCCTGAACATTAAAACAAAAATATGTGTCATACTCAAGCTCGCTTTTGATCATTTCAATCAAAAGCATGCAGCCTATTCTGTCATCAAGAGCCTTTGATATAATATAACCGTCACCTAATTGCTTATATGACGGAGCGAAATAGGCATAATCCCCCAAAGCAACATACTTGCGTGCTTCCTCTTTGTTTTTTGCTCCAATATCTATATAAAGATTTTCAAACGACGGGGCAATTTTCTTTTCCTCGTCAGTTAGAAGATGAACAGGCTTTGCGCCGATCACGCCGTGTATTTTGTTAACATTTATCACTCTGTCAATAACAACTCTTGCATCAATGCCGCCGACAGGTCTGAAGCTGATATATCCATCGTCATTAATATCTGTAATGATAAAACCAACCTCATCCATATGAGCGCTGAACATTACTTTTTTATCAGGTGTTTTTTTGCCTTTTTTAAATGCAATAACAGAGCCAAGGTTATCAACCCTATAGTCGCAGTAATCCTTTATATTTTCAATTATAAAGTCTCTGACAGCACCTTCGTCGCCCGAAGCGGAATTAATATTACAAAGCCTTTCAAGCATTGGTCTCACCTGCTCTTTCTCTTATATATGCACAGATTAAACGGCTTACACTTTCAATATCCACTGTATCCGCAACTTCAACAGGCTGGTGCATATATTTTTCGGGAATGGATATAAGGGCAGTCTTTATACCTCCCTCACTCAGTGAAATTACATCCGCATTCGTTCCTGTTGAGGCAGACATTATTTCTCTCTGATAAGGGATATTGTATTTTTCGGCAACGCTGACAAAAGTATGGGATATGCTTTTGTCCAGAATGGGAGAAAATCCTATCATAGCGCCTTTACCGATTGCTCCGCATTCTGATTTTTTACAATTTGGAGTATACGCAAAAGATACATCAACTGCAATAGCTTCATCAATTTTTTTTGAGTACGGTCCGATTTTTGCACCTCTTGTTCCCAATTCCTCCTGTGAAGAAAATAAAACTGTTATCCTGCACGGGAGCTTTTTCAGCTCGTCAAGAGACATCAGTATTGCAGCAATTCCCGCTCTGTCGTCAAGGCAGGATGAAGAAATCTGACTGCCAAGAAGGGGTGTAAAATTGCGTTTGAAGGTGACTCTGTCACCGGGTGAAACAATTTCTTTCAAAACATCACAGCTAAGGCCGGTATCTATCCTGATTTCATTGATATCAGGCACTTTCTTATCATCATCAGCCTTTTGAAGATGAGGAGGAAGCGTTGAAATAACACCATTTATCTCCCGCCTTCCCCAGACAGACACTTCGTAACCGAGAAGCATCCGGCTGTCTATGCCGCCGCATTTTGAGACCTTCAAAAATCCGTCCTGCGTGATATCGGTTACAATAAGTCCTATTTCATCAAGATGCGCGTCAAGCAGAAAATGATATCCCTCCCCGAATGTGCAGTATACATTATTCAAACTGTCGGAATACACTTCTCCGTACGGAGCAAGAATTTCCTTCAAAAGGTCAACTATATTTTCCTCAGCGCCTGAAACGGCAACAGCGCCCGTAAGCTTTTTTAATAATTTAACTGTATTATTCATCACGCACCAAATCCGTTAACAAGTTCTTTAAATTTTCTGCCTCTGTATTCAAAGGTTTTAAACTGGTCAAATGCAGGGCATGCCGGGCACAGCAAAATGATGTCGCCCTTTGAGGCAATTCGCTTTGCCTCTCTGACTGCCTGCTCGAGTGTATCAACCTTAATGATTTCAAGACCGCTTTTGCCGTATTGATCAGAGCTGACAACAGCGTCATATATTTTATCTGCCGTTTCGCCGTTGAGAATCAGAGTTTTGACACTTTTAAGAATATCACAAACCATCACACTCATATCGTTTTTCTTATCCGAACCGCCCATAATTGCTATTATTTTCTGATCAAAAGAGCGAAGTCCGCTTATCACTCTTGATGGTGAAGTGGCAATGGAGTCGTTATAATATTTTACGGAATCATATTCTCTTACAAACTCAATTCTGTGCTCAACACCGGAAAAGGTTTTTGCAACGCGCACAATATTATCAACATCAACCATTCCCCATACTGTACTGATTGCGGTACAGTAATTTTCAACATTGTGCATACCCGGGATTATGATACAGTCCTTATTCATCACAAAGGTTTTTTTACCGTCTTCACTGTAAAAAATATTGCCGTTTTTGTCAAGATAAGCACCGTTTGAAACCTTATGCTTTATTGAAAATTCAACAAGCTTTCCCCTAACATCAAAACGCATATCATGATAGACATGATTTTTTATTGAATAATCGCAATCGGAATTTAAAACGGTCTTTGAATTTACACTCTGATAAATAAGGATATTTCTTTTAGCGTCCACATATTCATCAAGGCTTATGTGATGATCCAGGTGCGTGCTCTCAAGGTTTGTAACAACAGCGATATCGGGTTTATTTCTCATATTGCCCATAGTAAGAAGCTGAAAAGACGACAGCTCAACAACAGCAATATCATGTTCGGTAATGGTCGCAAGCTCAGGCATAAGCGCCTTGCCTATATTACCGCCGAGATAGACATTATAACCTTGTGCCTCAAGCATTTTTGAAATGAGCGTTGTTGTAGTTGTCTTGCCGTTTGAGCCGGTTACGGCAATGATTTTTGACGGACAGAGTTTGAAAAATACATCCATTTCCGTTGTGACAGTCTGCCCTCTTTCAATACACTCACCTATCCATTTGTTCTGAAAAGGAAGTATTCCGTGTGATCTGAACACAAGATCCATCTGGGGGAGAATATCAAGATAATTCTCACCGAGAGAAAAGGAAACGCCAAGCTTCTCCAGGCGATCACATATTTGAGCGCCGATATAATCCCTGTCCCGTCTGTCACAGGCGTAGACATCAATTCCGAGTTCGGCAAGAAATTGCGCGCACGGAACATTGGCTACACCCATTCCCACAAAAGCAACTTTTTTGCCTTTAAGGTTTTCAAAATATTGCTTTGCTTTTTGATTCATAATTTTCAACACAGCTTTCCGGCCGCAAAAAAATATAAAATCACAGTTATCCCTGTGCGGCCGACAAGGTGTGATATGCATTCGGTTTATTACATTGTATCCTAACAGTTTATGTTAATGAGCATAAAAGTTGCCATTATTAAAATCCTTTAAATTAAAAGTTTTCATTCTTTCCTCAAGGTCATCTTGAAACTGCATTTTTTCTTTACCTATGTATTTATTCTTTACAGGTACCTCACAGTTCATAACATAATTTGCAATCATGCTTTGACACTTTGTCTGCATATTTCCAAGGAAAAATACCCTTTTTGTATTAACCTCCGCAATGGCAAGCGCAATTTTTATCTGGTCTTTTTTACCGAGCATTGTCACCATTTTGCTCAGAGCGAGCGCATCACGGCTTGCGGTATCGGTAATAAAGCACAGTACCGCATCTCCCCTGCGTTTAAGATTGGAAATGGTTATATCGCTGATTACAGCATCAAGATATGAAAGAACATCGTTTTTATCAGCATTTTCCACATTAACAATATAAAAGAATTCTCTTTTTTTCATGGCTCTGACATCAAACATCATTTCTGAAATTTCAATATTTCTGCTCATTGAGAATCCGGAATTTTTTAAATCATCATACATAATATTTGTATAATCATCGGCAGTTGTCTCCTTTCTTGCGGTAATATAAAAACCAGCGTCACTTATTTCATGTTCTATGTATGTCAGAAAGGTATCGCTTTTGCCGTATTTTGAATAATAAATCAAAGTGATGGCAAGGCTGAAAACAACTGATAAATCGCATATGTAATTACAGACATGGGCAGCCGTATTACTCATTTTGATAACATACGGTGAAAAGAAAATATAAATACTTATAAACACAAATGTGAAAATAACAAGTGTGTTCATTATTTTATGAAGTCTGTTTTGCTTTTTTCTGAATTCTCTCATGAATCACCATAGCCTTTCAGGCCGCAAATCGTTCATTAAAACTGATTATGCGCTTTTTCCGCAGCCGGAGAATGCATTTATGACAGTGTGATTTTTCACCCAATCATAGTTAAAAATTGATCTTCGTCAATGATCTCAATATTCAGCTCTCTTGCCTTGTCAAGCTTTGAACCAGCCTCTTCGCCTGCAAGAACATAAGAGGTTTTTTTGGAAACAGATGACGATGTTTTTCCGCCGAAGGATTCAATGATTTTTGATGCCTCGCTTCGTTTTAAAGTGGGTAGCGTTCCCGTAAGCACAAATGTCTTGCCTTTAAAGCGTTCATCGGCCGCTTTCACACTTTTTGATTTCATATTGACACCGCAGGATTTTAATGCTTCGATAAGTTCCTGTGCCGCCGGCGTAGAAAAGTAATCGATTATACTCTGTGCCATTATCATTCCGCAGCCGTCAATTTCAAGTATTTCATCAACACCTGCATTCATAACCGCATCCATTGTTTTAAAATGATCTGAAATCAATTTTGCCGCCTTGGCACCAATATGTCTTATACCCAAAGCGTATATAAGTCTTGATAGGTCATTTTCCTTGGATTTATTTACGGAATTGAGTATATTTTCCGCACTTTTTTCCTTAAATCCCTCAAGTTCTGCAATGCTTTGAACATCAAGGGAATAAATATCGTATGTTCTTGAAATGAGTCCGTTTTGCATAAAGGTTTCGATGATTGCAGGTCCGAGACCTTCTATATCCATTGCATCTCTTGAACAAAAATGGATAAGGTTTCTTAAAAGCTGTGCGGGACATTCCGGGTTGATACATCTTATTGCTGCCCCATCTTTATCTCTGAACACTTTTTCACCGCAGGAGGGGCAGTTTTCCGGAAAACGATATACAGTATCACTGTTATGCATATTTACGCACTTGACCTCAGGGATAATATCCCCCGCTTTTCTTACCGTAACAATGTCCCCTATTGCAATGCCTTTTTCATGAATAAAATCCTGATTGTGGAGTGTGGCACGACTTACTGTAGTTCCCGCAAGCTGCACACGCTCAAGCAGCGCAGTTGGAGTAAGAACGCCTGTTCTGCCGACGCCGATTTCTATATCAAGAAGCTTTGTCTGTTTTTCCTCGGGAGGATATTTAAAAGCAACTGCCCATTTGGGGAATTTTGATGTCGAGCCAAGAAGGTCACGCTGCTCAAGGCTGTCAACCTTGATTACAGCACCGTCAATGTCAAATTCAAGTTTACCCCTGCTCTCACCAATTGCGTTAATTTTTTCAACTGCCTCATCCATGCTGCCCACCCGTGTATACAAGGGAACAGTATTGAATCCGAGTTCTTTGAGATAATCAAGCGACTGCTTGTGTGATGTGATATCTTCACCGACTATCTGCTGGATATTAAAAACAAAAATGTCAAGCCCCCGTGAGGATGTAACCTTACTGTCCTTTTGTCTCAATGAGCCTGCAGCAGCATTCCGCGGATTTTTAAATGGCTTTTCATCATTGAGAAGCTGCCTGTCAACAACCCTCTCAAAGCTCCTTTTAGGCATATATACTTCTCCGCGAACTTCAATATAAGGTATGTTTTTGTTGAGCTTGAGCGGAACATTATGAATAACGCTTAAATTGGCACTCACATCTTCCCCCACATCACCGTCACCACGGGTAGAACCTCTGTAAAAAATTCCGTTTCTGTATTCAAGACTTACAGAGAGTCCGTCAATTTTAGGCTCTACAACATATTGTACCGATCCGACTGCATCATGGACTCTCTTGTCAAAATCATACAGCTCATGCTTTGAAAATGCGTCCTGCAAGCTTTCCATTCTCACGGAATGGACAACATTTTCAAATGTATTATCAGCCTTGCCGCCTACCTTTTTTGTAGGTGAGTCGGGCGTGTCAAACTGCGGATATTCCTCCTCAAGCCCGATAAGCTCTCTCATAAGCATATCATATTCATAATCCTCTATTTCAGGCGAGTCCTGATTATAATATCTGTCAGAATGATACCGCAGTAAATCACGAAGATCATTTATCTTTTTTTCAATTTCAGTCATACAATCACCGATAAATATTATTGTTATTAGTTTATCACATATATTGTCATTAATCAATAAAGGTGACAAAAAATCCCCGGTATCTTGATAAAAATACCGGGGATATCTAAGTTATTTTGTGAACTTGCGGAAAACCTTTTTACCCTTTTTTACAATAACAGCATTGTCAAAATCTGACTCTTTCAATGCTATAAGAGCACTGCTGATTTTTTCATCATTTACACGGATACCGCCCTGGTCAATAAGTCGTCTTCCCTCACCCTTTGACTGAATCATTCCTGCCTTGAGCATCATATCAATAACCGTAATTTCACCGTCTGTAAAATCATCCTGCGTCAATACGGTGTGGGGCATATCACTGTTGTCAGAACCCCCTGCAAAAAGAGCTTTTGAAGCTGTCTGCGCTTTGCGTGCCTCTTCCTCTCCGTGAACGAGCTTTGTAAGTTCAAAGGCAAGTATCTCTTTTGCGACATTAAGTTGACTGCCCTGCCAATCGCTCATTTTATTGATTTCTTCAAGCGGTAGGAAGGTGAGCATTCTTATACATTTCAAAACATCTGCGTCGGCAACATTGCGCCAGTACTGGTAAAAATCATAAGGTGATGTTTTTTCAGCATCAAGCCATACAGCGTTGCCGGCAGTTTTGCCCATTTTCTTTCCCTGAGCGTCAGTTAAAAGTGTAATAGTCATGGCGTGAGCGTCTTTGCCGAGTTTTTTTCTTATAAGCTCGGTACCGCCGAGCATATTGCTCCACTGATCATCGCCGCCGAACTGCATATTGCAGTCATAATGCTGAAAAAGGTAATAAAAATCATACGACTGCATGATCATATAGTTGAATTCAAAAAAGGAAAGACCCTTTTCCATTCTTTGCTTATAGCATTCGGCACGAAGCATATTATTTACGGAGAAGCATGCGCCTACCTCTCGCAAAACCTCAACATAATTCAAATTCAAAAGCCAGTCGGCATTGTTTACCATAAGTGCTTTTCCGTCCGAAAAATCAATAAACCTTTCCATCTGCTTTTTAAAACAGGCCGCGTTATGGTCTATATCCTCACGGGTAAGCATTTTTCTCATATCTGTTCTGCCGGACGGATCACCAATCATTGTTGTTCCGCCGCCGATAAGAGCAATAGGTCTGTTGCCTGCGTCCTGAAGCCTTTTCATAAGAGTGAGTGCCATAAAATGACCTGCTGTAAGACTGTCGGCTGTACAGTCAAAGCCTATGTAAAATACTGCTTTGCCGCTGTTTATCATCTCTTTAATTTCTTTTTCATTTGTTACCTGAGCAATCAGACCGCGTTCTTTTAATTCCTCATATACTCCCATAATTTGTCCTCCAAATAAGTATCTTTTTATATTTCCGTGTCGGTTAAAAGCATTTCCTCGGCACTCTTTAAAAGGGTGTCGGTAATTTCAAGGCCGCCCATTATTCGTGCAAGCTCCCTCTTTCTTCCTTCAAAATCAAGCGGTATCACACTTGTAAAGGTGTTGTTGGAAGAAAATTCTTTTTTTATAAGAAAATGCTCGTGCGCATTAGAGGCAATCTGCGCCGAATGGGTTACACATATCACCTGCGTATTTTTTGAAACAGATTTAAGCTTCAGACCAATTTTCTGACTTGCTCTTCCGCTTACGCCCGTATCAATTTCATCAAATATTAATGTACCGACCGTATCATTGTAAGCTATAAGGTTTTTAATTGCAAGCATTATTCTTGAAAGCTCGCCGCCAGACGCAATTTTTGATAAAGGCTTGGGCGGTTCTCCCGGGTTTGTAGAAATGAAAAATTCTATTTTATCAAAGCCTGTTGAAGATAAGTTACCCTTTTTAAAATCAACAACAAATTTCAGCTTCGGCATATCCAGAAATTCAAGCTCACGCTTCACCTGAGCTTCAAAACGATCAGCAGTCAGACGACGCTTTTTTGAAAGCTCTTGCGCGAGCGAAACAGTTTCATTATAAAGAATATCATATTGCTCATTGAGCCTTTCAAGCTCCTTATCTGAATATACAATATTGTTCTTCTTTTCTTTTGCTTTATCCAAATAATCAAGCATTTCCTGTTCGGTTGAGCCGTATTTATTTGAAAGGCGATAAAGCAAATCAAGTCGCTCTTCAATCTCCTCCAGCTCCAGAGGGGAAAAATCTATTTCAGAAATGAATTTTTCTATACTGTCCTTCGCTGTCTCAAGCTTTTCGCTGATATTGACAAAGAGACTCTCTATTTGATTTGCCTCATCAAACTGTGACAGATTATTTATTATTGCTGAAAGGATGTCCTGCGCGCCGCTTGACGCATCATCACCCGAAATAAGCATTAAAGACGAACCTAAAGCGACAGTTAGCGCCTCGCTTTTTGAAATAAGATTTTTTCTGTTGGTAAGCGCCTCTCTCTCTCCGATTTTAATATCGGCTTCCTCCAGTTCTTTAATCTGGTAATCAAGAATTTCAAGCTGCCTGTCCTTATCTTTTTCATCAATTGTCAGTGATTTAAGCTTTCTTCTGACCGATAAAAAATTTTTAAAGGACTCTTTATATGCGTTATAAATGCTGTCATCCTCAAGAAGCATATCAATATATTTATATTGATATAAAGGGTTTAAAAGTTCCTGACTGTCGTGCTGTCCGTGAATGTTGACAAGTATATTTCCAAGTTCCCTGAGCATGGAAACCGTTGCTGCTTTACCGTTTATTTTGCAGACGGATTTTCCGTTTTGTGATATTTTTCGCGTAAGTAGCAGAGAATTGTCATCCTCCAAATCAATACCGAAATCAGACAGCTTATGAACAGCATTATCAGAAATATTTTCAAAAAAGGCACTTACAAAAGCATAATCAGCCCCGTGCCTTATTAAATCTTTTGAGGTTCTTTCACCGAGAATAGCGTTGATTGAGTCAACAACAATCGATTTACCTGCACCTGTTTCACCCGTGAATACATTAAGCCCGTCGGTAAAATCGACAGTTGCTTTTTCAATTACTGCTATATTTTCAATATCAAGAGTTTTTAACATTTAAAATCTTCTCCATATTCATAGTGAAAATTTTAGCAAAATCCTCTGTTTTACAGAGGACAAAAATAGTATCGTCACCGGAAATCGTGCCAACAACGCCCGTCCATTCCATTGAATCAATTGCGGTACATACAGCAACCGCCATACCGGAAAGGCATTTGATGCACACGGTGTTGAGCGCATATTCAACGCTTACAATAGCATCACCGAAAATTCTACCTGCCCTTCTGATTGATTCGGAAGCGGCTTTTTTTCCCACGGAATAGATATATCGTCCGCTGTCGGACAGTTCTTTAACAAGGCGGAGTTCCTTAATATCACGCGAAATTGTTGCCTGTGTTACATCAAAACCAAAATCAAGCAGATATGCCTGAAGCTCCTCCTGTGTCTCCACATTATTCGATCGGATTATATCAAGTATTTTAGCGTGTCTTCTTTTTTTCATCAGGCTCTCCTCTCAATAATCTTTTTTTTAAGAATTTCATAAAAATTTTCCGGCTTAAGCTTAATAAGTTTTGTGGTCAATGGAGATAAAGATACTTTTACTGTATCGCAGGGATTAATTTTTATTGCCTCTTCCCCGTCTATTGTCAGTACGGGACAATTGTTTTTATCATTATTAGCGCTTATGATAAGCTCTTTATCGGTTGAAAAAATGATACTCCTGTCCATAAGTGAATGGGGGCAGATAGGGGTTGCTATAATGCAATTTGCCTCGGGACTGACAACAGGTCCTCCCGCCGCCATTGAATAAGCTGTTGAGCCTGTTGGCGTAGATATTATAACACCGTCGGCACGCATATCGGTAACTTCCCGGCCTCCGCTTGTAATTTTCACATCAATAAGCCTTGCAAAATTACCTCTTGAAATAACTGCGTCATTAAGACAATGGTGAACGGATAAAACCTTTCCATCCCTTATTACCTCGGCCTTGAGCATAATTCTTTCATCAATTTCATAATGTCCGCTGGCAACATTTTTCAACAGGTATAATTCGTCTTTTTCAAGTCCGCTCATAAAGCCTAATCTGCCTGCGTTAATCCCCAACACTAATTTATTCAGCCGAGAAGCATTTTTTGCAACGCTCAGAGTTGTGCCGTCACCGCCGATTGCAAACGCAATATCACACAAATCAAGAATTTCACTATCTTTTCCGAAGCATACGCTTTCCCGAGAAAAAACATCACTGTATTTATCGGGTACATAAACCTGTGCGTCAAGTTTTGAAAGAACCGCAAAAACCTCTTTTGCAAGCGTTTCAACGCCATTATTATTCAGGTTTGGAAAAACTGAAATAATCATAATAATCACCAATAGACTTTCCGACCACAAACAGTTAGTGTGATTTTTTCACACTAATACCTCGTGTGATTCGCAGACAACTGCCTTTGCATCAATCAAATCAGATATAGAAGGATTGTCGCTTTTTGCAATATAAATCAGATATTCAATGTTTCCCTCAGGACCTTTTACCGGTGAGAAATCAAGACCGGATACATGAAAACCGTTTTCAAGTGAAAGAGCAATTATTTTTTCAACAACTTCAATATGCGTTTGAAGATCACTCACAACGCCTTTCTTGCCTACCTTTTCCCTCCCTGCTTCAAACTGCGGTTTGATAAGGCAGACAGCTGTTGCCTCAGGCTTGAGAAATTCATAAAGTTTAGGCAAAATGTGCTTTAAGGAGATAAAAGATACATCCACAGAAGAAAAATCAATTTTATCTGTTATAGATTCATTGGTCACATACCTGAAATTCGTTCGTTCAAGATTAACGACACGCTCGTCTGTTCTCAATTTCCATGCGAGCTGACCGTAACCGACATCAACTGAAAAAACCTTTGCGGCGCCGTTCATGAGCATACAATCTGTAAAACCGCCTGTCGAGGCGCCCACATCCATACAGATTTTCTCTCTGAGATCAATGTCAAAACAATTTAGTGCCTTTTCAAGCTTCAGACCGCCGCGGCTTACATATTTTAATGTATTGCCGCGCACTTCGAGAATATCATCTTCTTTGATATCCAATCCCGCTTTATCACATTTCTGATGATTTACATAGACCTGCCCTGCCATAATAATGGCCTTTGCTTTTTCACGGCTCGGAGCAAAGCCCCTTTCAAATACGGCAATATCAAGTCTTGTTTTTTTCGCCTTTGCCATGGCTTACCTCTTCAATTATTGATTCTCTGTCCATTTTATATCTGCGAAGCTGACTTTCAACGCTTGCCTGCTTAACAAATTCATCATCAATTGCAATATGAGTGAATTTGACATTCATTCCTCTTTGCATAAGCATTGACGCAAATGTTTCCCCTATGCCGCCTGTTCGTATTCCCTCATCATAAAAATAAATTTTCTTACACTGTGTCAATTCATCGCAAATAGCAGTGCTGATTGGCTTTATTTTATTAAGCTTAATCAAAAAGGTATCATCAAGCTCCTGCAATGCGCTGTAACACTCCGAAAACAGACGCCCGTAGGTCACCATGCATTTTGATGCGTTTTTATCACCAAAAACAGTATAAGGGCTGTGGTCATAGATGTACCCAACAGGCAGTTCTCCCTGAGTTCCTCTCGGATAACGGACTGCAACGGCTCCTTTAATCTTATAAATACCTTCGTAAAACATTGCCTCTAATTCTTCATAAAATGACGGAGCGTAGATAGTCATACCGGGAACCGAATTCAGATAGGAAGTATCAAAAATACCCTGATGGCTTTCTCCATCCTCACCTACAAAGCCTGAACGGTCAACAGCAAATATTACCTTGAGCTGCTGCATTGCGACATCATGTATAAGCTGGTCGTATGAGCGTTGCAAAAATGTTGAATAAACAGCGAAAACGGGCACCATTGCATTTCTGGCAAGACCGCTCGCAAAAGTAACGGCATGCTGCTCCGCAATTCCGACATCAAAAAATCTTTTTGGAAATTTACTTGCAAATTCATACAAACCTGTACCCTCTGCCATTGCCGCCGTTATACAGCATATTCTGCCGTCATTTTCGGCAAATTTGCACATGGTTTTTCCAAATGAAAGCGAAAAGCTTTCACCGCTGTTTTTAGGCTCTCCTGTGTTTATATCAAACTTTCCAATACCGTGAAACTGTGTCGGATTTTTTTCCGCGGGATCGTAACCCTTACCTTTGACAGTATTTACATGAATGAGAACGGAGTGATTGTGCGCCTTTGCAGCCGTCAAGACCTCGAGAAGTGCATTCATATCATGACCGTCTATCGGTCCGTAATATCTGAAGCCCAAATCCTCAAAGAAGGTTGATTTATAAATTCTCTTTCTGATTTTTGTATTAATTAATGTTATGGAACGGATTAATTGATTTCCAATTTTCGGAATTTTTGCAATTGCTCTTTGAATTTTTGATTTAAAAGTAAAGTATTTAGGTGATGTTCTGATTGTAGTAAGATTTTTAGCCATTGAACCGACATTAGGACTTATGGACATATTATTATCATTTAATATAACAATCAGATTGCTGTTGTCGTTGCCCGAATTATTCAGCGCCTCATATGCAAGACCGCCTGTCAGCGCACCGTCGCCTATCACAGCAATAACTTTTCCCTTTTCACCCTTGATTTTTTTTGCTCTTGCAAGACCGACTGCCGACGAAATGGATGTAGAACTGTGTCCTGATGAAAAAATATCATGACTGCTTTCAACAGGTCTGGTAAAGCCGCTGATTCCGCCCTCTGTTCTGAGAGAATCAAAAAGATCTCGTCTTCCTGTCAGAATTTTATGTGTATAGCACTGATGACCGACATCAAAAACAAACTGATCAAGCGGGCTGTTAAACACCCTGTGCATAGCAACAGTAAGTTCAACAACTCCGAGATTTGAGGCGAGATGACCTCCGTTTTTAGAAACGGTCGATATCAGCAGACTTCGTATATCACTGCACAGCGCGTTGAGCTCATCTACATTCAGCTTTTTTAAATCTTTTGGTGAATTCACCCTGTCAAGAACAGACATATTTTTTCTCCGAAATACAAATACTATTTTTCCCTGTTAATAAGCCTGTTGGAAAGCGCAATCAAAAATTCGTTGTCATCAAAAGCATCAAGCTGTCTGATTGCGGTTTCCGTCAGCAGTTCCAAATCTTTCTGCGCCCTCTCAACACCTGCAACACAAGCGTATGTTGATTTATTGTTCTGCGAATCGGAGCCTACCGGTTTACCGAGTTTTTCCTCATCACCGATAATATCGAGTATATCATCTTTAATCTGAAAAGCAATTCCGAGCGTATAAGCATATTTGGATGCCGCGGAAATCAATCGGTCATTTGCGTTTGCGCTTATACAACCCATAAGACATGCGGCTGAAATAAGTGCTCCGGTTTTCAGCCGGTAAACGGTTATGAGTTCTTTAAGGGACGGACTGCCTTTTTCAAACAGAAGGTCAATTACCTGTCCGCCGATCATACCTGCAACGCCGCTGTTTTGCGACAACAGACTCACAGCTGTTACCTTGCTGCTGTCCGGCAGATCAGAATTGCATATTATTTCAAAAGAATGGGTCAAAAGTGCGTCTCCGGCAAGAAGTGCGGTCGCTTCGTCAAATTTCTTATGACAGCTTGGCATTCCGCGCCTTAAATCGTCATTATCCATTGCAGGCAGATCATCGTGAATAAGGCTATATGTATGCACATACTCAACAGCGCAGGCAAGTGGCAGGCAAGCCTCTCTGTTACCGCCGCATGCCTTGGCAAACTCAAGCGTAAGTACGGGACGAATTCTTTTACCGCCGTTTGAAAGGCTGTATTTCATTGCATCAACAACCTCAAACTGCCCGTCCTTAGCATCAGGCAAAAAGGAAAGAAGTGCGTGATCCACTTTCCTGACATCATTGTTCAGTATATTGTTAAACTCAAATTCAGTCATAATTACTCCTTTGTAAGCTCGGTAATTTTCTGCTCTGCTTCTTTGAGCGTTTTTGAGCAAAAAGCGGTGAGCTTTGTACCCTCCTCAAAAAGCTTTATGCTTTCATCAAGGGATATATCGTTTTTTTCAAGCAAAGAGGTTATTTCCTCAAGGCGTTTCATTGCATTTTCATAGGATAAGCTGTCACTCATTTTTTATTACCTCTTCAACACTGCATACGGCAGTGCCGTCTTTCAATATTAAATTAAAACTATCCGATGGATTAAGCTGCTTAACCGATTTAACCACGACAGTATCCTGCATTGCAATACAGTATCCTCTTGCGAGAACAGCAAGGGGACTGAGTGCGTTGAGCTGTGCGGCATAGTTTGCAACCATATCACAGTCTTTTTTTAATCTGTTTTTAAACAGGTATTGCATTTTATTTGAAAGAGAATCAAGATCATCGCGCAACCGATTCAATGTACTGACTCTATCCTGAAAAGAAAAAGGTCTACTGCATATATCAAGCCTCTGCTGTTCACTCTCAAGCTTTGATTTTAAAAGAAAATGAAGCTGATAACTGATATTGCTCAGATTTTCAAGAATACCGTTGATATCCGGCACCGCGAGCTCAGCTGCGGCACTCGGTGTAGGTGCTCTCAAATCTGCTACAAAATCACATATGGTAAAATCGGTTTCGTGCCCAACGGCGGAAATTACAGGCTTTTTGCAGGAAAAAACCGCACGGGCAACCTCTTCGGTGTTAAATGCCCATAAGTCTTCCATTGAACCTCCGCCCCTGCCGACAATAATCAAATCAATATCAACGATAGAATCAATAAACTTCAGTGAAGTCACAATATCGGGGGCAGCCTGCTTCCCCTGCACGGAGGTCGGTACTATAACAACCTCACAGACGGGATAACGCCTTTTGAGTATATTTTTTATATCTTCAACAGCGGCACCGATATTTGAGGTTACGACTCCGATTTTTTTGGGATATTTGGGTATGGGTTTCTTATAAATATCGTCAAAGAGTCCTTCATCTGACAATTTGCTTTTCAACTGCTCAAACGCAATGTTAAGAGCCCCTATTCCGTCCGGTTGAAGATCCTCGACATAAAGTTGGTATATTCCGTCTTTTTCGTACACGGAAATTCTGCCGCGGCAAATCACTCTCATTCCGTTCTCCGGTCTGAATTTCAGCAGAGAGGAATAGGAACTGAACATAACGGCTTTGAGTTGAGTTTTTTCATCTTTAAGCGTAAAATACATATGACCGTTGCGGTAATAATGAACAAAATTACTGATTTCGCCCACAACGAATACATTTTTGAGAGGCGCACTCTCGTCAAGCAGCGCCTTGATGTAGGTATTAACCTGTGATACTGTAAGTACTGTCATTTCTATCTTTCAAGTATGCATAAATTGCATCGCCCGCGGCATTGTCACAACTAAACACGCTTTCTGCAAAATATGCATTAAACCTATTTTTAATATTGTTTTTGATGATTGTGTTCGACATTACACCGCCTGCATAGACAAGAGGTAAATCGCCGTACTTTTCAATGATTCTTTCAGTCATTTTTTCAATGGAAAGCGATATGTATGATATTACAAATTTTGCAATATCAGGCGGTGAAGCACCATCCGCTTTCATTTTAAGCGCCATATTTTCCACACCGGAGAGAGAACAGTTGCAGCCGTTCATTGCTGGATGTATTTTGAAATTCGTTTCGGATTTCAAAGAAAGGCTGTCAAGAGCGGCTCCACAGGGAAAATCAAGACCAAGCATCACCCCGGCTCTGTCAACAGCTTGTCCTGCTTTTAAATCCGTACTGTGTGCAATGAATTCTGCTTTAATCAGCTTCTCTTTATCCGGCGCAACCAGCAGCGCTTCCGTAGTACCTCCGCTGATATGAAAGGCAATAAATCTTTCATTTATAAGATTCAGCCGTTTAACCGAATACAGAGCCGCGAGAATATGATTTGTCTGATGAGAGATTTTATGAAGCGGCGCTTTTGAAAAAGCACAAATCACATTCGCCGTATTTAATCCGACAAGAAAGCAGGGCATATAGCTGCCGTCCACATTACGAGGACGGCTGCTGACGCCTATGCCGTCAATAGTATCAACAAAGGGCTTAATCTTATTGACAAGCTCAGGCATATTTACCGTGTGCTGAAAAACAGCATCGCTCTGCCGTAATCCTTTCTCTCCCTTTTTTACTTTAAGCAATTTTTTGAATTGAATAACATTTTCACCGTCAAATGCAGCGACTGATGTCGTGTAATTGCTTGTATCAAAGCCGAGATACATACACATTAACCTCTCACGATTGCTCCGAGAATACCATTGACATAAGAAGCATCATCATTTGTGGCGTACTTTTTCGCAAGCTCAACAGCTTCGTTTATGGCAACGCTGTTAGGAACAGTGTCTATATATCTTATTTCATATATCGCAACATAGAGAACAGCGAGTGTAACCTTTGGAATTCTCGATATTTTCCAGGATTTGGAATAATCGGAAATAACGCTGCTCAACTCGTCCCTGTTACAGTTGATACCGGCAAATACATCCTTGGCATATTGACATACAGGCGTAACATTTTCAGAATACAATTCTATCAATTCATTAATGTCCTCATTTGTATCAAACAAACTTTCAAAAGCAAGGAAAAATGCCTGCTCTCTCATTTCACTTCTTTTCATTTAAACATCAAACTCCCAAACAAAAAGCCGACAAATATAATTTTGCCGGCAATTTTTAATCTTCAGTTTCACAAGGTTCGTTTGAGCCTGCCGACTCCTCAAAATCAATGCCTGCCACGATTACATTAACCTTGGTCACAAGTTTTCCGGTCATATTCTGCACAGATTCCTTAACGGCAGATTGAACTTCTGTTGCAACCTTCTGGAATTTTTTACCAGGTGAAAGATTAATATAAATGCTCATACTGAAATTATCACCGTCCTGAATAATGCGGACGGGACTCATCACTTTGAAACTCCCCTTTTTAATTGTGCTTACAACATCAACAGGTCTGTTAAAAAATGATGATACTCCATCAACATCCTTAGCGGCATTCACGGCTATTGAAGACAAAACTTCGTCTGAGATAACAAGTTCACCCATAGAGCTTTTAGAATAAATTTCCATAATAAAACCTCCTTGGTTTTAAACTATTGTATCATAAGACTTATAAATATACAAGTCTAATTTGACTGAATTATTGTCACATCTTCAAAAGAGCAGCCTATCTGCGCCGTGGCTATTTCTTTTATCTGCAAAATAACGGTATCACTCAATTCTTCAACATCAACAATAACATCAACCTTTGTTGCTTCATCGTTAATAACGGCTATGCAGTTATTAACGCCCTTTGCTGTAACAAGTGTCTCTATTTTGTTCTCTGCCGCAATTATATCCGATATTTTTGCGATTTTATTAGCTGCCTCCTTACGGGCTGCATCATTTTCGGATGATGAATCAATTACCTTCTGCAATTTTTCAAGACTTTCGTCCCTTGCAGTCTGACGGTCAACCCGTGCGGATGAAAAATATTCATTTTCAGTAGTCGCTTCCGTGGTGGCATCGACAAAGGTGGCCTCACCCAGAACCTTCTCCTTATCGGTTGAAACAGCACTGATTTTTGTTGACAAATCGCTGTTCTCCCAATACCAATTGCCCATGACGCCTACTCCCAAAAGAAGTACAAAACAGGAAATCGCAACCTTTGTCTGTCTTGATTTTCTTTTTTTCATTTGTTCTTCAGTAAGAACAGGCTTCACTTTTTTTTCTTTTGCATTATTATTTTTACTCATTTTATCACCTTTATGATTTTATTTTTGAAACAGAAACTCTGTTTGTTGAAATATTGAATAACGATGTTACCGTGTTGATAATTCTTTCTTTGATTTCAATATTATCTCCACCGCCGCACACAACGGAAACTCCCTGAACTATGGGAAAATTTTCCTTAATTAAAACAGGCTTTTCTCCATCCTGCGAATCATAGATAACATATTGATCTTTCGTGTCTGTTGATTCGCTGTCGCTTTTTTTCTCATTATCGGTTGCATATACACTTTCACTTGAATTTTCAAGTGTTATCATTATTTCACATTCCCCCACTCCGTCAATTGATGAAATAATATTCTCAAGCCTCGACTCAAGATTATTAACATATTGTGTGTAATCAACATTCTCTCCGATCTGCTGTGTATCCGTTTGGGTATTTTTTGAAATAATGTCGGACGCGAAAATAAGTGCAATACCAATCAGACCGGCGGCGAATATAATTTTTACTTTTACTCCCTCTCTGTTTAAAAAATTTTTGATGTTATCTTTTATTTTACTCTCCAATTTTATACACCTCTGCAACAATTCCCAGCTTATCAAATATGTAATGATGGATCTGCTCTTTATCATATCCGTCAGGCGTATAAACTTTAAGCGCCTGTATTTTTATTTCATTGTCTTTTACAATAATATCACTTTCAACACGGCAACCGTCATAACCGCCCTCTGTCAGCGTACGATTTACATTAGCGTTAATCGTGCCCTCATATGCCTGCTTCTGGGAATCCTGCTGCTCAACAATATCAATGCTCGGAAAGGAAATATCTATATCCGTATCTGCAAGGGGAAGAATAAAGGAAAGGAAAATAAAAACCGACAGTATCATTTTGTAGAATTTTCCCATATTCCCCTTAGGAGTAAGGATTGAAAAGAAAATTGAGATGATTAAAGTTATACAAATCGTATATGTCCATTCTTTTATAAAATCCATAATTATCCTGCTGTTTTCGCGGCAACTAAAATTCCTATGGAAATAATAGTTGTGACCATTGTTAAAATTAGTATTACATCTATAATGAGCAGTGTATCCTTGAATGTTTTTATTGCGTTGCGTGAGGCACTGTCGCCGAAAACCTCGCTGCATAATCCCGATAGCGCAAGTACCGCACGCCATATGTTTATTTCAACAATTGCAGGCAAGAATATCGATACAACGGCAAGTATGCCGACTACGCCGACACTTGTTTTTATCAGGCTTGAATAGCTTTGAATAGAGAGCAATCCCTCGCTTATTGAGCTTCCTATTACAGGTACTACCGAATTAATCGCAAATCTTACCGATCTGAGTCCGAGTGCGTCTGCTCTTGATGCAACGGCGGTTTTTACAGACAGTATAGAAACAAAAATGGCTGATAAGGTGGATATAAAGGTTGTTATGACTTTTTTGAGCATTGAAATGATACCCGAAAGATTTAACTCTCTTCTTATACCCGAGCATATGCCAAGTGCCAGAAAGCAGTTTGTTATCGGAATAAATACTACCTGTGAAATATAGTTGAGTCCCTGCGCAAGTATCAAAAGCATTGTGTTGGTTGAAAACGATGTTACCGCTCCTCCGGAAGTGGACACAATAATGCAGAATGCAGGAAAAAAAGCAAATGCAAAATCGGAGCAGATTTTTATTGTTGAGCAGCAAAGCCCAAAACAGTCTGTAAGCCTTGTGATCAGAAAAACAGATATAATCAGGTTTGATGTTGTTGAAAAAAGTGACACAATATCACTTTTTGATATTTCGGAATTAAACGACTGAAAAAAGGATGAAAGCAATACAAATACGATTACCGTTATTCCGGATCGGACAGGCCCCTTCGCACTTTTACTGAACACGGACATTATGTATTTTCCTACATCCGCAATGGATATATCGGTTATACTTTCATAGCTAAAATCCGATACTCCAAGCTCGTCAAGAAACTCTTTTGTATCACTGTCTAACGAATCAAATGAGCTCAAATCAAATGCATCAAGATAGTTCTCATATTCATCAGCATAACAGTAAAATGGAATGAACAGCATTAAAATCAACAATAATAAAATGAGTATAATTCTTTTCATTTCAACAATCCAGACACAATATTAATTACTGATTCAAACAAAGGGATAATCATTATAAGAATAATAACCTTTGATACCGTTTCAGACTGTGAAGCGAGTGCATTTTCACCGCAGTCTCTGCACAAATCACTTACAAACTGTGACAAAAGAGATATTCCGAGTATCTTAATCAAAAGCTCAATATAAGATTTCCCGTTATCAATATTTGAAGAAAGATCCAAGAGTGTTTGAGATATTTCCTTCATCTCACCTGAAACAACCGCTAAAAGCACAACAGTCGCCGCTATTGTTATAAATATTGCGATTTCCTTGCTTGCGCCCTTTAGAAAAACGGTAAGAACAAGTGAAATGATTACGATTCCTGCTATTTTAATCATAATTCAAACAACGATTTCACGGTGGAGAACAGGTCGCTTATTTCGGGAATCAGCATCATCAGTACCACGATAACGCCCGCTAAAGTTGTAAGCATTGCCTGTTCTTCTCTTCCGCTTCGTATTAAAACAGTATTTAAAACTGCTACTATGATTCCTATGGCGGCAATTTTAAAAATAAAATCAACTTCCATTTTTTCACCTACATCAGCAAAATACATACGAGTACTCCGGAAAACAATCCGAAAACAAGATACAGTTTATAGTGACTGCTGTAGTACTCCTCATACCGCTGTCTCGATAGCTTAAAAAATCCGATAAATTCATTTATGTAATTTACTTGACTTTTAATGTCATATTTTCCGAGTATTTCAAATAACTCTTTTAGCATTGTGTTTTCTCTTTTATCAAGAGGTGACGAGATAAACCCGTTATCAAAATCAATTTCACAAAGTCTCTCGTCATCTTTAAGACGCCTTATTATCTCATCAGTTTCAGGAGATGTTGTATTGAGCATCAGTAAAATCTTTTCTCCCATATATAGGACCGCATCAGCATAGTCAATCTGATATTTTCTGTATTTAGCAGCCATCATTCCAAGGGAGAAGGAAAAAAGGATTATCATTATCATTCCCGCTGTTTTCAATTCCTGCCTCCGAAATATCAATGATATCAAATTCGTTGGTATAGTCTTTTAAAAGGATTATATAATCGAATTCCTCCGCTTCAATCAGTTCTCTGATTATGCTTCTTCTTATCAGGTCATGCTGCGTTTTGGCATGAACGGATACGATAAAGGATATACCGCTTGAAAATCCGAATTTAATTGAGTCAAGTTCCTCTGCATTGCCTATCTCATCACAGATTATTATATCCGGAGACAATGTCCTAACCGCAATTTCAATACCCTTTGCCTTACCAAATCCGTTCAGTACATCCGTATTGATTCCTACATCAAAGCCAGAGGCAATCTCGCTTCTCTCGTCAATGATGCTTATTTTTCTGTATTCTCCCGAAAAGCCTGATGATAAAAGTCTTGCGCAGTCTCGCAGTACCGAGGTTTTACCGCTTGAGGGAGGACCGGCGACAATAATGCTCGGTGTTGTACCGACATAGAGCATATTCAGTATCTGCCGTGAACAATTGATGACTTCCTTCGCAATTCTGATATTCAGGGAGGTAATGTCTTTAATGGAAGTAATTTGGTTATCCGTATTTACAGCCGTTGAGGAAATTCCTATTCTTGAGCCGTATTTGGTCGTTATGTAACCGTTTATCATTGAACTCATTTTTGTGTGATAGGAGTTATTGCACAGTCGATCTGTAAGATTATCAAATTCTCTTTCATCCATTATTACGGACGAGGGAGCGTAATGATTGATCAGCTTTCCGTATCTGCTGATAAAATAAGGTTTATTATGAAGATATAGAATGACCGGCTTTCCTTTTCTGATTCTGATTTCAGTTATGGCAGAAAGCGCCTGTCTTTCAAGCGATTGAAAAATCTCTTTGAGTTCATTGGGCATAACGGATATAATGTATGATAAATTGTCCAATATATCACCTCGGTTAATACTATGCGACACCATCGGCTTTTATCACATAAAAAATATTGAGGTTGAAGATATTGGGATATTATGTTATTATTTACTAAGATATAATATTTAGGTGATTAGATGTTAAATATTGCAAATAACAAGGACATAACTACAAATAAAATAATCAACGGAGAAACTGTCAGCTACTCCGTTACTGCTCTTTTCTGCATAACGGTTTTCTTTGCCATCAAGCAGTTTTTAAAGCTGGCTTTTTCCTTATCCGCACCAATAAGCATTACAGTTGGGTTTATCATATCGTCATGTCTGTCCTATCTGCTTGAGAGGCGTTTTGTTTTCAGAAAAAAGGTTTCTTCTTCAATATTTAAGCAGCTTGCAATGCTTGTGTTCAGAACGGCTGTTGATTATGGTTTTTATAAAATATTTGATACATTATTTTTCAAAACACTTGATATGACGCCTTATTTTGTCTGGATCGCAACAATAGTTACTGTATTTTTCTTCAACTACTTTTTTGCAAGAATGATTATGTTTGATTGTTCCTACGAGGCAAAGGAAATCAAATATTCAAAAATATACATTCTTTTTTTCAGCAACAGATTTATATTCGCTTCAATGGGCGTTTCAATACTCTGCCTTGCAGTGATTTTTATTATATTTCAGGTATTTCCCTTTGGTGATTTAACACTGATGAGAATGGATTTATATCATCAGTACGGTCCTCTTTTTGCAGAGCTTTATGACAGGGTTATCAACCATCAAAGCTTTTTTTACTCATGGCAGACAGGCGGCGGAAGCAGCTTTTTAGGAAATTATTTCAACTATCTGTCAAGTCCTTTGTCCGCTTTGATTTTCTTTTTCAACAAGGAAGATATTTCCCTTGCAATAACATTTATCATTTCGGTAAAGGGTATTTTGTCCGCGGGAAGTTTTTGCTATTATATTAAGCATTCACTTAACAATCACTCCTATACCTCCTGCGCTTTCGGTGTTTTATATGGATTCTGTGCATATTTTCTTGCATATTATTGGAATGTAATGTGGATTGACGGTATGATTCTTCTGCCTCTTATTGCGCTTGGAATTGAACGCATAATTAACAGGGGCAGACCGGGAACTTATATTCTGTCGCTTGCCGTTTTATTCTTTTCAAGCTATTATATGGGATTTATGGCATGTATTTTTTCTATTGTTTACTTTATAGGATATTATGCCATTTCGTCATCATTTTCTGATAAAATTAATACAACGGCTGCATACCGTAAAAAATATTCATTTAAAGCACTGATGAACAATAAATTTTTTAACAGAGGGGTAATTTTTGCCTCGGCTTCTGCTTTTTGCGCCGCTTTATGCGCCTTTGAGCTGATACCGATATTCCTTATTCTTAAATCCTCCTCTGCAACATCAGACGCATTTCCGACCTCGTTTGAAATCTATTTTGATATATTTGACTTTTTGACATCACATTTTGCAAATCTTGAGGAAACGATACGAAGCAGCGGTAATGATGTTCTACCAAATGTATATTCGGGAATTATAACTCTTTTGCTGCTGCCTATGTTTGTAATCAATAAAAAAATCAGATTTAAGGAAAAGGCAGTATATATCATAATGCTGCTGTTTTTCCTTGTGAGCTTCGATAACAACATATTTAACTTTGTTTGGCACGCGCTCCACTTTCCCAATGATCTGCCGTTCAGATTTTCATTTATGTATTCGTTCATACTGCTGGTAATTGCCTTTAAGAGCATTATCAATATCAAAGCCGTTGAAATCAAGGATATATGTTATGTCGGAATGGCGTGGATCTTTTTTATATGCATTGCGCAGAAAATGTCTACCGAAAAAATGTCAGACGGTACAATTTTTGTAAGTATCATTTTTGTAATAATATGGACAGGTTTTCTCTATCTTTCGAGAAAGGGAAAGCTTGGCAAAACGCTTATTTCGGCAATGATTGTTGTATTTTCCTTTTGTGAGGTCATCTGCTCTGATACAACTTCCTTTCTTGTAACTCAGGATAACGACTCATATAAAGTCAACTATCAGAGCTACAAAGAAGCAATAGATTATATTGACAAAAAGGACAAGGATTTTTACAGAAGCGAGCTGTGCTACCTGGAAACGCGTATGGATCCTTCCTATTACGGCTATAACGGAATATCCGTTTTTTCCTCAATGGCTTATGAAAACTATTCACAGCTTCAATACAGTCTTGGTATGTTCGGCAACAGAATAAACAGCTATACCTATAATACGCAGACGCCGGTCTATAATATGATGTTTAATATCAAATATCTTTTACAGACCGATGTGAGCCTTACACCGAGTGACAATCTGTACAGTTTTGAATACACCACCTCTGACAAAAAAACAAATATTTATCAGAATAAGTATTATCTGCCTATTGCTTATTGCGTGAATCAGAACATAAAGAACTGGGAAACCGAGGAAGGAAATCCATTTAAGATTCAGAATGATTTTATGTCCCTTGCCTGCGGATATTCAGGTCTTTTCAAAGAGGTTGAATATACAGGAACGGAATACGACGGGCTTGACGGTGAGAGCATAACCCAAAACGGAACCTACTGGTTCAACAAGATTAATGAAGACTCAACTTACGCAAAAGTTGATGTGTCATTCTCCCCTGCGCAAAGCGGTAATGTCTATATTTACGCATCATCGCCTGATATAAAAAGCATTGAGGTTAATTCAAACAAAATCACATCACATACTCAGTCCATTGAAGAACCGTATATATTGGATATAGGTTATCATGACACATCTGACAAAATAACCGTCACGATTGATGCCGGCAATTCGGAAACAAACGAGTCATATATGGATTTTTATGTGTACAGTCTTGATAAAAATGTTTTGGATAGCTGCTACAACAAATTGTCATTATCTTCTCTTAATGTCACCTCACACAGCGATACAAGGATAAGCGGAACCATTAAATCTGAGGGCAACTCTTATCTTTATACTTCAATTCCTTATGACAAGGGATGGAAAATTTATATTGACGGTGTGGAAAGCGACACTTTTGAAATAGGTGACGCTATGCTTGCGG
>CANQZA010000003.1 GCA_947628175.1 uncultured Clostridia bacterium | reverse complement strand
TTTGACACCCTCTGCCGTATCATCAAGAAGATTCTTATGTGTAAGCGTAAGCGGTGTGCCTTCCAGTGATTTCACATCTACGGCGTATGAGTGATTCTGTGAAGTGATTTCAATTTTTCCCGTATCCAGATTCATAACGGGATGATTGCCGCCCCTGTGACCGAATTTCATTTTAAAGGTGCTTGCACCAAGTGCAAGTGAAATCATCTGATGACCGAGACATATTCCGAAAATCGGAAGCTGACCCTTGAGCTGTTTTACAACATTTATAACCGGCTGAACATCCTCGGGATTACCGGGACCGTTTGAGAGGAATAGTCCGTCGGGCTTCATTTTCATAATTTCATCGGCTGTTATATCATACGGTACAACGGTAACATTGCAGCCTTTTTCATTAAGTTTTCTGATAATATTGAGCTTAATGCCGCAGTCTATTGCAACAACATCATATTTGTGATTTGGGGTTCGTGAGTACCAGCGTTTTTTACAACTTACTCTTGAAACCATATCGGTGGGAATTGTATATGCCCTCACCATTTTGAGGGCCTCCTCATATGGCACATCAGCATCACAGATAATGACCTTTTGTGAGCCTTCATCACGGATGATTCTTGTAATTTTTCTTGTATCAACACCGCTTATACCCGGTATATCGTATTCATCAAGCACTTCAGAAAGCGTTTTGGTATAGCGGAAATTTGACGGGAGGTCGTTATATTCCCTCACGATGAGACCGCCCATTGTGGGAACACGCGTCTCGTAGTCCTCGTCGGTAACCCCATAATTTCCGATAAGAGGGTAAGTCATACAGACCATTTGGTCGGTATAGCTCGGATCGGAAATGATCTCCTGATAACCAACCATCGAGGTATTAAAGACAATTTCATTTATTGCCTGCTTATCAGCTCCAAAGGCGTAGCCGTAAAATTCCTGTCCGTTTTCAAGGACAATTTTTTTGTTATATGGCTTCATAAACAATTTCTCCTCTCAGTACAGTTAAAAGATTCTCACCCTGAACGCTCCAACCCTCAAAGGGTGTAGATTTGCCCATAGAAACAAAACTGTCAGAACGGACGGTCCATTTCTTATCAGCATCAATAAGGGCAAGATCGGCGGTTGCACCGGGTTCAATCACACCAGTGCCTATACCGAAAATTTCTCTCGGTCTTACAGACATCATATAAACAAGCTTTTCAAGCGTTATAATTCCTGTTTTGACCAGCCTTGTATTAAGAACGGCAAACGCAGTCTCAAGACCGGTTATGCCCATTTTTGAACCGGCAAGTCCCTTGGACTTTTCCTCCCGCGAATGAGGGGCATGATCGGTCGCAATAACATCTATCGTACCGTCAATCACACCGTCAATCAGCGCCTGCATATCCTCTCTTGAACGCAGCGGCGGATTCATTTTAAATCGTCCGTCCTCCTGCAAATCGTCGTCACACAGCGTCAGGTAATGAGGCCCCGTTTCGCAGGTCACCTTAACTCCGTCTGACTTTGCTTTTCTGATAATATCAACACTTTCTTTAGTTGAAATATGGCAGACATGATAGCGGCAGCCTGTCCTTTGAGCAAGTGCACAGTCCCTTTGAATCTGTAGCCATTCCGATTCTGAACAAATACCTTTGTGATTGTGCTTTTTGCAGTATTCACCGTTATGTATGTATCCACCGTTTAATAAGTCATCAACCTCGCAGTGTGCGGCTATTATCTTATTGATGCCGGCGCACATTTCCATTGCACCAAGCATGAGTTCCTCCTCCTGGACTCCTGTACCGTCGTCTGAATATCCAACAGCAGTATCCGCCATTGAGGCAAAATCGACAAGCGCTCCTCTGCCCGTTCTGCCCCTGGTGATAGTGGCAAAAGGATATACATCAATAACCGCATCTGTTTCAATGATGTCGGTCTGCTTTTTCAGATTTTCGGCGCAGTCCGGCGGCGGTTCAAGATTCGGCATTGTACATATTGCGGTATAACCTGCCTTTGCGGCAGCCATGGTACCTGTTTTAATGGTTTCTTTATAAGAAAAACCGGGTTCCCGAAGATGCGTGTGAACATCAACGAAACCCGGAATTAAAAAGTATTTATCCTTTGCATCAAAAATATGATTAACCCCATTTTCAGGAATGGAGGTACCAAGGCTATGGATTATGCCGCCTTTAATCAGCACATCTGACTTTTTAAATTCACTGCCCTGATAAACAAGGGCATTTTTTATAAGCAAAGTCATAAATCACAGTCCTTTCACTGTATGTCATTATAATATAAAAACTGCCTTTAAGTCAATATAAAAATATTTAATATATCCCTTTACTTTAAAAAATATATGTAATATAATGAATTTGATTTTTTTCTGAAAGAGAGGCTGTAAAAATGAAACTTGCCGTTATAGGCGGAGGCGGCGTCCGTTCAATGTTTCTTGCCAAGAGCATCGCTCAGAAAGCACAGGCGCTTGACATTGACGAATTGACCTTTATGGACAATGATGAGGTAAAACTAAATATTTACGGCAAAATGGCAAAAAAGGTAGCCTCTCTTCTTTGCAGCAGTTTAAAATTCACACTCACTTCAGAACCTGTCGAGGCAGTGAGAGATGCCGATTATATTATCACAACAATCCGTGTGGGCGGTGATGCTATGCGGGTAAAGGATGAAAGAATTGCACTCAATCTCGGACTGCTCGGTCAGGAAACAACAGGAGCGGCAGGCTTTTCATTTGCAATGAGAAGTATAAGCGCGCTTGCGCAATATTGCGAGCTGATAAAAAAATATTCAAAACCGAACTGCAAAGTATTTAACTTCACAAATCCTGCAGGCGTTGTAAGCCAGACGCTGCGTGATATGGGATACGATTTTACTTACGGAATATGTGATGCACCGAGTGGTATGCTCACATCCTTTGCAAAGCTGTACGGTGTTGACGAAAACGCAGTAAAAGGCGAAGTATACGGTCTCAACCACCTTTCCTATTTTAAATCCATAACTGTAAACGGAAAAGAAGTCATGCGGAATCTGATCGAAAACGACGAGGCATATGAAAAAACAGATATGAGATATTTTGAAAAGGAGCTTTTAAGGCAAAGAGGTGCAGTATTAAATGAATATCTTTATTATTTTTACTACAGGGAAAAAGCTGTTGAAAATATTTTAAAAGCTGAAAAAACACGCGGCGAGCAGATATGTGAGATCAACAACGCAATGACTGCTCAGTTAAAAGAGATTGACATTGACAGCAATTTTGAAAAAGCGCTTGCAATATATGAACACTGGTATGGTGAAAGAGAAAACAATTATATGGCGGCGGAAACAGGAATAAAGAGAAAAAACAAATGGCACTTTGACATTTATGAAAAAGATACAGGCGGTTACGCAGGTGTCGCGCTCAAATTCATGGAAACGGCTCAGCAAAAATGCAGAGATTCAATGATACTATGTACCGAAAACAAGGGTGCCATCAACGGCTTGAAGGACAGCGATGTTGTGGAAATCACCTGCGATGTATCCGCTGACGGCTGTGTTCCTCATAAATTTGGCGATGTTGACGAGCAAAATCTTGAGATCATAAGAAGAGTAAAAATTTATGAACGCCTTGCAAGCAGGGCTATTCGGGAAAAATCAATTCAGTGTGCTGTAGAGGCATTGACCCTTCACCCTCTTGTTAACAGTTACTCGCTTGCAAAAATTCTTGTCAGTGAGTACCTGAAATTAAATAAAAATTACATAGGAGAATGGAAATAATGGACTTTATTGCAGGCGCTGGTGCAACCAATGTCGATTTGCTCTACTGTGGAATGGAAAGAATACCGGGTGTCGGTGAGGAACTGTATTCAAAGGATTTTTCCATACAGTTGGGAGGCGGTTTGCCGGCGACGCTTATAAATCTCGGACGGCTCGGAATTAAAACAAAAATCGCGACAGAGCTTGGCAAGGATATTTTTTCTAATTTTGCTAAAGAAAAATTTCTTCAAAACGGAGTCGAACCCGTCAATCTCTACAACGGTAACGGGTTTGGGCTCAATGTTACCTCGGCAATCCTGTTACCGCACGACAGAACTTTTATAACCTACGGCAAGGGAAGTATTGAGCCTGACGAAAAAGGAATGGAAACATTCTACAAAATTGCAAGCGGTTCAAAAATCTGTATGATGCAGCTCGGGGGATTTCTTCCTGTATATAAAAAGCTTCACAGTGAGGGCACGATCCTTGTACTTGACACAGGTTGGGACGACGAAATGAGCTTTGAAAAATACGACGAATACCTGAGTCTTGCCGATTACTACACACCTAACAGAAAAGAAGCGCTTAAAATTACAGGAACAACTAATGAAAAGGATGCAGCCTATGCCCTGAAAAAATATTTTGACAGGGTTGTCGTAAAGGTGGATGCTGACGGGTGTATCGGTATTGACAAAGACGATTACTTTTTCTGTCCGAGTATCAAAGAATTTAAAAATGTTGACTCGACAGGCGCAGGCGATGCCTTTCTTGCCGGATTTATGTATGGTCTTTTTTATGATTATTCCCTTAAAGACTGCATTGAATTCGGCAATATTACAGGCGGAAAAGCAGTTACAGCAGTTGGGGCCTTGAGCGCTTATGTTACGGAAGACGAGCTCAAAGCTTATAAAAACAGCATATAAAACAAAACCTGAATGATATTACGGTCATTCAGGTTTTATATTATTTACTATTATAATTGATATATTTTTCCCAGAATACACGCTCCGATGACGACACGCTCGGAAATACCTCTCTTATTGTCTTACATAAAAATACTGCCTTTTTTTTGACATGCTCGTGTTTGAGCCAATCCGGTATTTCATCATATTCATTGGCTTCACAGAGGTATCCAAAGGTATCTGCCATATCTTCATCAGCATTTTTCATAGCATAAAGGCTTACAAAATATTCATCATTCACTTCATAAGCGTCGGGATCGTATTCTATACCGTTATTCAGCTTTTCCCATGCTTCATAAAAACTTTCACCTTTATCATTATAATACCGGTTTATCCTTTCATAGATAAGGTGCATCATTTCATGATAAACAAGATTTTTATAAAATCTGTCTGTGCAAACAGTAATATCAAAGCATTCAAAGGCATAGGCAAAGGCATCAACTGAACTGTCAATATTTTTGACAACATTTATATTAAAATCATAATCACCATTTAAATCCGAATACATTTCAACAAAGAAATTATCGGGGAAATCCGCTAACGCCTTGTTAAGCTGAGTCAAAAGCAAATAGAGCTCAAAAGGCTTTACGCCGTATGTGATTTGATATTCCGTATAATCAATCTCCTTATCAACACAGACATGGATGGAATATTTATTTTTTATATCGCTGATCAATTGTGTATTTGCATAATTAAAATCATCCTCATTCATTTTTTGGACATCTATCGGGGTATTCTTTTCATCCGAAGTGTATTTCCATATATAAGGAATATTATAGAAACTGCCATCGGGTGAACCCTCGCTGTTTGCATTGGAATACTCACATATTACGCATACATATTTGTCACTCATTGCATAAGCGGATGGGTTGATATAATTATCCTCAGCCACCGGCTCGGTTTCAGCCTTATTCATACAAACAGCGTTTTCATAATCATTAACGAAAAAAGCAAGTCTGTTGCTGTTTTCATTATATTTCAGGCAAAGTACCTTTTTACCCGAACTGTCAATGATTTGGTCATTTTTCGTTTTATCTACATAGGCGTAATCCGGCTCATCATAAAACACACAGATGTTCATATCCTCTTCATAGTCAACAGTATATTCGTCGTAATATCCGAATCTTCCGTTTACAAAGGGAGACTTATTTGCTTTTTTTTGCAGTGTTTCAGGTGAATCATATTTATATTCAATCTCGCCGGTTTTGTTAAAATCAAAATCAAATGTGATTGCCTTTTCTCTATTTAAATCAATAAGAAGCACTTGATCCTGACCATAAAACGCAGCCTCGTTTATTTCCATCTGCTCGCTGTCCGTAAAACTCTTTTGAGAAATTATTTTATCTTTTTTGGCATTGTATAAAACTAATTTATATGAGCTGTATAAGTTTGAATTATTATTGCCTGACAAAATAAGAATGTTATCGCCGCAAATATCAACGGAAACAGGGTATGCGTTTTCATCAAAAACATTATTTATTTTTATAAGGCCTAAACTTTCGTCAGCCGTTTTTTCTACTGCGCTATCCTCATTACTACTGCTTTCTTTTGAATTTAAAACCGCAGCTTTTGAGCAACCGCCTGTAAATAGGACTGCGGCGACTAAAAATATTACAACCAAAGATTTGATATTTTTCATGGGATCATTCTCCTAACATAATCGATTAAAACATTCCTGTTATTAACTAATTCATTGTTTATCACCTTATCCAAAAGCAGATCAAGGGCGTTACCGATTTGTTTTCCGCAAAGTCCCAATGACAGCATATCGTTGCCGTTTACCGCCAGGTCTTTTAAAGAAAACGGCTCGCCTTTTTCTATAACTGCGTCAAGCTCTGACTGTGTTATATCAAGATTAACAAGTTCCTGTTGCGTCATATCGGGATTTTGCGCAAGCTTATCCGCGCGCTTGACCTCTATTAAATCTCGGAGATTTCTCTCTCCGATTTTTGAAAGCCACTTTTTAATATTGATTTTATCAGTACCGATATGAATATCGTGAATCGGAACAAGAAACATTACCCTGTCATATATTTCATTTGGAACCTTTAAGCGTTTAAGCACCTTTTCCGCATACAATGCGCTTATTTTCTGGTGACCTTTAAAATGGTCGTTTCCCCTTTCATCGGTAGTTTTTGAAAATGCCTTTCCGATATCATGCAAAAGCATAGTCAGACGAAGCGCCAAATCTTTCGGAGATTTTTCAACAGCCCTGCAGGTATGCTCCCAAACATCATAAATATGCCATTTTGTATTCTGAGAAACATAAAAAACAGGTTCAACCTCCGGGATAATGACAGCAATGATTACCCTGTATTCCATAAGAACTTTAAAAACATTATCCCCCATCAACAGCTTTGAAAGCTCTGAAAAAATCCTTTCCGCAGAAATCTTTTCAAGCAGTTTTTTATTTCTGAACAGGGCGATTTTTGTATATTCCTCAATGTCAAAACAGAGCACAGAGGAAAAGCGGATTGCACGCATAATGCGAAGCGCATCCTCTTTAAAGCGCTTATCTGCATCTCCCACCGCTCTGATTATTTTATTATCCAGATCACGCTTTGCGTGAAAGAGGTCAACAAGCCCTCTTTTTGTACTGTATGCCATTGCGTTTACTGTAAAGTCACGCCTTGATAAATCATCACTTAACGAAGTAACAAAGTTCACATTTTCAGGATGGCGCGAATCTACATATTCCCCATCTTTGCGGTAAGTGGTTATTTCAAAATTTTCATTATCAATAACGGCAGTTATCGTTCCGTGCTTTAATCCCGTTTCAAAAAATTTTATCCCGCTGTCAAGAAATATTTTTTCCAACTCACATGGCAATGCCGAGGTTGCAATATCTATATCATCACAGCTTCTGTTTAAATAATAATCACGAACACATCCGCCCACATAATATGCCTCAAACCCTGCATTCTCTATTAAATCAATAATACGCTGAGGCTTTGTCAGAAAATCCGTAACCCCACCTCCCGAAATTTTATATGAGTATTCTATCACACTTGTGTAAATAATACAATTATGAGATATTTTTTTAATTATTTATTTGCGGCACTGCTCGGTGGTTTCGGATATTGTATGATCGAAATCATCTGCCGCGGAAGAACACATTACTCAATGTTTTTCGCGGGAGCAATTGTATTGAGCTCGTTTTATTATATAAGCAGAAATTATGAAATACCTTTTATAGTGAAATGTATCATCGGAATGACAATAATAACCGGCATTGAGCTCATATTCGGAATTGCTTTCAATATAATTTTAAAGGAACATGTTTGGGACTATTCAGGAATGCCGCTGAATTTTTTAGGCCAGATATGCCTGCCGTTTTCAGCCCTGTGGTTTATACTGTCAGGAATTACATTTAAGGTGTTGGAAAAAGTATAGAAAAACGGGAGGAAACCCTCCCGCCAAATTTTATATACATACACAATACATAATGCTCTACACTGTTTTCATATTTTGCAAAGCGCCTCACATTATTCGGCAAGAAGGCGCATTTTTTTTAGTATCGCTTTTTCCTTTCTTGATATCTGAACCTGTGATACACCCATAGCTTTTGCTGTTTTCGCCTGCGTATAGCCCTTATAGTACCGCATATCAATAATTTTTTTCTCTGAATCATCAAGATGCTTCATCATTTGAAAAATGGATAATCTGTCAAAAAGCTGTTCACTTTCATCAACAGGTATGTCTATCGTATCTTCTCCGTCCTCACCGAAAGAATTTAATGATATAACCGGGTTTATGATATTGAGAATTTCCGCCGTCTCCTCGGGCGTACAGTCAAGAAGCTGTGACAGCTCACCTATTGTCGGTTCACGCATCTGCTTACTTATAAAGCGCTCACGAAGCGACTGTGCCTTAATTGCCTTTTCCTTAAGAGAACGACTTACTTTAATTGCACCGCCGTCCCGAAAAATTCTGCGTATTTCCCCCATAATCACAGGTACCGCATAGGTGGAAAACGCAAAGCCCTTGGACTCGTCAAAATTATCAACAGCTTTAATGAGACCTATACAGCCGCTCTGGAATAAATCCTCATAATCGGTTCCTCTCCCGCGAAAACGGTTAGCAATGGAGTGGACAAGGCCTATATTATCCGTTATCATCTGCTCTCTGGCATCAGTTACCATTGGGATTTTCCTTCAATCTTTTTTATGAGAGTCACCGAAGTGCCTTTCGAGTCTGAAGAACGCACTTTTACTTTGTCACAAAAGCTCTCCATAACAGTAAATCCAAGACCGGCGCGGTCACCTCCGCCCGTAGTGAATAAGGGAGTCATTGCCTCATGGATATCCTTGATTCCGCAGCCCTTGTCACGGATTGTTATTTTGACATAATTTGCGTCATCAATAACACCTGATATGTAAATTTTTCCATATGTATCCCTGTATCCATGAACAATACAGTTTGTAACAGCTTCACTTACCGCTGTTTTTAAATCGGCTATTTCCTCAAGCGTGGGGTCAAGCGCCGTAACAAACGCGGAAACTACTACTCTTGCAAAGCTCTCGTTAATGCTTTTGCTGTCAACAGTCAATTTGAATTCATTAATTTTCTTCATTTTGTATCTCCTTAATTACTGCAATCCTTCCCAGTCCTGCAAGCTCCATAATTTTTTTGGTCTGGGAGGTTACATTTTTTATTTCAAGAGTTGAGGCAGAAGACAATCCCTGCATAAGTCTGAATCTGCCCATAACAAGACCTATACCTGATGAATCCATAAAGGTAACATTTCTGAAATCAAGTATCAAATGAGTAGGTTTTTTATAATTAATTATATTATCAATTTTTTCTCTTACCTTCGCAGCAGTATGGTGATCGATTTCACCGATAAGATACGCTATGACTATACTGCCGCTTGCCTCGATTGTAACATTCATTCCTTTTCACTCCAATAAAAAATACCAGTCTGCCACAATAATAGCAGACCGGTATTGAATAATTTATCACATTTTGTATGGAAGAAGCTCTTTTCTGACATCACGCGCAAGATAAAATGAACCGCACACAAGAAGAAAATCATAATCGGCCGTATGCACCGCATCAATCGGCTGCTCAACAGCCTCAACATCTTTACAATACATCTTAGCTATGGCTTTAAGCTCCTGCGCGATCATTGCCCTCGGATTTGACGGCGTTGTTGTGATTATTTTTTTACACAGTGGGGCTATCATTTTTATGCACTCACGGACATTTTTGTCACGCATCATACCTATTACCGCAGTGATTTCTCTTTTCGGCAGGTGTTTAATCAGCGCCTTTATACCGTCTGGATTATGCGCACCGTCGAGCATTATATTCTGCCCGATATATTCCTGCCGCGCGGGAAGCGCAACTTCTTTTACCGGTGAACGGATACCTAATACATCCAGAGCGGTTTTGACCGTTCGAATATTATTTAAGCGGCTGTCTCCCGCATCGTCAACACTGTATAATACAGAGTTGCATTTTTTACACTGCGTTTGAAATAGATTGTGTGTTTTCGGATTTGGGTAAAGGACGACTCTGCCGTTTTTTTTGATAATACCCGCCTTATTAAGAGCAATTTCATCAAGAGTATCACCGAGAAAGTTTGTATGGTCAACAGAAACTGAGGTTATCACTGCAAGCTCAGGTGTGCAAATGGCATTCGTTGCATCTTCCAGTCCTCCCATTCCGCATTCAACAACAGCGTAATCAACACGCCTGTCAAAGAAATATTTATACATAACAGCCGTCAGAAATTCAAACTCGGTACAGTCATTATCCCTGTACTTTTCAATGTATGATGAAAAATCCTTTTTGCTTATAAATGCACCGTCAATCTGTATCTGCTCACGATAATCCGTTACCCACGGCGATGTAAAAAGGCCAGTGGTAAATCCTGCTCTTGTTATTGCGTCTGCAAGCATAGCAGATACTGTCCCTTTACCGTTTGTTCCGGCAATATGGATGATTTTCAATTCGTTTTGAGGATTGCCCATTTTCTCAAGCAAACGATAAATACGAGCAAGCCCCGGCACAATGCCGAGGCTTTCCCTTTTTGTGATAATGCCTAATGCTTCCATATAAGTCATTACTGCTCTAAATCCTCAATTGTTTTTTTAATATTTGCAATTCTTTCCATCAGCTTTTCGGCATCCTGTTTATTCTGCGCAACAACCTTTTCGGGAGCCTTATTCACAAAGCCGGGATTTGACAGCTTTTTATTTATAAAATCAAGCTTATCATTACACTGTGCAAGTTCCTTTTCAAGGCGCTTTCTCTCTGTCTTAAAATCCACAAGTTCACCCATTGGGATATAGATTTTAGCTTCGTCCGTGATTATTGTAACCGTATTTCCCAGATCATCATAAGAAGCAGAGACACTGATTTCATTTGAAGATGCAAGTCTTTCTATAAACTTTGCACCGTTTTTGAAAGTATCACCAAGTTGTGTTTCAATATAAATCTTGGCCTTTTTGCTCGGCGGTATATTCATCTGTGCCCTTGTATTTCTGATAGCTCGGATAGCTGCCATAATTACTTCCATCTCAGCTTCTTCACCGACAAAATGGAGCGTTTCATCATATTGAACCCATTTTGAAATCATAATTGATTCTTCATCGTGGGGAATTACCTGATATATTTCTTCTGTGATAAACGGCATAAACGGATGAAGCAACTTAAGAATATCGGTCAGAACATACAAAAGAGTTGATACAGCCGTATTTTTTGCCTTTGCGTCATCACTCTGAAGCCTTATTTTCGATATTTCAATATACCAATCGCAAAAAACATCCCATATAAAGTCGTACAGCTTTTGAACTGCAATGCCGAGCTCAAACTTTTCAAGATTTTCTGTTACTTCTTTTGCAAGTGTATTCACCTTTGAAACAATCCACTTATCCTCAATTGCAAGCTCCGCATCAAGTCCTTCATACTGAAAATCATCCGTAATGTACATAAGGACAAAGCGTGCAGCGTTCCACAGCTTATTCGCAAAATTTCTTGACGCTTTAACCTTATCGTCAGAAAACCGCATATCATTACCGGGAGCATTGCCTGTCGCAAGCGTAAACCGCAAAGCATCCGCACCGTACTCATCAATGATGAGCAACGGATCAATACCGTTTCCGAGAGATTTGCTCATTTTCCTGCCCTGCGCATCACGGACAAGACCATGAATGAGAACAGTATCAAAAGGCACCTGACCTGTCTGCTCAAGCGCAGAAAACATCATTCTCATAACCCAGAACGGAATAATATCATATCCTGTTACGAGTGTATTTGTCGGATAAAAATATTTTAATTCCTCAGTCTCGTCAGGCCATCCCATTGTGCTGAACGGCCACAAGGCAGAACTGAACCATGTATCGAGTGTATCCGGATCCTGATGAATATGGTGACTGCCACATTTTGGGCATTTTTCGACAGCATCTGCACTTACGGTTATCTCACTGCAGTCATCGCAATAATACGCGGGAATTCTGTGTCCCCACCAAAGCTGCCTTGAAATACACCAGTCTCGAATATTCTCCAGCCAATGAAAATATACTTTCTCAAATCGTTCGGGGACAAACTTTGTTTCGCCTTTCTTTACAGCATCAATCGCGGGACCGGCAAGCGGCTTCATGGATACAAACCATTGCTTTGAAACCTTCGGTTCAATTGTTGTACCGCAGCGGTAGCATGTTCCTACATTATGACTGTAATCTTCCACTTCAAGCAGTGCGCCCTCTTTTTCAAGATCCTCAACAATTGCCTTTCTTGCCTCATAGCGGTCCATACCGCTGTATCTTCCCCAACCATCTTTTATATGAGCATCGTCTGTGAGCACATCTATCACTTCAAGATTATGCCGTAAGCCGACCTCGAAATCGTTAGGGTCATGTGCAGGCGTAATTTTAACAACACCTGTTCCAAATTCTATATCAACATAATCGTCCGCAATAACAGGAATGTAGCGGTGAACAAGAGGAAGGTCAAGCATTTTGCCAATCAAATGCTTATATCTTTCATCATTGGGATTTACTGCGACTGCGGTATCGCCGAGGAGCGTTTCAGGTCTTGTTGTCGCAAGCTCAAGATAACCGGTGCCATCCGTGAAAGGATATTTGATGTGCCAAAAATGACCGGCCTGATCCTCATATTCCACCTCAGCATCCGAAATGGAGGTTAAACAATGCGGACACCAGTTTACAATTCTTTCACCGCGGTATATCAACCCTTTTTTATACAGATTTTCAAAAACACGGTTAACAGCCTTTGAACAGCCTTCATCAAGCGTAAAGCGCTCTCTGTCCCAGTCACAGGAGGAGCCCATCTTTTTAAGCTGCTCAATAATTCGAGAACCGTATTTATCCTTCCAGTCCCATGCTCTTTTCAGAAAAGCTTCTCTTCCTATACTCTCCTTTGTCAGACCTTCTTCCCGCATAGCCTCAACAATCTTTGCCTCAGTGGCAATGGAAGCATGGTCCGTACCGGGAAGCCATAATGCCTCATAACCCTGCATTCTTCGCCATCGGATAAGAATATCCTGAAGCGTATTATCAAGAGCGTGCCCCATATGGAGCTGACCCGTGATATTCGGCGGAGGAATAACAATGGTATAAGGCTTTTTATCAGAATTCACCTGTGCATGGAAATACTTATGATCACACCAGAATTTATATGTGCGTTCCTCCACATCAGAAGGATTATACTGCTTTGCAAGTTCTTTTGCCATAAATAAAACTCCTTTAAAATAAAAATGCTTTCACCTCATATGAGGCGAAAGCACATACTTCCGTGGTACCACTCAAATTGCATTGATTCAATGCCGCTCAAAGCCTTTAACGCAGACATACGGATAAAACTACTCTGTTCATAATACCGGCTCAGAAGCTACCTTCCTCTGCCTGCCCTGCTCCTTTCACCAAACGGACACTCTCTTAAAAGACGCAGCAGAGTACTCCTCTTCCTCATTGCCATTCAATATTGAAGTCATATTAACATAATAATCACCCATTGTCAAGTGACGCAGATATAAAAAAACTCCCGATACAGGAATATCGGGAGCTGTTACATTATTTAATTTTAAATTTAAATCAACTTAGTACATTGGTCCTTACCTCAAATTAAAATCTCAAGGTTTCAATACTTAGTGCATCGGACTTCTCCTAAAATTAATTTTTATTTTATAATTTATGAAATAAACATTTCAGATTATCGGCAGATTAATAATCGTTTATACTATATAAATCTATACCCTTACTATTAAGTTTTGCTGCACTCTCAGCATTTTCCAACTCTGCCTGATAACTTAATAAATACTTTATAAAGTGTGTATCCATAGTAATCTCGCAATATTGATTACTTTATTATGATACCAAAATCCGCTATCGTATATTGGATTTACTGATGAGTGCTTGTCTGATCTGGTTCAAAATCCATTGGGACAAGCCTCCTTTCATAAATTGAACAATTCTTTCTTTCTACCTTAAACTTCTTCCTTAAGGTCTTCCCTTTGTTCAATTACATAATAGCACGCCTTTTGTACTTTGTCAATAGTTTTTTTCAACATTTTTTATTTTTTTTGTAAAAAGTAACCAACCATATATTTCTATTGACTATTTCAAAATTAAAATATATAATAAATAGCATACAGTATAAAAAGGTGCGTGAATATAATGGCAGACAACGAAGAATACTATGAACCGGATATTCTCAGTGTGAGCGATGAGGACGGAAACGAGATACTTTTCGAGCTTCTTGAAAGATATGAAACAGACGACAATGTTTATGTCGCCATAACAAGATATTATGAAACAGACGAGGAAATCGTTGACGGAGATTACGAGGTAGTAATACTTAAAGTGATTAACGACAACGACAACGAATATCTTGCGGAAATTGAAGACGAGATGGAGTACGAGCGGGTATCTGATATTCTGATGCAAATGGTTGAAGAAAAATTTGATGTTGAATATTTTGATTCTGATATTCTTGAGCAATAATCATAAACAATCTGCCCTTCTCGACAACCGGAGGCTTTAGTAACCCGAACATGATTTATTAAGGGATTTGTCTTTTGCGAAACGGGAATGCAGACCTCCCTCTTATACGAGGACGCTGGTAGCACAAAGTCAGCAAAGCATAACCCACCTGCTTGGGATGCAGGTTATTCTCAGCTTTCGGCGGCTGGGTGGATTCATTATTTACAAAGACTGCTTTTGACGATATGTCAAGAGCGGTTTTTATTTTAATAAAGATATAAAATGATCCTAAAAAAAACACCGCCTGAAAAATCAAGCGGTGCTCATTATTCAAAAATATTATTCTCCCTTCATCTCAAGGAGCTTTGCCTTACCTTCAAAAGAATCCTTTGAAAGCTTGATTGAGTCAAAAATTGCAGCCTCAATATCGTCCGGTGTACAGCCAAGTTCTTTTGTATCATCAGTAGAAATAAAGAGATTCATACCCATGATATCGGCAAGTCCGACAGGATCAATACCGCTTTCTACATTGCGCTTTGCATAATCCTTTCTCATCAAAAGACCGAAAGCCTGGAAAGTCCACTTTGGAACATCAATAATCTTTCTGTCAGGAATACCGTCCATAGCGCGATAAACGATTTTAAGGAATTCTCTCCAAGTCATATTGTAGCAGGAGATTCCATACGCTCTTGCACCTTTAACCTGCTCGGCAGCACCTACTATAGCCTCACCTACCTGACGGACTGTAAGCATTGCGGTACCTCCGGCAGGATACATTGTAAACGGCATTTTTTCAAATCTCTGAAGCTGTTCAATAAGAATTACCCATACAGGACGGCGTCCCGGCTGAGTACCGAATATATACGGAAGTTCAAGCACTGCAACGCCCATATCATCATCTGCATACTTAAAAGCAACCTCTTCCTGATCAATTCTGGAACGAATGTAAGGATGCTTTGAACAAAGATCCATATCCGGTCTTTCTTTGGCAAGCCAAGCAAAATATGAGCCAAGTACAACACAGCGTTTAACACCACATTTTTTCGCCATTGCAAGGCAACGGTCAACAGGATCAATATTGTACTTTTTATAAGCTTCGTAAACAGGAGCAGGAAATTCAACCCTCTCGTCAACGCCGGCTGCGTAAACAAAAGCGTCAACGCCTGTCATTGCTTTTTCAAGCTGTTCGTCGGTAAGCTCGAGGAAATTACCAAACTCAATTTCCATCTCCTCAGGAATAGGAGCACCCTCCGGAAGAGGAGGAAGAGCAATGGTCTTAACTTTATGACCTCTGTCAATAAAAATTTGGGCAGCAGCGGAACCTAAAAGTCCTGTACCGCCGAAAATGAGTACATTCATAGTGCAACCTCCGTAATATAACTTACAAACTTAAGTATATCACCGCGATAACATTTCGTCAACAGAAAAATGTAAAACTATGCCAAATAATTAACAATTTCATAATTATTTTGGTGCAATCATTGTAAAATAAGCAATCACTATAATGCCGAGTACAATTCTGTACCAGCCAAAAACAGTAAAATCATGCTTTTTGATGAAATTCATAAGAAACTTTATTGCGATCAAAGAAACGGCAAAGGCAACAGCCATACCGATTAAAAGTACGATAAGCTCCTGTGAAGTAAAGTCAAAACCGTATTTTACAAGCTTGAGAGCACTTGCGCCGAACATAGTCGGAACGGCAAGAAAGAATGTAAACTCAGCCGCGGCAGTTCTTGACACTCCGATTAATAGCGCTCCGATAATTGTTGCGCCGGATCTTGAGGTGCCGGGAATCATTGAAAGCACCTGAAACATGCCTATAACAAAAGCGGTTTTATATGTAATATCGTCGAGCGTCTTATATTCGGGCGTTCTCTTTTTATTCCACTTTTCAACAGCGATAAAGGCAATACCGTAAACAATGAGCATAACGGCGATGGAAACCGCATGACCGAAATACTTTTCAAGAATATCGTCAAAAAGCAGACCCAATACTGCGGACGGTATGCACGCAACAATGACCTTGAACCACATTGAAAAAATGTCTTTCCTTATGAAAGGAAGACTTTTATCCTTAAATTGAAACGGAAACATTTTATTCCAGAACATCACAATTACGGCAAGGATTGCGCCGAGCTGTATCACAACAAAAAACATTTCCTTGAATTCTTCACTCATATTCAGAGTGATAAATTCATCAACAAGCAGCATATGACCTGTACTGCTTATAGGCAGCCATTCCGTTATACCCTCAACTATTCCGAGAAAAATAACCTTCAGAATTTCAATAAACTTTAAAACCATAAAACCCCTCATAAAATTAATCTATTAAAAATATGTTTTCACCAGTTCAGATATGCGCCGGCATCATAATATCTGTACATTTTTGAATAATGATTTGAATTGGTATGCGGAAGACCGAAATATGTAAAACCTTTTTTGTTATTTGTATAAATCTGAAGCCTTGGGTCAAATATGTAATAATTACCCTTAAGCTTGATGACAGCCCATGTATGACCCGTTCTTCCGCCGCCTGAAGCATCAACTGTGCCGGATCCCAACTCACATCTTACTCCGACTCTTTCACAAAGCACCTTAAAAAGAGAATTATAATCAACACAGCTTCCCTGTTTTGTTTCAAGCAGATAAAGGGCACTGTACTGATAATATTCGGTTCCGTTGTCTCTGCCGTTCTTTATACCGTAGGTTGAAAACTTTTCCTGAGCAATATAAGAATAACAACCTCTTATAATTTCATAGGTAGTCACTTTTTTACCCGTCTTTTTAATCTTCTTTTTTATGTCTTTGATAATTCTTGCAGAAATTTTATCAAGCTTTTCTATTCCCGTCTTTTTGGGTGTTAATTTTACTTTATTGAGCATTCCCTTTATATCGTTTGAATAGCTTGATTTTGTTGTGCATTTTTTTGTCTTGCTCCAGGAGGAATAAATTTTTTTGCCGTTTATTTCACAATATGATCTCACTTTGACCATATATGGTATACCCTCTCTGAGTTTAAGCGTTTTGGAAGAGGTTTTTCCCTTTTTTACAGTTGCGATATTATAAAAATCAAATGTATCATATGAAGAATATTTTATCTGATAGCCTGAAACATTTTTTTGCAAAACCTTCCATTTTACGGTAAGGCATGCGTCCTTGCCGGATTTGACGGAAGAAATCGAAGGTGCTTTGAGCGCAGCACCCGCTGCAACAGCTGAGGAATAAGAGCTGTAGTAAGTTTTATTTTCATGCTTTTTATACGCTCTGATTTTAAAAGCATATACCTTTGAACTTTTAGCGCTGATTTTTACAGATATTTTACTTTTCTTATTTATAGTTTTATATTTTTTATACTTTTTGGTCTTGGCGTCATATTTGTAAATTACATAACCCGTGGCATCCAAGGCCTTATTCCATTTTAATGTAAAACTGTTCTTGGAGGCGGAATATTTAAAGCCCGAAACCTTTTTCGGCTTTGTGAATGATTTGACTGTTTTGGATTTGTTTTTTGAAACACAGCCGTACTGATTCGCGCAAACATAAGCGTAATATGTGCTTGATGATGAAAGAAAGTCCATCGTATATGATGTCGCACCGTAAACATCATATCTTTGATAACTACCGCCTGATTTTTTAATAAAAAGTGAATAGCAGTCTGCACCAACACTGTTCCATGAATATGTAATGCTTTCAGCCGAAACTTTAGCCGAAAGTTTTGGCGCAGATATGGAATCTGCAACAGACTGGTAATAATCCTCATAGTCATAATCATAGTAATAATTGTCTGCATAAGCAAAGGTACTGAATGAAGCAGATACAATAACTGCCGAAAGAATAAATATCAATATACGATATAGCTTTTTCATAAAACACGCTCCAAAATCAACATGAAATATTCAATATGATGATATCATTATACAATTAATTTATATATTTTACAACATATAACATAAAAGCCTGCCATTTTCTTAACGGCAGGCAATTTTTATACGGGATGAACCTTATTTTCCATATCGTCATGTTTTCCGTCAAGGCCGTATTTTTCATCTCTTCTTTTTTCAAAAAATTTAACGGCAACCTGACCGAACTGAGCGTAAGAGAGAATATCCTCCTCCTGCTCACAAAACTCTTTTATTTCATTCTTAAAAGAATCAACTGTATCGGTAATAAGATCGGCAGGACGGCAGTCAATGATATCATCATCACCTACAATTTTTTTTCTGAATTGGGGATCAATGTCACAAGGTGTTTTGCCGTACTTTCCTGCTACCAAATCCTTAAATTCCTTTGTAACCATCTTGTATCTCTCACCCATTATGACATTGAACACGGCCTGCGTTCCTACAATCTGTGAGGTAGGGGTAACAAGAGGAGGATAACCTGAATCCTCACGGACTCTCGGCACCTCATTGAGCACATCCTCAAGCTTATCCGCTTTGCCTGCCTGTTTGAGTTGGGAAACAAGATTGGACAGCATTCCGCCGGGAACTTGATACAAAAGCGTGTTGGCGTCAACCCCGAGCATTTTAGGATCAAGCAGACCTGATTCAAGATACTTTTCACGAAGAGGAACAAAGAATTCGCGTATTTCGGTAAGCGCCTTGATATCAAGCCCGGTATCATAAGGTGTTCCCTGAAACGCAGCGACCATTGATTCGGTTGCAGGATGAGAAGTACCCATTGCAAGAGGGCTCATTGCTGTGTCAATGACATCCACACCGGCTTCAACGCCCTTGAGATGAACCATTGAGGCAAGACCTGATGTGTAATGAGAATGGAGCTGAATCGGAACATGAACAGACTTTTTAAGCGCCTTTACCAAATCATATGTGCCGTATGGTGTGAGCAGACCTGCCATATCTTTAATACAGATGGAATCTGCACCTGCATTTTCAAGCTGCTTTGCGTAACTGCAATAATAATCAATATCAAACACGGGACCTGTAGTATATGAAATCGCAGCCTGCACATGACCGCCGTATTTTTTAGCTGCGTTAATAGCAGTCTGCAAATTGCGAACATCGTTGAGCGCATCAAAAATTCTTAAAATATCAATACCATTATCAATGCTTTTTTTTACAAAATAATCAACTACTTCATCAGAATAATGACGGTAGCCGAGCATATTCTGTCCGCGGAACAACATCTGCAACTTTGTATTTGGACATTTTTTACGAATAAGGCGGAGTCTGTCCCAAGGATCTTCACCAAGAAATCTGAGACATGCGTCAAAAGTGGCACCGCCCCAACATTCAAGTGAATGGAATCCTATTTTATCCATCTTCTCCAGAATATCGGAAAATTCCTGCGTTGTCATACGGGTTGCAATAAGCGACTGGTGTGCGTCACGCAGTACAGTTTCCGTAATACCAATTTTAGCCATTTATGCCACCTCTTAGTTTAATGTAATCAGCACCTGGCCGACATCAACACTATCACCCTTATTCACATTTACGGAAGCAACCGTTCCATCCTGAGGAGATACAATATCATTTTCCATTTTCATAGCTTCAAGTATACATAAAACCTGTCCGTTAGAAACGGAATCGCCTACCTTTACCTTGATATCAAGTATATTACCCGGCATAGGTGACTCAACAGTCACTGAACCGGCAGAGCCTGCAGCGGCAGGTGCGGATGCGGGTGCAGGAGCGGCGGCAGGTGCAGCGGCAGGAGATGGAGTCGGAGTGGGAGCCGGAGCAGGTACAGCCGCAGGAGCAGGTGCTGCCGCAGTAGAAACACCCTCTTCAACAGTTACATTGTATGGTGTGCCGTTTACAGTAATAGTATAGTTTTTCATATTCATTCACATAGCCTTTCTGGCTACAAATTATAATTAAAATCACGGTTTCCCTGCTGTAGCCCTACAGGGTGTGATGCAACTCAGTGCCGTATTAAACAGTACACTTGTACACATTTAAACGGCAATATAATTGTAATTCGTTCTCTTAAAACGGAACCAATCCTGAATTATTTAACCGAATGTTTTCTGGGAAGTGTGTTCTCCCTCTTTCCTGCAAGAATATCCAGTGCACTTATAATTTTCGCACGGGTATCGGCAGGAGTAAATATATCATCAACAGCACCGCATGCAGCCGCGGTAAACGGAGATGCGATTGTATCAACATATTCTTTTTCGAGGCTTTTTCTGTCCTCACCGTCTGCGAGTCTGTCATTAAAGAGGAAAGCAACTGCCGCATCAGTATCAAGAGGAGAGGCCATACTGCTGTCCCATGCAAATGTCAGATCTGCATTTGAAGCTTTGCCGGCGAGAATAATATAAGCAATGCCGACAGCTTTACCTGTAATAACCGAAATTTTAGGACAGGTTGCAGAAGAATAAGCAGATGTCAACTTCGTCAACGCTGTGAGCGTCTGGTTTTCCTTTTCTTTTATAACCCCGTTCGCGTTAACCAATGTCACAACAGGTATGGAATAAGCGTCACAGAATTTAATCATTGCCTCTGCCTTGTACGAACAGCCGGGACAAAGTGCATTTCCTTCAAAAGCAATAAAACCTACTGTTGTGCCCATCACGGAAGCTAAAACCGTCCTGCAGTTTGATGAAGCGTAACCGCCCTTGAGCTCTGTAATGCTTGATACATCTGCTATCGCTTCAATGATGCTCATAGCATCAGCGCCATCGTCCGCGAAGTTCTGTGGTGATGTAAAATCAAGCACAGATGATGGGGTAAGGTTATTTGAAGGAAGAAGAGTTATAAGATTCTTGACTTGAGCAGCGGCACTGTCAAAATCATCACAGATAATGTCAACCGTTCCCTCTTCATAGGACTGTTCAACAGTCACATCACTCGGGGCAGATACATAAAAATCTGCATCCTTTACCGCAATAACAACATCAGCCATATTTGCAATCAGTGCCGATGTACCGAGGCAAGCGCCTGCAATAACAGAAATCTGAGGACATACACCGCTCATTGAAGCGGATGCCTTAACGATTTCTCCGTAAGCACTGAGACCCTCAAATCCTTCAGTCAGCTTCATTCCGTTTGAATCATAAATTCCCACAATCGGACAGCCGGTTTTTACTGCCAGATCATACATTTTCTTAATCTTCGCACATTGTGCGATACTGACGGCACCGCCGTCAACAGTGATATCCTGAGAAAAGGCGTATACCGCACAGCCGTTAACGGTTCCGTAACCGGCAGCAACCTCAACATCGCCCCCCGCCGACTTGGCAAAGGCATCTATCTGCGCAAAAGAGCCGTCGTCAAAAATTGCTTCAAGGCGCTGCAATGCCTTAGAGTTATTCGTATCACTCACTTTAAATGTCCTCCTTAAGTATAAAGGCGCAAAACGGAATAACAGAATATTCCATTTTCACTTATATTAAATATTAACACTTTAATCAGGCAATATCAATATTTTTCTTTGATATATTTTTAAAATATCTTAATGAAGATTAAACCGATTCTTCTTTTTCTGCGGGATATGCCGAGCGAAGCAGCTTTTTGATTTCATTTGATGTAAGATCCCTCGTTTTTCCTGCCGGAAGCATACCGAGCTTAATCGGTCCGATTGAAATTCTTTTAAGACGCGCAACCTCAAGATTCACTGCTTCACACATCTTTCTTATCTGTCTGTTTCTGCCTTCACGCAGAATAAACTCAAGAACGGTTCTGTTATTTTCTTCCCTGATGACTGTAACCTCACAGGGAGCAGTCTTTCTGCCGTCTATTTCAATTCCGTTGCGAAGTTGCTGAAGGATTTCTTCATTAACACCCGGTCTTACCGTAACACGGTAAACCTTGGCAAAATTATGCCTCGGGTGGGTCATTGCGTTAGCGAAAGAACCGTCATTTGTCAGAAAGAGCAATCCTTCTGAATCCCTGTCAAGTCTTCCGACAGGATAAATTCTCGCGTCAACATCCACAAGATCAAGCACAGTTTTTCTGCCGAGCTCGTCCGACACGGTAGTGACATATCCCCTGGGCTTATTGAGCATAATATAATAAAGTTTTTCCTCCTTGAGAATTTTTTTGCCGCGCACGGTTACTATATCCTTTTTGGGGTTTACTTTATCTCCTATACGCGCAATATGGCCGTTAATCTTCACCTTTCCCAGTTCAATCAGTTCTTCGCTTTTGCGGCGCGAAGCCACGCCGCATTCAGCCATAAATTTCTGAAGCCGTACTTCGTTGCTCGATGACATAATATTTTAAATCCTCATCTGCCGTTATCGGCAGTCTTTCCGCTAATTTTTTACCGTAATAGACAAATGCTATTCCAACCTGTTCTCCCTTTTTAATCGGTGCATACAAAAAGGGAAAATAATATTCCTCCGTCACAGGCTCGCCGAGAAGATAAAACTCACCTTTATATGAACACCTGATTTCATTTTTCTGCGCTCCGACAACTGGAATAAAACATTCATTTCTCACGCTTTTTTTAGTATATTTTTTTATACATTCCTTATATAGAGACAAATGGTCGTTCCAGTCATCAGGCGCACCAAGGGTTACGCATATAAGCCTGTTTCCCTCATAATTTCTTGCCGAGACGAGACATCTGCCCGCTTTTTTGGTAAATCCTGTTTTAATGCCGAATATATTTTTATCCATTGCGAGCAGTTTATTATGATTATAGACAGTGACTGTTTTGGAGCTGATATTGATATCCGCTCTTTGCATGGACATAATCTCACAAAAAATATCGTTTTTTACCGCTTCGGCCCCAAGAAGCGCCATATCATATGCCGTTGAATGATGATTCCCCTCGTCAAGACCGGAAGGCGTCACAAAATATGTATTTTTCATTCCGATTTCTTCAGCGCGTTTATTCATTAAAAGGGCAAAATTTTCAATACCGCCTGAAAGGAAATACGCTGCAACATTTGCCGAATCGTTACCCGATGTGAGCATCATACCGACAACCAGATCCTGAAGAGACAATTTATCTCCTGCTCGAAGTCCGAGTGATGATCCCTCAACATTCACCATTTCTTCATTGACAGCAACGATTTCATCCAGCCGATTGCTTTCTATTGCCAAAAGCGCCGTCATAATCTTTGTTGTAGAGGCGATTGCCCTTTGCTCATACGCATTCTTTTCATACAATATGGTCTTTGTATCCGAATCTATAACAATTGCACTTTGAGCGCTGTTATCCGCACCGTATACATTAAACGGCAAAAGGAAGAGAAATGCAAGAATAAAAGCAAATTTTTTTAACAAAATAATCACCTACATAAAATATATGCAGGTGATCGGCATTTATAATATTACTCGGCAGAAGTTTCCTCTTCTCCCGATTTAGAGTCCTTAGCCTGAAGAAGCTCTGTGAGCTTGTCAACAAGATCGGGAATCATTGCAATAGCACGGTCGGCAGATGATGTGTAATTGTTAATCTGCATCATTCGGCACTTATTATCCTGAATGACAATAAAAGCAACAGGGGTTATGGTAATTCCGCCGCCTCCTCCGCCGCCGAAAAGCTCCGCATTTGATTTAGACGGAAGGTCTGTACCGCCCGAAGTAAAACCATAGGAAACCTTTGAAACAGGAATGAGCGTAGTATTGCCTGTAACCATAGGCTCGCCGATAATCGTTGAAACATCAACCATTTGGCGCATTTTTTCAAGAGTGTTTTCCATTATTTTGTTTACCGGAGTTTCTTTCATAATCATAATCCCCTTTTATTTATTCTTAATTAAATTCTTTAAAAATACAAACCCTGCCTTAAGCACAACCTTCAAAAGCAGACCGACGCTGATGCTTCCTATAAACTGAAGCTGAAATTCAGTTCTTTCCGCAATGAAATCGGGCTGAATATAATCGTCAAAATAATCAACACGCATTGCGTTCAAAATCATACCCTTAACAGGAAAATAATATCTGCAAATTTCACCATATGAACGGGCAATTCTGTCAGCATCACCGCCACCGACTATTATCATAACATAAAGTGAGTAAATATGTAAACCCCTAATTAAAGTTAAAACGGCAGAATTTGCTGTGTCGAGAAGATTTGAAACAAAATTCAGTATGCCTACTATACCCTCATTTTTCCAAAGCTTTGATATCGGATTTTCTTTCGGCTTGGACTTTTTTTGCTGCACGGGCTTTTCTTCAGACGGCTTGGACTGTTCCTTCGCTTTGGATTTTTCGCTATCGGCATCAGACACCCGAACATCATTTTTAAGTGCACTTTTATTTTGCTCTTCGGGTTTGATTTTTACAGTATCCCGTTCTTTTTCTTTCTTTTTCTTTTCTTTATTCTTTCTGTTGCTTTCGGATACTTCATCCGCTTTTTTCTGGGGAAAAAGAATAAATGACAAAAGCTGTGAGAGTACAATTTCCTTTTCAAAAAAAACAACTTTTATTTTTGTATGCCAGCCGTTGTCATATACAACAGTAAGCGTTGCCGAAAGCGAAAGAATCATGGCTGTTATAACTGCAAGAACAGCAATAACAATCAGAAATACCGTCATATATCTTCTCCTTTCGTCTCTTGCGCAATATCGGAATCAGAAGAATTTTTTTCTGTGAATAATTTATTTTCGGAATTTTTTTCCTCAAAAAGCGATGTCTGCGAATCATTGGCTGTGTCGCTCTCCCGGGGCAAATCCGGCAGGTCATCAAGACTGTTAAGGGAAAAGCACCTCAAAAATCTATCCGTAGTACCGTAAACGAGCGGTCTGCCCGGCAAATCAAGCCTGCCTTTTTCTTCAATAAGCCCTTTTTGGATAAGGTTTGATACGGGTCCACTGCAATCAACGCCTCGGATTTGCTCAATAAACGAGCGCGTAACTGTCTTATTGTATGCAACAATTGCAAGTACTTCAAATGCCGCCTGACTCAAAGGCGTATTTTTTTTGATTTCAAGAAGTCCCCTGACCTCGTCACTATATTCCTCTCGTGTGCACAGCTGATATTTACCGTCAATTCTGACGATTCTTAAACCGCTGTTGTTTTCGTCATACATTGCCTCTAAATGACCGAGCATCTTTATTATGTTTTCAACATCAATTTCAAGTACCTCTGCTATCTTTGCGGGTTCAACAGGATCACCTGCCGCAAAAAGCATAGCTTCAAGCGAGGCCAAAATATTACTATTGTTCATCATTTACCTCATTGGCTATTTGAACCGAGGGATTTTTCATCTCACCCTCAAGGATAATTTTTTTTGACTTTGCAAGTTCTAAAACCGCAAGGAAAGTCGCCACCATATCGCTTTTCGTTGCGGCATCTTCAAAAAGCGTGAGAAACTTCACCTTTCTACCGCTCCACAGCTTTCTCATAACTGTATTGACCTTTGATGCAACGGCAACAAATTTTTTTGCAACAATAGCTTTGAACGAATCAAGCGGAGGAGGAAGTTTACGCTGTCCCCTGCCCGCAGCACTTATGTATGCGTTGAGAAGCTCCTCGCCTTCATGAAAGCGTTCGTAATTATAATTGACATACCCCTGCTGTGGCTGACGCACAAATCTGCCGAAGCCATCCGTACGATGAGCAAGTTTTTCAGCCATAAGCTTGCAGTCGCGATATTCAATCAGCTCACCGGTCAATTCCTTTTTGAGCATTTCCGCCTCTTCATGCTTAGGCAAAAGAGATACGGTTTTAATATAAATGAGCCTTGCGGCCATTTCAAGGAATTCACCTGCCACATCAAAATCCGCTTCCTGCATTTGGCGTACATATTCGAGATACTGATTGACAAGCTCAACTATCGGTATATCATTAATATTAATCTTATGCTTTGCAATAAGATGCAGAAGAAGTTCCATAGGACCCTCAAAAACATCTGTTTTATAATTCAACTGTTCCATCACGCACCTCTGAAAATAAGGGAGGGTATAATTGAAATCACCGTCATCATACTATTGGAAAGCCAGGAAATAACTCCGCTCAAAACACCGCTGAAAAGCAGCAGCATTAAAGCTATCATCACATACTGTTCGTAACGCATATACTTGAAATACACCCTATCCGGCAAAACCGACGCAAGTATTTTTGAGCCATCGAGAGGAGGTATCGGAAGAATATTGAACACAGCAAGCGTCACATTTACTGAAGCGGCAAAATAGAAGAAATATCTTATCGCGTACATAACAGTACCGCCGTTATCAAAGACGGAAAGAGCATAATATACAAACACAGATACAAAGCCCATCAGAAGATTTGAAACAGGTCCTGCAAGCGCAATAATTGCAGTATCCTTTCTCGGATTTTTCAGTCTTGAAAAATCAATCGGCACCGGATTTGCGTATCCTATTCCGAACAGAAAAATCATTAATGTTCCGAGCGGATTAAGATGAGAAAACGGATTAAAGGTAAGCCTGCCCTGAAGCCTTGCCGTATCATCACCGAGCTTGTAGGCAATATAGCCGTGTGCAAGCTCGTGAATGGGAAGGCAGCAGAACACGATAAAACACCGTGATAAGATAACAATTATTGCTTCAAAATAAAGTCCCTCGCGAAGATATGAAATAATGGATAACATTTTATCATTCCTTTAATGCTGTAACCATGCGGTCATTGCCGTACATATCCCGGATTACAGTAATATTTTTATATTTTGTAAGTACAGATGAAATGCTTTTTCCCATCTCATCACCTATTTCAAGAAGCAGAGTACCGTTGTCCTTTAACTTATCAGTCCAATTATCGTTGATTATTCTGTAAAAGTCAAGACCGTCCGTTCCTCCGTCAAGTGCTATTTTCGGCTCAAAAAGAACTTCACTCTGTAAATTTGGAATATCGTCCGTTTTTATATATGGAGGATTTGAAACAATGATATCTGCTTTTGGAAGCTCTGCTGCCTTGCTGATATCATGTTCAATGACCTTTGCGTTTTTAACATTCTCTGCATTTTTTTGAAGATAAAAAATGGCGTCTCGGCTTTTCTCAAGAAGATAAACGAATGCATCCGGGCATGCCCTTGCAATGCTTATTCCTATACAACCTGAGCCTGCACACAAATCATAGACAACACATTTCCCTAAAGAGCGTACTTTCCCGACAGCAAGACTTGTCAGTTCCTCCGTTTCAGGTCTTGGTATGAGAACACCTTTTCCAACATAGAATTCACTTTCGTAAAAATCCCATTTTCCCAAAACATACTGCAAGGGCTCGCCGTTTTTAATTTTCCATAGCAAATCGGCAAATTTTTTCATGATTATGCCGTCTTCTGTATGCGCGTGATACTCGCTGTTTTTAATCCCTGCCAAATGACAAACAAGACACAGTGATTTAAAATCAGCTTCATCAACACCGTTGCATGATAAAAAGTAAACGCCGTAGTTATAAGCCTCTTTGAGCGTCATCTGATTTCATCATCCTTAGGATTATCGGTAATAACGGCCTCAAGCGAGGCTATGCCCACCTCTATCATTTTCTCATCAGGTTCTTTTGTAGTCAGTCGCTGCATCCACAGACCGGGTGCGCTTAAAATTTTTGTAATAAAATTATCATGCCTGCCCGCATATCGGATAAATTCATATCCAAGTCCCATAACAAGAGGAATAAACGCAATTTTTAAAATCATCCAGAGAATTCTTACGGACGCTATCGGCTGAAAGATTTTTGACAGAATTGTACTTATTACTATACTTAAAATAAGCATTACAAAGATAAAAGATGTACCGCACCTCGGATGAAAGCGCGTGCATTTTTTCACATTTTCTACCGTGAGCTCCATTCCTGCTTCATAACAGGCAATCGTTTTGTGTTCCGCACCGTGGTACATAAATGTTCTTTTTATATCCTTCATTTGACTTACAAACGCTATATACACAACAAATATTATTATTTTTAAAACTCCCTCAATAGTACCCTGAAGAGGAGTCAATGAACCTGAAAACGCCTCGTTGAGTTTATTGAAAGCAAGAACGGGAAGATAGAAAAAAATCAGAAAAGCAAGCGCAAAACCGACAACTGTCGCAATTCCCATTATGATATTCATAAATTTATCACCGAGCTTATCGGTAAGCCATTTTTCAAACCTATTCATCTCGACATCCTCAAGGTCCTCCATACCTGACACCTCTGCGGAGTACATAAGCATTTTATAACCGAGAATCATAGACTCGATAAAATTCACCATACCCCTGATGATGGGGACTCCGAGAATTTTATATTTATCTCTTATATGTTTGAATTCATGATGTTCAACAGCAATATCACCATCTGTTTTTCTGACTGCGGTAGCTATGCCTTTGGGTCCCTGCATCATTACTCCCTCAATAAGAGCCTGACCGCCTACCGAGGTTTTATGAGTTGTTTTATTATTCATACTGATTTAACCTTTCATTTTCATACCGTTATCAATTTCAGCCGTATCCGAATTTATATTCATATCATTAATGTCACCTTTTGCGGGAGCACTTTCTATCGGAAGATAAATGGTAACAAGCGTACCCTTTCCCTCTTCACTGTCGATTTCAAGCCTTCCTCCGTGAAGATTTACAATTTCATTTGTAACCGCAAGCCCTATACCCGAGCCTTTAACGGATACATTTGCTTTATAAAACTTTTCCTTGACATGAGGCAGATCTTCTTTACTGATTCCGCAGCCCTGATCGGCTATTGCTATCTTTGCATAATCTTTATTTTCCAATCTGACAAATTCCGCTTTGACAAAGATCTTGCTCGCGGAGCGTGAATATTTAAGCGCATTGTCGAGTATATTCATAAATACCTGCTTTATTCTGTTGGCATCCGCATCGGCAACAGCAGGAATTTCCGGAATACTGTATTTCACCTCAATGCCCTCATGCATTGCCCTTTCGCGGAAAGTAAATACCGTTTCATCAAGCTCCGCAAAAATATCTGTCTTTGCAAGTCTGAGTTTCATTCTTCCGCTTTGAAGCCTGGAGAAATCAAGCAATTCCTCAACAAAGCCCTCAAGCCTGCCCGCTTCCTTGACAATAATCTCAAGACCTTTTTTTGTAATTTCATCAACAGAATCATCCATACCGAAGTTGAGAGTTTCTCCCCAGCCTTTTATTGATGTAAGCGGTGTCCGCAGTTCGTGGGAAATTGTGGAAATAAAATCGTTTTTCATTTTATCTGTTGTCGATATTTCTTCAGCCATTGAGTTAATGGAGTCACAGAGATTTCCGATTTCGTCATTATACTTTTTTTCTATACGGACAGAATAATCCCCTTGAGATATTTTTTTTGTTGTTTCGTTGACCTCCTGAATCGGAATGATAATTGAACGAATAAAAAACAGATTTGAAAAAAGGATTATGGCAAAAACAATAACCAGCCCTATAAATATAAGAAGTACGACGGTCCTGATCTGCTTATCGACCTGCTCGAGCGAAGATATAACTCTTACGGCGCCGGCAATATCGCCATTTGAATTTCTGATTACACGGCACACAGCCATAACTCTTTCGCCGCCGGCAATTTTGCCAATATATTTGCCGGTTCCCTGACTGTCTGTCAATGCCTGCTCATAGTCCGGCATTTCCTGCTTTTCAATAGCAAAACCGCTTGATGAAAGAATCACATTACCTTCGTTATCTATAATCCATACCGTTGTTTTCTCCTTATAGCTGTAGCTGTCAATATAATCGGCAGCGGATTGCTCAAGAGAGGTGCCTGCGTCGAGATAGGACGAAAAATAGCTCACCGCAGTTGTTGACGCGCCGGAGTTAAGTATACTTTCCACACTTGAATAATAATGTGTTTTAATAGCAAACGAGGAGGCTATAAAAACAATAATAAAGAACAGAGCAATGACGCCGATAATGTTTATAATCCACCTCAGTGTAATTCCCTCAATTTTGGGTATATGAAGTTTTTGCTTCAAAAAATTTTTCATTGCGTTCCCTGCCGACGGACTGATTTTTACTGCTTATCGGTAACCCATTTATATCCTAATCCCCATATTGTGAGAAGCCTGTTGGGACTTGAGGGATTATCCTCAATCTTCATTCTCAGCCTGCGTATATTTACATCTACAATCTTTTCGTCTCCGAAATAATTAGCGCCCCAAACCTGCTTGAGGATAGATGTTCTTGACAGAGCCGCGTTTGGATTTTTAAAGAAATATTCTATTATCTGAAATTCAACCTGAGTGAGTTCAATCATTGTATTGTTTTTTGAGAGGGTTCTGTTGCGCAGATTAAGTTCAAATTCATCCAGAATTATGCTGTCACCGGTTGTATCATTCCTGCGAAAGCCCCTTGTCATCTCCACACGACGATAAACAGCGTCAACTCTTGCCATAAGCTCACTCGGTGAAAACGGCTTTGTAACATAGTCGTCCGCACCGAAAAGCAGACCTGTTACTTTATCCATTTCCTGTGTTTTTGCGCTTAACATAATGATACCCAGATCGGATGATTTCTTGCGCATCTCCTTGCACACGGTCAGTCCGTCCACCTCGGGCATCATTATATCAAGAATGGCAACATCAAAACCGTTTTCATCCTGAGAAAATTTTTCGAGAGCGACTGCACCGTTTTCTGCCTGTTCTACATCATAACCGCTTCTTGTAAGGTTGATTACAATAAACTCTCTGATCGATTCCTCATCTTCGGCAACAAGCACTTTTTTCATAAAAGCTACCTCCTCAACAAATAAAGTTAAAAATACAACTGCAATTTAATAAGCCTTTATCATATTCTGTAACTGCCGTAAAGTTATTTTTATATCGGTGTCGTCGTTTACTTTTGCAAGATAGACAAACCCGGAATCACTGAATATTTGTGTATAATCACTATACTTTTCATCATTGCTGTCATAGCTCGAAATAATTTGTGTAACAATGTTAAAGCATTCCTTTTTATTCTTCTTTGAAATGACCTTCATTTCTCTTAAATCCGAATCGTACTCCACTTTCAGTTTTGATAAATATTTATCCGGAATAACAATCAGATATCCGTCACGCCTGCACGAAAGCGAATAACATTTATGATTGAGGACTGTATTTTCATATGCCATCCAATTTTCCGCCGTTATCTGGGAGGGCAGATTTTCAAATGAATAATCGACAGGAATTTCTATTGTCTTGTCATTATTTATATCCCGGCTTGTGAGCATTGAGTTTCGTGATGTTTCCTTTGTTCTGCCGGTATTATAACTGTAAAAAGGCGAAACAATGGAATCATAATAATCAGACCAGTATATAAATTCAGTAACCATAGAATCACCGTCAGCTTTGAGCGCGTCCGCATAAACACTTACACCTTCATCCGTTTTCCCCTGAATTATACTCTTATAGGATGTTATGGAACTGTCAAGCTTAGTCTCACCCAAGAGATTTTTTGTGTTACCGTCAAAGGAATAAAGCAGCGCTTTCGGAGATTCTGACGATATACCATTGGTAAAGACGAGCACCTCGTCCATACCGTCGTTGTTTATATCTGTACACAGAAATCTCGCAGCAGCCACAGAATCCGAAATCTGCTTTAAACTGTATTGTTCGCCGGCTGACTGCTGCCTGTAAACAGTAAGATTTGAACCCGTTGTTTTTGAAACAACACTCCAGCAGACAAGGATTTCATCAGAGCCGTCATTATTGACATCACAAAAATCAACCGCGTTGACATCTGTTGCGTTACCTCTTACATTTTCTATAACGCTCCATTTGCTGCCGTTCTTTTTTATTACTGCCATATTGACATATCCCAAATCGTTTGACGGCTCATAAAAAGCAATTGCTTCATTTGTATCATCCGAGTCAAGGTCATAGAATATGAACGAAGTTGTATAACTGCCTGAAACGGGAATCTTAATGGAATAACCGCCTTTGCAGAATTCATCAAGCGCACTTTGAACATCCGCATTTTCGCCGCTGGGAGCAACAGGAGAGATAAGATCATCTATTGATGTTGCAAGGCGGAAGCTGCTGCATCCCGAAAAAAGAAAAAGTATACATAAAAGCAAAAAAGATATTTTTATTCTTTTCACGCATACACTTCCCGTCTGTTTCATTTCAGTTATCTTGATAAAATGACACCGTGCAAAAAAGCATCAACAAGTCAAAATTTATTTTATTATAACAGAAAAGAATTACAAAATAAATATCTAAACCAAAATAAATTACAAAAACATTACATAAAATTTAAAATAAGGGATCCGAAACTATTCAGATCCCTTAAAAATTCATATAAAATTAGTATTTGTTATGCACCTTTTCGGCAAAACAGAGAAAATCTTTCAGTTCAATTACTTTTCCGTCATCGAGAACCGCCCTTCCTGACATTTTTCCGAAAACCTGATGCTGGTCTGTCACAATCAGACCGAGCGCGCTTGTATAATCACTCCTGTCAATAATCGGAACAAAGTCCATTTCAAATCTGCCGTCTGACGAGGTAAAGGTCCATGGATCGATAAAATTATCACTGATATTAAATATGACATCATCAATTTTATGTGCCTTTCCATCATAAAAAATAACATTTTCAGACGCCGCCGTGGTGTCACCGAAGCCATAGCCTATATTAAATCCGAAGCGGTGTCCGTCAACAGTACCCGAGCCTGATCCCCAGTACCAGTAATTATCATATGTCCATACTCCCCTTCCCCAGTCAAGACCTCCGAAATCCGTGTCGGGTGAAAAAGTATAAACCTTTCCTGCGTATTCAACCCTGCCGCTTGCCGGCATACAGTTAATTTTCTGATTATAGTAAAACGCTTTCTTATCCTTTTTCCAAGGAGTGGCTATAACCATTGAATCCTGAGAAGGATTATTAAGAGTTATATTTACCTTGAGCCCTTTTCCCGAATCAAAGGAGGGAAAGTCACAGCGTATAATTCTTTTGTCGGTTCTTACAAGATATTCAAGGGCAAGCTTATTATTTTTAACCTTGACATCGCCGTATGAAGAGTCTGACGGCATATGGAGTTTTCCCATGGGAAAAGGTGCCATACAGCCCTGTGTATTTTCATACACAGCGGAAAAATCGATGAAGCTCACGCTCTCCAGTTCAAGATATCCAAGATCTGAAACGGTAAAGCATACTGCGATATTATTTTTATGAGAAATAATATAGTAATAATCCCATTCCTTTATTCTGGTTTTTCTTTTTTTGATTGCATTTCTATCGTAAATTTGTACAAGATTTCTGCTCCAGCCCGGCTCGCTTAAACTTCCGTCATTGCAAAGCAAAGGTTTTTTCTCAGTTACTTCATGGTTTCTCACAGCAAATCGTCCTTCATCCTTTTTTATTTGGATTATAGCATATAATACAAAAATTTTCAACATTTAATGTTGCTTTTTGTGTACATTTGGTGATATAGTATAATTGCAGAGCAATATTTACAATGCTCAATGTCACATATACCATAAGGGGGAATTTTAATGAACGATTACATTGAAAGCGTAATCAAAACAGTAGAAAGAAGAGACAGTGCCAAACCCGAGTATATTCAATGTGTTAAAGAGGTGTTTCGCTCGCTTGAGAAAGTGATTGAAGAGCACCCCGAATATGTTGAAGATGACCTTCTGACGCGAATGGCCGAACCTGACAGGCTCATTACTTTCCGTGTTGCTTGGGTTGATGATGCAGGCAAAACACAAATTAACAGAGGCTACCGAGTTCAGTTTAATTCAAGTATAGGTCCGTATAAAGGCGGCCTCAGATTTCATCCGAGTGTTAATTCTTCTATTATGTATTTCCTCGGTTTCGAACAGACCTTTAAAAATTCTCTGACGGGACTCCCTATGGGAGGAGCAAAGGGCGGGTCCGATTTTGACCCGAGAGGAAAAAGCAAAAGCGAAATAATGCGCTTCTGCCAGGCATTTATGACAGAGTTGTACCGCCACATAGGCCCTAATGTCGATGTTCCCGCAGGTGATATCGGTGTCGGTTCAAGGGAAATAGGCTTTTTGTTCGGTCAGTATAAAAGAATATCAGACGCTTTTGAAAACGGTGTTATCACCGGCAAAGGCATTTCATACGGAGGTTCTCTTATAAGACCTGAGGCAACGGGATACGGCGCAGTATATTATACCTGTGAAGTATTCAATCACGAAAACGACAGCATAAAAGGCAAAACCTTTGCGATATCGGGATTTGGTAATGTTGCATGGGGTGCCTGCAAAAAGATTGCTCAGCTTGGCGGTATCCCGGTTACAATCTCCGGCCCGGACGGATATGCTTATGACGCGGACGGTATTATTACCGAGGAAAAGCTTAATTATATGCTTGAAATGAGAGCATCCGGCAGAGACAGATGCAAAGACTATGCAGACAAATTCGGTGTTCCTTTCTATGAAGGAAAAAAACCATGGGGCGTCAAAGTTGATGTAGCCATGCCTTGTGCAACACAGAATGAAATCGGTATTGCGGAAGCAAAGCAGATTGTCGCAAATAAAACGAAATACTATATTGAGGTTGCAAATATGCCTACGACAGAAGAGGCACTCGACTTTCTTATGAACACCGACGGCATTATTGTCGCTCCATCAAAAGCCGTTAATGCAGGCGGTGTATGCGTGTCGGGACTTGAAATGAGCCAAAACAGCCAGAGACTGTCATGGACGGCGGAAGAAGTTGATGCAAAGCTTCACAACGCTATGATAAATATTCATAAAAATTCGGTTGAAGCTGCTGAAAAATACGGACTCGGTTATAACCTTGTCGCAGGGGCAAACATTGCAGGCTTTGAAAAAGTTGCCGAGGCAATGATGGCACAGGGTATATATTAATAAAATGAAGTTGTATACATTTAAACGGGCACCGATTTCGGTGTCCGTTTTTGCTTGTTATTTTATTTATTCCCAAAGGAACGGAGTATCATTATCGTCACCGGGGTTTGCGCTTGTGGTGAAAATATCAACTGCTTTGAATTCTTCTGTTTCTATTGATTAGGTAGAAATACTGAAATTTATTTTGGTTAATTACGCTTGTTCACTTTCCCATTTTATAAGAATATCTGTATATTCATAATATTTATGCGGTCTGATTGGTCTTTCAAACGGTGGTGTGCAAAAATGCAATAAGAGACATTCACCTATTTTTCTATAATTTTCAACATATTCATAACCTATAAGCTCGCCGTTTTTAATTCTTTTTTTAATCATATTGTGATACGGGTACAATTTTCCTCACTAATCCGGTTTAATCATGCACTTAGTTTGCCCTTCAGGTTCTATATAACACAGATTATCTATATAATAATTCTTTCAAAATAACACATAATACTATTGCACAAAAAAAGCAAAATTTGCTTTTCAGTCGGTGCGGCTATCATCACACCTTGTACGGCTACGCAGGGAGCTATGTGATTTAACATTTAAGTAGCCGGAAAGGCTATTGATTAGTATGAAAAACAAAAGCAAAAACAAGAACAACAACCAGCAGGATAACGAAAAGACAGCCGTTGATAATCAATGGACAAACAGCAATCTCAAATATTATCCTGATGACAGAGAGCGCAGAGACGGCCCCGGCGGAGAAGATGCAAATGCTCAGCAGGAGCAGCAATAATCTGCGTAAAAAAGCAGCCCTTCCTTTATCAGGAGGGCTTGTTTTTATGCTTAAATTCAGCGCTATAAAATTCACTTTGTCATTTAACGCCGCGTACAACCATTATTACCGTTACATTCGTATCCCATTGTTTTTCTCCGCGCTCATACTGTTTCATTCTTAAATCATACCTATTATTTGTAATGCTCTTCATGTTTTCAATTTCATTAAATGTAAACTGATTCGGCATATTTTGAAGCGCGGCATCTATAGCCTCAACGGCTGTGTATCTGTTTGCGTTTATCATATCATGTGCCATTGCAGCAGAAACTTCAGGATTATCAGGAGTAAGATTAATGATTGAATATCCTGTACTTACATTTTTAAATCCGTATTTTTCCATTGCTTCGGGTAATTGCGCTTCGTTCATAGGATATCCGCACACATTATATTTTTCATTTGAATGATCGTACTTTTCTATTTTTTTCCAGAATTCCTGTTCATACTCGTCAAGAGACATCCATTCAGGCATTACATTTATACCTTTGCGGGACGAAAGCACAAGGCAGATTCCGCCCGGTTTGAGAACACGAAGCTGCTCTCCATAAAAAACGGAGGGTTCCATATGCTCGGCAACAGTATTTGAAATGGTTACATCAAATGTATTATCATCAAACAAAAGATTTTGGGCATCGCCTTCAAAAAAAGCTATTCCCTTTTCATGTTCTTTTGCAAAGCTGATGAAATCGCTGTCACGATCAACCGCAAAAATCTCTGCCTTCGGATACCAACGGTGAAGCGCTCCGGCAAGAGCTCCGGGACCGCATCCGATTTCAAGGATTTTGAGCTGTTTGTCGATATCCAGGTTAAACAGTATTTTATACTGCTGTGAAAACATATCATCAAAACGGAGTTTGCGTGTATAATATAATGTTTTTGTACCTTGAATATATTTTGACCAAATATTGTTCATATAATTGATTCTCCTTTATACCGGATCAATTGTCAGTCTTGCATTCATCAATCAAGGGATTTCATTGAATACTGATAATGCACCATCAGGTAATGCACCATCAGGAAAAATGAGAAAATAAGCCGTCACAAAAAAAGGAGTGTTTCGTTTTGTAGTAAACACTCCAAATGGTGCAGGTAACAGGACTTGAACCTGCAAGGATCGCTCCACTGGATCCTAATGCTATCGTTACCTTGGTGAAAGGTTTTATAACATATGAATTATATTTTAAGTTCTTACTATTTTACGAAAAAGACAATCACAGCTGCGATTGCATTTATGATAGTTGCTATCATTGCAAGAATTGAAATAATATAAGCTCTTTTTGATAACTTTTGGTTATTTTCATTATCATTTTGTTTTTCAATTTCCGCAAGTCCACTTTCTGTAAGATATAATACACTTCCATTTTTAAAGCCATTAGACGCTCTTATGTAATTCCAATTAGGAAACAATGTTTCATTTAAACATTCATCAATTTCTTCTTTTGTTAAATCACAATTTTGGATAATATCTTCGTATTTCATTCCTCTTCCGTGTTTCATTGGAAAACATGATAAAACTTTATACATTTCTTTACTTAACATAATAATCACCTATGTTTGTCTAATAAATTGAAACTTATCAAGTATTTTATGTAATGCTGAAATTATACTTAGATAGTTTATTGCTGTATTTTCATCAATATCCCAATTTATACGCATTTCATGTGCGGTAACATTTCTAACAGAATAATTAATTCCTAGAAGCATTTCCTTTACACCTCTGTGTTCATTAATTTCACTTTGATTAGAGAGTGTATTTATAACAGCAGCTGGATTATTTTGACTAAATGCTCGTTCTATTAGATTTGTTCCGTCCTGTGTCAATCCTGTTTCGTTTGAAATCCTATCAGTTAAGCTCTTTGCCGCCTCCTGTACAGCATGAAAATAATCATTAACTAATAATTCCTCTTTACAACAATTTAGAACATAATAATGTGCATTAATCGCTTGTAATTTTTTTGATAATCTCGCTGCTCTGGCTTTTGCTTCCGAAGCAGTAGTTGCAACATCTATGTTAATAAATCTATTATCTTCGGTAAGTTGTATCCCTTTTAATGCAAGAACCTCATTTATACTTACCAACATTTTTTCTTTTTCTTCAACTTTTGAAAGCCACCTCGATGGCATAAAGGCTTCTTTTATAAAATCATAAACACAGTCTGAATTATTATTTGAATTGCATTTGTTTGCAAAAGCATTATATAATCTCTTTCTTTTAGTATTTGTTGGATCTATATCAGGAATTAAACAAACTTCTAATAGTCTTGATATTTCACTACCTGTAAAACCACCATTGGTTGCTCCTAAAATATTAGAAATTTCTTCAACTTCACTTTGCACTAATCTTGGAAACATAACTATCCCTTCTAATTTAAAATTCACTACATTTCTAATCATATCACATATATCGAAAAATCTCAACTTTTAATCACTTTAATTTGATAACTCAATATTATCATATATTGATACATAAAAAAGAACTTGGATTATTCAATTAACCAAGTTCTTTTTATTTAAATCACTATTTGTATTTTGCTCTACTGTAAGTATTGTTCGTGCCACCAACAGAAATATTATCGGTTTTATTATCATAAATCAATTCAGATGCACCCGGTATTTGATTGAGATGTTCTACTTCTTGCCAAAGTTTCGCGGTTGTATCATCAATAATTTCAACTTTACCATTATCAAGCACATTTCGACTAATTAAATGTCCGCCTGAAATATAAATTGTACTTTCCTCCCAAGTGCCGTCATCATAAATCCGATATTCTTTAGATCGCGTATCATTAATCCATGTTCCCGAAATGCTTTTCATCAAATCACCATCGCTATTGTAAGTGAAATTATCTACTCCGTCACGATATTTTTCTTTACCGTTTAGTTTTAACACACCATCGTCAGTCATATACCAAAAGTCAGTTCCATATTCATGGTGAGAATAAAAGTCGTCCCATGATTCTTCACTCCAAATATATTCTTCCTTTTCAGACTCTCCAGCCCATTTTATCGTTAATGTTTTGTTGTCTGAAATTGAATATGTTCCGCTTGTTCTCCAAGGCATATCACCGGAACAATTTTGATCATCAAAGAAGTTATATTCGGGGACAATAGAACCTAAAGCACCCCAAGAACCAATGATGCTTTTTCTTAATTGTTCAGCTGTTTCATTGCCATAAAATCTACCAACATTATTTTCAGTCGATTCTTTTACTGTAGTGGATTCGCTTTGCATATCTTTGGCATCATTTGCTTCAGTCGATTCATATTTAACAAAACACACATTGGTCTGAGGATTTCTTATGCAGTTGCAAGGAAGTATTCCAGCTTTTTCATCATATTCATAAATCCAACCCAAAAAGTCTTCTGAAAGATCATTTGCTTGTCTTCCTTTAATATACAAATAGAATTCTTTGCAACCGTCAAATCCATACGGCTCACCTACGCATTCATATTCAATTCCATTATCATAATAAACATAACCATCTTCATGCTTTAGTGAAATAGATTTTACCGTTAATTTGTATGTATAATCATCAATTTTTTCAGGAATTGAAAATGTGCCTGTAAATTCACAAATAATAACTGTTCCGTTAGGATTTTTCTCTCCGGTTAAACCTAATTCACTATCATAATACATACCCGAAAAGGTAAAATCCTCGTTGATGTTTAGTTCTGTTGACCAAGCACTAACTCCTGATGAAAACACATATTCACCAGGTAGTGTTGCTAAATTCTTATCCTCTTCATCTTTATTCAATATAACAGTTGTTATATCAGAAAAATCTGTTTTTATAATAACCTCATCTACTGTATTCTCATCATCACCGTCAACTATTATTTTAGTTTTTATTGGTATAGAATTTTGTGCATTTTCATCTAAATCCATAATTTCAAGATAATAAACACCATCATCTAAATGTATCTGCTTATTTCCATAAAGCGAGTTTTCTTCTAAAACCAATTTCGGTTGTTTAATAATTGACTTTATATCAAATTCATAATTACGAAGTTTGTAGATTTTAAGATTAAAATTCACATTGTCTGTGTCTTTACTACTTAAAACTTTCAGATTAAAATCATTTTTCACTTTGCTTTGATAAGTATAATTAGCATTTTCAATACCAACTGTATCAAATGCTTCACAAACACAATTATATTGTTCCTGTGTTAATTCTTTGTTTTTTAGCATTATTCTTGATGATAATTCAATCGCACACCTACATTGTTCAAAAGACGAATCAGGTTGCATTAAATAAAGAGCGTTATACCAAAGCTGTCCTAAAAGGTCTGTGTTAATCTTTTTTTCATTGTTCCCATCTATACCGTTATTCATTAAGTAAGCACAATGGGAAATAATAACACTTGCAAAATGACTATAATCCTCAGTTTGTCCTCCAAACAGAGAATTACCATTTATAAAGTAATTATCCCCATTTTTCTTTGCTTTTTCTAAATATTCAACCGTGGCAGGGTAGCGTTGCTTGTTATTTTTATTTTCCGGATCAGCGATATTTCTTCCATCATGTTTCCAGTCACAATTTCCTTTAATGCTACTTTCAATAATTTCACCAAATATATCAGAAATGCCTTCATTTAACGCACTTGGTTCTTTGCCGGACCAACGATTAATTGCTTTTGAGACCATATGGGTGTATTCGTGAGCAATAATATCGACATCATCAATATTTCTCTCTTCTCCTACAAACAGTGCTCCGACGCGGCCTTCGTTTTTTCCTTCAGGTGACTCTGCTCCATCTGCACTGGCATTAGAACCAATTGAATCATTAATTGCAGCATGTATCCTATCAAATCCTTTATCTCCTAATTGCACGAAGTAATCATCGAACTGACATAAATAGGACATTAACTTTATTCCTTTTTCATTAAATATGTTACTTTCAGAATACATTGTATCAATACCTAATTCTTTGAAATTCCAATTGGTTTGTTTAGATTCGGAAAACTGTGAAAAATCAAACACACTTATTTTATGCTCATCATTATAAAGATGATACGAACCATCATCATTTTTCCAACCAATTGCTTTTGAAGTACCATCTTCTGAAACCACTTCTGCGGAAGTATAATCAAATGAGTTATTATATTTTATTACAGTTCCGTCTTCTACATTAATATAAACTATATATAGTTTTGATTCTGTTGACGCTAAAAGTTTATAAGCATAGATAAACTCATTGTTGCTTGGAGTACAAACGATTTTTTGTGTATCAAGCTCTTCAACACTTGTGATAGCTTCACCAATAGCATTTTGTATGTTTTTACTCACCACATTCTGTGTGAGATTATCATTCAAATGTAAACTACACATATCCGTATTCTCATAATTAGAAGTAAGTGCTAAAGCTTCTCCTTCTTTATCAGCAGCAATTATTATGAATTTACCATCAACAGGTACAGCATTACAGTTCTGGTTAAAGCGGTAATAGTTTATTCCCCCAATTGTATCTATTCTCTCAATCAATAATCCTTTTTGAACATCATCAATGCCAATAACATCAGCAACAGATTCTATTGCTTCAAGTGCAGTTTTTTCATCTGTTACTTTCACATCTGTAAATCCTGCTTCAAGAGCAATATAATTACTGTCTGGATCATCAACAGCATGATTATTTTGGTAAAAATATAATCCACCTATTGTTCCAGTAATTATAAGTATAAGACAGCAGACACAAGCGATAAATGCTTGTGCCTTTTTGCTTAATTTCTTTTTTGTTTTGATTTCCATTCCGCATTTGGGACAGAATTTTTGACTTGTTTTAATCTCGGCTTTACAATTCTTACATTTCATATAAAAATACCCTTCATAATTCTATATTTAATTCTCCACAAATAAAATCAGCATTATCCAATACCCATTTATTATTTTCAAATACAAAATTTTTCTCTCTAACTGTAGGTAAATCGTCTCCTTCAAAATACCATTCATAAGTTGACTTAACTTGATATGTAACATTATTTAATTTCAAAATCTTTATGCTTTCCACACATTCGGCTCCTCCTACACCACCATTTGCTTTAGTGTATAGTTTACCATTATGGTCTTGTGCATCGATTTGTTTTAACAACTCTATTGCTATGTCTTCAGTAAAATACTTTTTTGCCTCATTTAAAAATTCGCTATATGTATCTATTTCACCATATTCAGTTAAAACAAGTTCTCCTGATTTTATAGTGTTATCAAAATCCTGATACTGAGTATTACCATAAATATAAAATGCATAAAAATCAAATGCGTTGTTGTACTTTTTTGTTAAATCTTTTATGGATATATTTTTTGAATTAATAATTTCTGTTTTACCATTTTCTAAAATCAATGAATTTCTTGAGGCTGCATAAATCGACCAATATTTTCCCATTGTGTTATCATTTTTTAACTCAGCAATGAAATATTGATACCAATCATATCCATTATCATTATCTTCTTTACCACGAACTGTAAATCCGACTTTTCTATTGTTTAAAATTATAGTATCTATAACTTCATAATCTGCATCCAGTCCACCACCTAAATCACTGCTGCGATATAATGAGTCGCCATTATAATAGAAATTATTACTTGAAATATTTCTGTCAGGTGTTAAACAAAAAACATTTTTTATTATCCAATCAACATTATCAGCATTCAGTTTATAACATCCTGAAAATTCGTTTTTTGGATCATTAACATCAATATAATCACTTTCGGGAATTTCCCAAAAATTTGTATACATTCCGCAAGGCATGGAATCCAAAATAATAAACCTCTCAATAAGCTCTTCAAGAGTTGTTTTATTTATATCTAAATCTCCGTTCGAATACCAAATCCATGAAGTACGATTCAGCATATCTTCAAACAATTTACAATCTTCTTCAGTACTCTAACAGATAGTGACAAACAATATAAAAGCCTTTCAGAACAAGAAAGTGAATGGCAGCAAACTAATCGAAACAAATATAGAAATCAGTTTGAGGACATTTGTCAAGGTCACAGGAGCAAATGGACCGAACTATCGGGGATCCCCGAAAAGCATTAGCTTTTTGGGGAAAGGAGGAGCAGTGGAATGAGTGATTTTTCGAGTTCTACTCGGAAATGAGCGATATGTAACTTGTGACGATGCAGTAGATGCTTTGGTATCTGCGAGTTTCGGCTTTGTATTACGCTCGCCAAATGGCAGCGAAACAAAGCCATTGGGCTAAGCCCAAACCCCTCGTCCGAACATATTCCGTGATTAAATATGTTGAATAACATACAACAATCACTCCATATGTTTCTCTTCTCAGCGAAAGTACAAGTATCTTTCGCTGTAATATAATTTTGAAATTGGAGGTACAAAACGATTAGTGATAACAGAACTGAAATTCTAAATTTTAGAGTAACTAAAGAAGAAAAAAGAATAATTGAGGATAAAGCGTTTATCAAATACGATACGCTTGCACCTTACCTTCGTGACTGTGCGTTGGACAAAGAAATACTTGTTATTCCTGGTCTATCGGGAATACAAGATGAATTGAATGCAATCGGAAACAATCTGAATCAATTAACTCGAGCCGTCAATTGTGGAATATGTTCAGCGATTGACTTAACAGAAATGCGAAAAGAGGTAGCAAGCATATGGCAATTATTAAACTCAGCTCTGCAAAAATATCTGCTCGTATAGGTATTGATTATGTTTGCAATAAAGAGAAAACTTTGGAAAAGTTAATCAGCGGAAAGAATTGTATGCCCGAAAGCTGTTACGATGAATTTGAGATGGTGCGAAATAACTTTAACAAGCAAGGCGGTAGAACTTACTACCATATGATACAATCCTTTGCTCAGGATGATGACATCACAGCCGAAAAATGTCACGAAATTGGTATGCAAATGGCTGAGCATTGTTTCCCCGAATTTCAAGTTCTCGTTGCAACACACATTGATAAAAAGCATATGCACAATCATTTCATTATCAATTCTGTCAGCCACAAGGACGGTAAGAAGATGAATATCTCACCACAAAACTTACTTGATATAAAAAATTATTCTAATCAGTTGTGCAAAGAGAACGGATTTATCGTTACCGAAGCAAAAACAAGACGAAATGAAAATCCAAAATGGAAACAAAGAATTAGATATTGGGCATTGAAAATGATGCAAGAGTCCTACGATATGGAAGAATTCATTTGGAAAATGAGCATGCACGGAATTGATATCAAGTACGATCCGAAATACAAATATATGACTTACACAGACAGTGAAGGTCATAGGTGTCGTGATGCAAAATTGTTTGATGAGAGATTACTAAAGAAAAATCTTGAAATATATTTTGACTTGGGCGGCTGCAATTCAATTCTTGCAGAGGACATACTCGAATACAAAACACCAACATCGGGTAATTGCACAGACGGATTGACTGCAAATATTTTTGAAATGCTTTCAAATTTGCCAACGATTGAACAGAACGATGATTATTATGCAGTCGAAATTGAAGATATGGAACTTGATAAAATCATTGAAAAAATGCGTGCTCACGGATTGAAAATTACAAAAGCACAGCTTGCTCATTGCAGAAATGAATACAACAATCAGGAACAAAACCACGGTATCGGTTTGTTTATGTGAAATTAAAAAGTCCTGCAGATCAATCGGCAGGCGGAAAGGAAATATATGAAACAAAAACTGAAATCCAAGTCGATAATTATTATCGCAAATACAATTTGATTGGGGGAATGACGGAAAAGTTTTAGATTCTGTGTTGCCGTATGGCAACGAATAAAATTCAAAATAACATTAACAGTGTTACGATTTCCTACAACGGAAAGCAAAATGAATTTGATAAATTTTTAGAATCTATCATCAAAAATTATCTATTCAACAACGATATTTCAATCTGCAATGAAAATAATTCTAATCGTCTGGACTTGGAAAAGGAGTTGTGATAATGTGTGCTTGCGAAAGGAGTGATAAAATGCGAGTATGGTTATATGCACGACTCTCAAGAGATGAAGATGACGAATTAAATTCATTGACAAATCAGCAGAACATTATCAGAGAATATGCAAACAAAAATGGTTTTAATATCGTCGGTGAATCCTTTGATGACAATGTAAGCGGTATGCATTTTAACCGTGATGGTATCAATAAAATTTATGAAGCTGTTGAGAATAAATTAATTGATGCAGTCATCGTTAAGGATATGTCAAGACTTGGCAGACATAAAACGCAAACGGCATTGTTCATTGATTATTTGCGTGAAAATGATGTTAAAGTGTTATCTGTTACAGAAAATCTTGACACAAGTAATGAGAATGATGATTTAATTATCGGATTCAAAGGTTTGTTCAATGATATGTATGCCCGTGACATCAGTCGAAAAGTTCGTGCTGGATTTCTTCAAAAGCAAAAAGAAGGATTGGTTATGATACCTCCGATGGGATATTTCAAAGACAAGAATACAAAAGAGATTCTCATAATGGAAGAACCTGCAAACATTGTCAGAAGGATATTTCAAATGTATCTTGATGGTTATGGACTGAAAAACATTGCTCACAAATTAAATGCTGAAGGATTAAAGACACCTGCATACTATCAACTGAAATATCTTAATAAAAAACAAGGGTACAATAAACCCGAAATAACTACAAGGTATTTATGGAATGGCACAGCAGTTAAACGAGTGTTAATAAATGAATTTTATTGTGGTAATCTTGTTAATCATAAGTACATGCTTGACAAGATAAACAAGCAGAGAAAAACTTATTCAACAGACGAACAAATCAGGCATGACAATGCAGTTCCTGCACTAATAAGCAAAGAAGATTTTGACAAAGTTCAGATGCTGCTTGAAAGCAAGAAAAAAGATAATGTGAGATCAAACTTCGATAAACCTTATCATAGATATACAGGTTTGATTAAGTGCGGTGACTGTGGATCTTCATTCTCGTGCAAAATCAGGAAATGTAAAGATAAACCCGACAGAATTGAATATGTCTGCAACAGCTACCATCGATATGGTAAAGAGCATTGCAGTCCACACAGAATAAATGAAAGTGTACTCGATGAAATTGTATATTCAGAATTGTTAAACATCAGACAACAGGCACAGGAAAATTTTAAGCAGATTGATGCAAAGTTAAGTCTGTGGAAGCAGAACAAAGCGCTCAGCCAAAACAACATTAAATCCTTGACTGAACAACTATCTCAAAGAAAATTAGATCAAGAAGAAATCTTGCTTGAACGATTGAGGGATAAAGAGCGAGCTGATGTTTACACTCAAATGCTTGAGAAATGCGAAAACGATATTGAAAGAATATCAAAAAGAATCGATGAAATCGAGCATATAGACGAAACCATTAAAAAGCGAAAGGCTGATATCAAAAGTAGCATTGAAGTGCTCGACAAAATCATTGAAGAGAAATCAATCAATGATTCTGATTTAAGAATGTTGGTTGATCATATTAAAATATCTGAAGTGAACGGCAAATTAGATGTAAACATAACACTTAATGGCAGATTTAAAAGCCACACTGATATCTATGATACTGGTGAATTGGTAGATTCATCAATAGCATCATAGAATCCAAAAAGAGAAAAGCAGCAAGCCGAAAAGCTTGCTGCTTTGTGGTGCAGGTAACAGGACTTGAACCTGCAAGGAGATCGCTCCACTGGATCCTAAATCCAGCGTGTTTGCCAGTTTCACCATACCTGCATTTATATAAATCAGACTTTTTGAATCTGATTTTTTTAATTGTTTACACTGCGGCAGCAGTGATATCCGGCATATTTGCCGGTTTGAGCATTTCCGATTGTTTATCCGTGTGCCATTTTAACGCTATCGTTATTATTTTTGAATTGTTTTATCTCTTTTTTTGATAATTTTCATAGTATAAAGTACGGTTGTTATAACCTAATTTATGAAAGGAGATTAGCTATGAGCTGTTCACGAAGAAATCTCAGCAATTTAAATACAACAGTTTACAGCACCGCATCACCATGCTGCTGTGACAACAACAATGTAACCGTTCGATTTGCTGATGGATTTCCCAATTTTTTCCCGCCGGTATTTCCAATGCCGCCAGTAAATCCTAATCCGCCAATGCCGCCTATGCCGCCTACACCTCCGATAATTCCGGCACCTGTTACTGCATCATACGCGCTGTTCTATAATGCTTCTGCAACTCCGGTAAGTGTAACACAAGGTAATAATGTACCATTTCCTTTAACTGCTTATAATACGGACGCAGCAGGCATTACACCAAATGCTACAGGCGAAATATTTACACTTTCTGGCGGAACAACAGGCCGCACCTATTTAGTAAACTGGCAGGTTGCAGGAACATTCAGTACCTCTCAGGTAGCACTGGTTGTTAACGGAAGCACTGTAAATCCAACTACAACTGCATTAAATGATGCTGGCATTGCAAACGGAAGCTATATAGTTGCCGTTCCTGCAAATTCAGTTTCCACAGTAAGCGTTAATCTTGTAGCCGGAAGCGTTACTACAGGTACTCCCACAGTAGGAACAAATATTTCTTTTATAAGATTGGCTTAATCATATGTATTTACGGCAGCAATGTCCGATCAGATAACAATATTTTTTCACAACGGTATGGTTTTACGACTGTACCGTTGTTTTAATTATAACCGAGAATATCACTTCCAACTATGGATGATGGAAGGGTTTGCAAAGATTTCATCAAGCTTTTTCATAAACGGAACCACATCGCCATAGTCAAGAGCTCTGTGGTCAATGGCAATAGTAAGCGGCAGAACAGTTCTTACTTCTATCTTCTCATTGCCGTTTTCATCCTTTACAACAGTAGGTCTTCTCTGAGCCGCATTTACTGCAAAGGCTGTTGTCTGAGGCGGTATAATTTCTAAAAGAGCACAAACGCCCCTCTGCTCTCTGTATATTGAGCCGAGGTTTGATACGGTTGTAGTGCCCTGCTCAATGTCATGCTTTGTAAGCCTTTCTGAAACAGGAATGGAATAATATTTTTTCTTAGCAGAACCTGAAAGCGAATGTACCATATGCTTACCGGGAGTCTTTGAACCGTATAAGCGTCGAACTGTCTGAAGTATTTTACCGTTTTTAAGACCTGTAAGCGTATTGTCAAGAGACACCTCAAACATAACTTCATTCATATCCGAATGCTTTGCTCTTCTGATTGTATCATTTATAGCAGCCGTCATTTCAGAAAGCGATTTGCTGCCCATATCATGCATATTTACAGTCATCATTTCTCCTGACGGAAGTACCATAGGCATTGAAATGTCAATGTTATCGAAATATTTTAGTGTTCCGCGAACAAGCTTTCTGTTAAAAAGCAGGTGTGTATTCATCTTAGGTGCTGCTTTCAGACCCTCACATATAATTTTAAGCATGACTGTATTGATGGTTATTTTCTTTGTTTTATCGGTACAATCCTGATTCAATATTTTTATTTCCTTAAAAAGTTCAGTAACATCCGGCTCATAGGTCATAGTCGCATGTGGAATTGTTTCCCAGCTTTCGGCAGTCATATTGGATACGATTTTTCTTGCAATACCGAAATATTCTTCTTTAATCAATGCCATTATTAATGAATCTCCTTAAAAAATAATGCTCATATTTTATCATTTATACTGAAAATTGTCAATAAGGGTTAAAGGGATCAGACTGTTGATTTTTCATCATTTCCGGGAAGCTTTTTGCGCAGATCTTCTCTTATTTGCTGCCGTCTCTCTTCTATTTGCTCCTTTACACCGACAAACTGTTCTCTCAGTTCATGCTTGCTGAACGGCTCCTCGTTAAATCTTTTTATATATTCAATTACAAGATGAGGACGGAATTTTGGATGAGATATGAGTATAAGCGCCTTTGCTCTTTCTTTAAGTGACTTTCCCTTAAGCTGCGCAATTCCGTATTCGGTAACCACAAAATTGACATCATTTCGCGGTGTTGTAACCGCGCTTCCCTCCGTAATAATCGGAACAATTCTTGAAATAAGCCCCTTCTTTGCGGTTGATGGCATTGCAATAATGGATCTGCCGCCTTTACTCATAGTAGCTCCGCGGACAAAATCCACCTGACCTCCGACCGCAGAGAACTGATTAAGACCTACCGTATCGGATACAACCTGACCGAGCAAATCAACCTGAAGGCAGGAGTTTATGGAAACAACATTGTCATTTTTGGCAATTTCAATCGGGTTATTTACATAATCAATTGGATGAAGCTCCACGGAAGGATTGTTATTTATGTAGTTATTAAGCTTTTCAGAGCCGAACGCCGCGCCGAGAACGGTTCTGTACCTGTTGGTCTGCTTTTTCTTGTTATTGATTATTCCCGCCTCAAGCAAGTCTACAACACCATCGCCGACAAGCTCACTGTGTATACCCAAATCTTTTTTATCCCAAAGCTGCGCACAGACAGCGTTAGGTATTCCGCCGATTCCAAGCTGCAGGCAGTCGCCGTCATTAATAAGAGACGCGCAGTATTTTCCGATTTTCATTTCTGTATCAGAAATTTCTACACCTTTTACTTCAGGCAGCTTTTCATCACATTCCACAAAATATGTGAAATCTCTTACATGCATAATACTGTTTCCGAATGTACGAGGCATATATTTATTGACCTGAGCAATAACCACCTCACAGTATTCCGCTGTCCCTCTTGTATAATCAACAGTCGTACCGAAAGAGACATAACCGTGCTCATCAGGAGGAGATACCATAACAATGGAGACTCTCGGGCGCAGATATGTTTTGATGACTTCCGGTATTTCATAAAAATGTGATGTGGTAAACTCACTGATTCCTGTTGAAATAGCCTTGCGGTTGCTCGGTGAGGCAAAGAGGCAGTTAAGAGTAAAATGACCTTTCATTTCCTCCCGACACCATGGCGAATCACCGAGGGTTAGCATATTTATTATTTCAACATCATGATACTTCTCATAGTTATTAATCAATTCCCTTTCAATACCGAAAGGCTCACCGCATCCAAATCCTGTAACAACCTTGTCACCGTCGCGGATTGCTTTTACAGCCTCCTGCGCCGTTACCAATTTACTCTGGTAAATATCTTTCCATCCCATATATACACCCCTCCGATAATTACACCAAATTACGGCAACACTTACTGAAAATAAGTGTTCATGAATATAATACATTAGAATGGATAACCGTGTCAATAAAATATTGCGCATATACAAAAAATACTATATAATTATAATAAAAGCTATTACGGAGGTGCAGCTTGTGATTATTGATGTTACAAAATATTGCAGCGCGGACAACGCTTCAACCGGTGTTCAAAAAGCAATCAGCGATTTATGTGATGGCGACACCTTATTTTTTCCGAAAAACGCATATCATTTTTTCAAGGAGCTCAGCAGATGCAAGGCATACCATATGACCAACACGGATTCCTTTGTAAAACCCGATAAATACTTTGCGATTCTGATTGAGGATAAAAATAATATTACAATAGACGGCAACGGGTCAGAATTTATTATCCACGGTGATATGTGCTCCTTTGCTGCCGTAAGGTGCGCCGGTATTAACCTTAAAAATGTCACAATAAAATACAACGCACCTACTAACATCGAAATGACTGTCAAAAAAATACAAGGAAACAAAATTACATATTCGCTTGGTGAAAACACGGAATTTGAAATTAATAAAAGAAATATTTATTTTTTTGAAAAAAGCCCGCTTACCGGTGAAAAATATTATGAGTTACATAACAACACAAATACTTACTGCAATGTTATGCACAGAGGAGATGAGGTTTACAGAACACAGCTCTCACCTATCAGACGCAGAATTTCAATAAAAAAATCCGGTGACTTTGATATTGTAATATCCTATCTGATTGCACCGAAATTTAAAATAGGCGATATTATAACGATGTCGCAGAATCGTCTCAGGGACAACTGCGGTCTTTTCTTCTGGGAATGCGGCAATATGGTTTTTGAAAATATAACAGTCCATTATATGCACGGATTCGGCTGGCTCTGCCAGATGTGTGAAAATATCACTTTTGAGCAGATTCAGTTTAAACCCGCTGAAAATCATATCGTATCCTCTTTTGCCGACAGTATTCATATCTGCGGATGTAAGGGTGCAGTAAAAATAAACGATTGCTTTTTTACGCATCCGCATGATGACGCAATTAATATCCACGGCGCTTTTCTGAGAACTAAAAAAATGATTGACGGTAAAACCGCGGTATTTGAATTTGTACATAAGCAGCAGGGCGGTTACAGAGCCTTTTTCCCCGGTGACAGTGTAAAATTTTACAGGCGTGAAAATCTTGCGCAGACAGGCGATATTTATACGGTTGAACAGACCAAGGACGACATTGAGAACAAGGAGGTAACCATAAAGTTCAGGGAGGAATTACCTGAGCTTGCCGAAAAAATGACTGTCATTGAAAATATTACATATAACCCCGAAGTAACTATTTCAAACTGTTATTTTAAAGCAATACCTACAAGAGGAATACTTTGCTCCACTGACAGAAAATCAGAAATATACAACAACAGATTTAAAAATATCAGAATGCCTGATATCTATATTTCCTGTGACTGCAAAGAATGGTATGAATCAGGTCCTTGTAAAAATATGAATATTCACGATAACAGCTTTTCGCAAAAAAATCCTGTTGTTTTAGAACCATTATGCGTTGGCAAACCGATAGACAATGTTCATGAAAACATAAAGATTTACAACAATACAACACAGTAAAACGGACGCCCCGATGTTTTCAGGGCGTCCGTTTATTTTCAATATTCTATTTTTAAATTTTCCTCCGCTTCGGCTACTTTGAGCATAATCGCACATTCTATTCTTTTTCTGTGAAGTTCACAGCCAAATTCATAAACGCCGTCCACGCTCCCTGTTGTGTGATATGCGTTTGCCGCGCACCCGCCGGAACAGTATAGTTTTGCAAAGCAGTCAAGACATGCGCGATGTGAATAGACATTGCACTGTTCAAACTGCTCCAGAACAGATTTATTTTTTATTCCGTCATAAATATTTCCGACAAGAAAACTGTCGTCACCGACAAATTGATGACAGGGGTACAAATCCCCGTTTGGCGTAACGGCAAGGTATTCGGTTCCGACTCCGCAGCCCGACACTCTTTTTACTATGCACGGACCCGAGTTAAGGTCAATCATATAATGATAAAAGGTAAAGCCATTGCCTTTTCTGTATCTTCTGAGCATCTCATCAGCAAGAAGCTGATACTGCTGTTTAATGAAAGGCAAATCCTCATTTTTCAAAGCGTAATCCTCATCCGGGGATGACACAACAGGCTCTATTGAAAGCTCTTTAAAGCCTAAATCTGCCATATGTATAATGTCACTTGCAAAATCAAGATTATGATGCGTAAATGTGCCGCGCATATAATAATCCTTTTGATTTCTCGAAGCGGCAAATTTTTTAAACTTATCAACAATCAAATCATAGGAGCCTCTGCCGTTTGGCGAGACTCTCATTTTATCGTTTACCTCTTTTCTGCCATCGAGCGACAAAACGACATTCGCCATTTCCTTATTGCAGAATTCAATAACATCGTCATTAATAAGAAGTCCGTTTGTTGTAAGCGTAAAACGAAAATTTTTATTATACTTTTTCTCCTGCTCTCTGCCGTATCTGACAAGTTTTTTGCAGACTTCCCAGTTAAGCAGAGGCTCACCACCGAAAAAATCAACCTCCAGATTTTTTCTTGTGCCGCTTTGCTCTATTAAAAAATCAAGCGCTCTTTTACCTGTTTCAAGGCTCATAATACCTTTGGGTCCGTCATATCCGCCTTTACCGGCAAAGCAGTATTTACAGGCAAGATTGCAGTCGTGCGCAACATGAAGGCATAACGCTTTTAAAATGCCCTGTCTTTTTTTGAACTGCTGTGCAGTCTTCTCAAAGATATCGTGCGAAAACAGCTTATTTTCCGAAATCAGCTCTTCTATATCGTCAAAACACAGTTGAATTTCTTCCGGTGTTACATCTGCCTTATCGCTATACTTATTAAGGATAAAGGTTTTTATCTCTTCTCTGCTTTTGCTTTCATACATATTGATTATATCATAGGCGACATCGTCAACTGAATGAACACAACCGCTGTTTTGGTCAATAACAATATTATAGCCGTTCATTTTATAAGAATGAATCATAATTTACTCCAAAGAAAAAGGCGGGCATTCACCCACCATAATTCGTTTCCTTTACTTCTTTAACTGCTCGCATTTCTGATTTGCTACAGAGCATGAAGTTTTGCTTGCTGATTGGCAAGATGTCTGACATTCACCGCAGCCGCCCTTTTTAGCTGAATCGCAAAGATTGCGTGAGCTTAAAGTGTTAATTCTTTTCACAGAGAACACCTCTTTCCAAATTTTATTAAGGCTATTTTACATTAATATCATTTCTTTGTCAATATCTTTAGAGGCAGCAGTGCGGAATCTGACATTACATTCACGCCAGAATGGAACAGCTTATTGATATAATCAATAATATTTCTGCTGATTACCTCTCCTGCAATGATTATAGGCACACCCGGAGGATAAGCAAAAACCGTTTCCGCGCAAATAAGATTTTCGCTTTTCTCAAGCTCCGTTTCAGCCGTACAGCCCACATCACACGGAAGACATTTTTTTACAGGAATAACAGGCTTGGGAATTTCTGCTCTGCGCTTTTTTCCGATACCAATATTTTTTAAGGAATTCAAGAGCTTCTCAAAGCCGTTATCGCTGTCTGCTACCGTTGAAATAAGAATAACATAATCGACACCGGCGCATTCAGACTCAATTGCATATTTTTCTCTCATAAACTGTGCAAGCTGCGCACCGTTCATTGAGTCAGCTGAAAGTACAATCCTTGTTATATCATCATTTTTAATGATATGGATGCCCTCAATTTTTTTAGCTTCTTGATAAAAAGTAAAAAGCCTTTTTTTGTATTTCTCAAAATCCGCCCTGCTGTCCTTTAAAAAGTCCATACATTTATCAACAGAATCAAGAAGGACATAGCTCGGTGAACTTGTCTCAAATATATCCATATATTTCCTGACACTGTCATAATAGCGCCCGTTATTTATATGTATAACCGCAGTCTGCGTCAGGCATGGCAGGGTTTTATGAAGCGACTGAATTATGATATCACCGTTCTGTCTTTGAGGAAGCCAGTCAGCAAAACCGAAATGAGCCCCGTGTGCGTTATCAACAATAAGCGTAATGCCACATTTTATATTGCTTACAAAGCCCTCATAAGTAGGAGAGGTAATAACAAGTGCCTTTGCCTCGGGATTTTCAGCAATTGCCCGATCGACAGACTCCTGCGAAACTCTGCCCCAAAAACCATATTCACTGTTATATTCGGGCTCTATATAAACAGTATCAAGCTCATTAATATAACAGGCATTATATACGGACTTATGACAGTTTCTTGCAATGATGATCTTGTCTCCACGGCTGCATACTGCGGATATCGCCGCAAGGACACAACAGGTTGAACCGTTGACACTGATAATACTTTTTTTATATCCGAACAGTTCTGCCGTCTGCTCTTGAATTTGCTTTACTATATCCTTGGGATTATGAAGATTGTCAAAACCGCTGATTTCCGTTATATCAATATCACTTGACGGAAGATCAAAGCATTTATTTCTCTTGTGTCCGGGCATATGAAAGGGATATGACTGAATATTTTTCAGTTTTCTGTCAAGTTCCAACTAATTCTTTCTCCTTTTTAAGATTGTTAATTAAAAGCAGTATATATCCTGCAAAAATCGGGACAATTTCTATAAGAGCAGTTTCTTTAAAAATCAGGAGCAAAACTAAATCCGTCACGAGTACCGCTCCTGTTATAAAAGTAAAAAGATATTTTTTTGTCAGTAAAAACAGTGCAAATACAAGTATTGCGTTTACAGCAGAAAAAGTAAGTGATGCGGCACAATGAATCATATATTGTGTATGCCGGCTATAGTCAAAATCACATATCAGAGTCAATATCATTGCAATAGCGGAAACAAACAAAAGAGGTATGTAAAAATTATATTTTGTTTTTTTATATCCGGCATAAAGATTGACACAAAGCGCGATGTATGTACTGATCCCCCAAACGAAAAAAAGAATAGGATGGCTCAAACCTACTTTGGAAAATGCACTTTCATTGCCTGATATTCCGCCTATGCACATATAATAGCCTGATATTCCGGACGCTGTGAGCACTGATAAAACGCAAAAAAATTTTCTCATAATTTCACCGAGTAAATTATATCATAATGAATTGACTTTTCAAGCTTATTGTGTTATTATTCATATGCTGTTAGTGAACAGTGGCATATAAAAGCAATAATTTCGGCATTTGCTGTTATTATAAAATGCGGATTAAGCAGAAAAGTAAGTTTCTAACTGAAAGTAAGCTCCGCCTCGGTCGTCCTCGCCGTGTAAAATTTAGAGGACAAAAATCAAATATGCGGAAGTGGCGGAATGGCAGACGCGCTAGATTCAGGTTCTAGTGAATGCAAGTTCATGAGGGTTCAAGTCCCTTCTTCCGCACCAAAATGAAACAGTCTTAGCTTTTTGTTAAGGTTGTTTTATTTTATTTTTAAATAAAATGAAAATTACTGAAATTGACAATTTACGATTTTTATGATATTATCATATTATCCAAAAAAGAAAGCGAGGTGGACAAAATGACAAATGTTATACTGATAAAATCAGATGCCGTTTTGTCTGCGGGATAAATACCTTTTTATACGGATATTGAATCACCTCTGATTTTATCAGCGGTGATTTTTTTATCAATAATTTAGAGGTGTTGAAATGAAAAATTTAAAATTTGTGCAGGTAGAACATGGCAATGTAAGTCACTATAATCTGCTTTTAAATCTGATGATTCCTTACAACAAGGAGCTTGACGCGCATCAGAACCGAAAAACATCTTATGATGTGATATGTCAAGTTACACAGAGTATGATAAATATTCAGGGTGATTATGACCGCCATCTTGAACTTTGCTATGATAATGATGTTTTGATAGGTTTTTATTACTGTATGGTTGATCATTATGGGCATAAGGGGTTTATAAAACCCGAATATGGCTATATTATGGAATTTTATGTTATACCCGAATTCCGTCGCAAAGGGTATGGAAAAGATATGTTTCGGCGTATTGAATTTTTATTTGCCTCTCACGAAACACAGAGAATATATCTTACCTCCGATCCCGTTACGGGTAAACCATTTTGGTTAAGCAACGGATTTATAAATACGGGAGAAATATCTCCCGAAAATCGGCTTGAAATATATGAAAAAGAAGTTCAAAAGTAAAATACAGGCATTGGTTACTGCGATGATATGTTTAAGTGGGTAAGCAAAAGAAGGTTGTAAAGTATCTTTCGTATTATCCGCATAAAAATATGGTGAATCCAAAAAAATTCTCAAATTTTGGATTAAAGCATACGATAAAGAAAACAGGAAATAAGCGGTAAAAAATTCTATTAATGCTGCAAGCTCATTCCGTTAATGAAATCACATAGACTTGACATGGGTTATCTTTATCCCACAATGTGGGAAATACTTCAAGTTCTTTAAATCCTAACGAAAGATAAAATTTATTGGTATTGTCATAATGTTTATATTTCCCCATCTGTACGGTTTTGACTTGGATAAAAGAATATCCGTTTTCACGAGCCAACGCCTTGGCATTTTCAAATAACGCCTTACCTATGCCGTTTCTGTGATATTTTTTCAAAACACCCATTATTTCAAGTTCAAGTGTATCCTTGCCCGTTTGTTTAAGATAGAGAAATCCAACAGGTTTATCCTTGACATAGGCGCAAAAATAATGTTTTCCCGCACTATTTTGTATGTATTTTTCTCTGGCTAACGGGATGGCAAACCAATCGGTAAGGTTTTCTATTATACATCTGGTAATACATTGTTTTTCCGTATCATCATAAATTTCTTTTATATACATATGCATAAATCCTTATAAAAAATATATTATTACTACTTGCTTCAGCCTCAATGAGGCTGAAGCTTCATTTTGTCATTTTGGCGTTTTATGCATTACGATTGCCGCGACGGCTGCATAGACTGCCTTTGCGCCGTGGATTTTAAGCATTTTCGAGCATTCATTCAAGGTAGAGCCTGTGGTTTTAACATCATCTATAAGCAGCACGGTTTTATCCCTGACAAATGCTTTATCCTTTACATCAAATACACCGAAAACATTGAGTTTCCTTTCTTTTTCACTCTGGCGTTTCTGCGGCTTATTTTCCCGCACCTTATAAAGCAGAGAAGAAACGGGAACATTTATGGATTTTGAAATTTCATCCGCAAGAAGTTGTGACTGATTATATCCCCTTTTATTGATTTTACACCTGCTCAAAGGGACATAACAAATGATATCAAATTTTACATCGGAATAATTTTCCTTTATACACGCGGACATATCAGCAGCAAGTCTTTTTGCGATGAAAGGCATATCTGACTCTTTTAATCTGTTGACAGCCTTTACCGCATTGTCCTCATAATAATAAGGCGCGCAGATTTTCTTATATTCGTTTTTACGGTTTTTGCAGGTACAGTCTGATTTTGAACAGCCGCAATCGCAACAAATCGGCATTTTAATGGACGGAAGATTTCCGCACTGCTCACATATGGTTTGGTCAAGTTCTATAACATCGCCGCAAAATGCACATCTGTTCGGAAAAAGGATTTTTAAAAAGCTCCTAAGAGCAGAGATAAAAACAGTCATACCGTAAGATAAGGGGCAATTTTTTCATAAAGTTTATCCCCTATTCCTTTAATATTTTTGATTTGCTCAACGCTTGTATACCCTTTAAGGTAATCCCTGTACTGAATAATTGCATTTGCTCTTGTCGGACCTATTCCGTCTACACTTGTCAGCTCCTGCTCGGTACATGTATTGATATTAAGCGGATATATAACAGCGTCTGAATCCTCCTTGGAGGTATTGGCCTGTGATATTGTCGTTTTCTGTGTCTGATATTGCTGCGTCTGCGCTTTTGAAGCGGCGGTGCGATTACTTTGCGTTACATCAACAGCAGGTTGAGATACCGATTTTTCTGACAAAACCTGTGTGGCACTCTGTGAAACTGTTGCGGCATTATCAACAGTATGAATTTTTGGCTGTGAAAAAGCAAAATAAAACAAAACAAATGAAATGAATATTAACCCTATGCCTGTCATAATTATGCTTTGCCTTTTACTGTCTTTCATCTTTTCCTGCTCTTTCTGTTATTGTTATATTTCTTTGAATAATATAAATCAGGTTTTCTTTTGCCGCTTGCATCTTTTGACGGTCTTATGAGACATTTTCTGTCATATCCTATCAAATCAAAGCGCTTGGCCTTTTTGAGCGCCTCTTCAACAAGGCGGTGATTTGCGGGATTAAAATACTGAAGCAAAGCTCTTTGCAACGCTTTGTCGTGCTCTGTTTTTGCCACATAGACCTCTTTCATAGTGTATGGATCAAGGCCTGTATAAAACATACAGGTGGATATTGTGCCCGGTGTGGGGTAGAAATCCTGCACCTGTTCAGGTCTTATATGATTCTTTTTTAGAAACAGCGCAAGCTCAATGGCATCATCAAGCGTTGAACCCGGATGTGAGGACATCAGATAAGGGACAAGATACTGTTCTTTATGAATTTGCCCCGTGTACTGAAAATAGCGCTTTGAAAAGCGTATATATGCCTCAATATACGGTTTACCCATTTTTTCAAGAACAGCCGCCGAGCAATGCTCAGGAGCAACCTTTAGCTGACCTGAAACATGATGCTCAACCAGTTCCTTAAAAAATGCATCATCTTTATCCTCAAGCAGATAATCATATCTTATTCCGCTTCGTATGAAAACCTTTTTTATTCCGTCAATTTTTCTTAAACAGCGAAGAATATCAAGATACTCGCTGTGATCGACCGTGAGATTCCTACAGGGCGTGGGAGCAAGGCATTTTTTCCCTTTACAAAGCCCGTTTGTCTCTTGGAGGGTGCAGGACGGCTTCCTGAAATTTGCGGTAGGCCCTCCCACATCGTGAATATACCCTTTAAAATTCGGCATATTCACGAGCTTTTTTGCCTCGGCAATAATGCTGTTTTTTGAACGGGCGGTAACATACCTGCCCTGATGAAAGGCAATGGAACAGAAATTGCAGGCACCGAAACAGCCCCTGTTATGCGTTATGGAAAATTCCACTTCTTTAATTCCGCTGACACCGCCGAGCTTTTCATAGCTTGGGTGATATGTACGCATATACGGCAGAGAATAGACCCAGTCCAGTTCCTTTTGAGTAAGAGGAGGCATAGGTTTATTCTGCACAACCATCCATTTGCCGTGTTTCTGCTTTATTACCCTGCCTCGGATATGATCCTGCTCATCCTGTTGAATACGGCATGATTTGGCATATTCAACCTTGTTTTTAACAACATTGTCATAGCTTGGGCATTCAACGCCGTCATAAGGTGTTTCAACGGTGGGACAGACATAACAAGTCCCTTTGATATCACGCATATCGCAGATATTTTCTCCGTTTGCAAGTCTCTCGGCAATTTCTATCGTCTGCTTTTCACCCATACCGAATGTCAGAAGATCCGCCTTTGAATCCATCAGAATACTCGGGCGTACTTTATCATCCCAATAGTCATAATGCGCAAATCTGCGCAGTGAAGCTTCAAGACCGCCTATGATTACAGGAATATCGGGATAAATACGCTTAATCAGATTTGAATAAACAATGACGGCTCTGTCGGGTCTTTTACCTGCTTTTCCCCCAGCGGTATAGGCATCATCGCGTCGGAGTCTTTTAGCGGCGGTATAGTGTGCAACCATGGAGTCAATATTTCCGCTTGTTACGAAAAAGCCGAGTCTTGGTCTGCCAAACTGCACAAAATCAGCCGTACTTTTCCAATCCGGCTGGCTGAGTACGGCTACTTTATATCCCTGACTTTCCAAAACTCTTGTTATAATAGAAGCTCCAAAGGAAGGATGGTCAACATAACTGTCGCCTGTAACATAGACAAAATCCGCCTCATTCCATCCCCTGTCGCTCATTTCTTTTTTATTTATCGGCAAAAAATCAGTCATGAATACTCCTCTGAACCATCAGTCATATTATTATCGTCAGAGGTCTGATCAAATGACATCTGCTCTGTATTTTCTACAGTAAATTCACCGTTTGATGAATATGCCTGCATTTCCATCCACTGCTGTCGATTAATGAGAATTTCTCTCGGCTTTGCTCCGTTTGCAGGTCCGATTATACCCTTTTCCTGAAGCTGGTCAATAATTTTTGCACCGCGTGCATAACCGACAGAAAGCTTTCTTTGAAGGAAAGAAGTAGAGGCGGTACCTGTTTCAAGAACGACATCCACCGCTTTTTCAAACAGTGCGTCAAGCTGTTCTCCGTCGTCCTCATCCTCAAACGGTGAAGCTTTTTTATCCTGAACAGCCTTTGCTTCAATTTCTTTCTGAATATTATCATCGTAACTGCTTTCACCCTGATTCTTTACAAAATCACAGAGCTTTTCAACCTCTTCATCAGAAATAAAGCATCCCTGAACACGAAGCGGTTTGGACGAGCCTATGGGTGAATAAAGCATATCGCCTCTTCCAAGCAGCCTTTCCGCGCCTCCCGTGTCAAGTATTGTTCTTGAATCAATCTGGGATGAAACAGTAAGGGCAATTCGTGAGGAAATGTTTGCCTTAATCAAACCTGTAATTACATCAACAGACGGTCTTTGAGTCGCAATGACAAGGTGCATGCCTGCCGCGCGCGCCATCTGAGCCAAACGGCATATAGAATCCTCAACCTCTTTTGGCGCTGCCATCATCAAATCGGCAAGTTCATCAATAAATATACATATTTTGGGCATAAATTCCATATCGCTGTGCTTTTCAACATATTTATTATAGCCTTCGATATCTCTTACACCTGTTTGTGAAAATTTCTGATATCTCTGAAGCATTTCGGAAACAGCCCAGCCAAGGGCGCCTGCCGCCTTTCTCGGGTCTGAAACAACAGGAACAAGCAGATGCGGTATACCCGCATATTTTGAAAACTCAACCTGCTTGGGATCAATCATCAGGAATTTAACCTCGTCCGGTTTTGCTCTGTAAAGTATGGAAACAATAATGGAATTCATACATACAGATTTACCGGAACCGGTAGTTCCCGCAATAAGAAGGTGCGGCATTTTTGCAATGTCACAGAATACGCATTTGCCGCCTATGTCCTTGCCAAGCCCTGCCGAAAGCTTTGAATTCTGTTCGTTGAATTCATCCGTATCAATCAGTTCACGCATTGAAACGGAATTTTTAATTATATTCGGAACTTCTATTCCGACAGCGGCCTTACCGGGGATTGGTGCCTCAATACGGACATGCGTTGCAGCAAGATTCAACGCTATATCATCCGCGAGGTTTGTTATTTTGGAAATACGAATACCTGCCGCAGGCTTTATTTCATACCTTGTAACGGTAGGCCCTCTGGATATGTCGGTAATCGTTGCGTCAACATTAAATGAGGCCAGCGTTTCAATAAGGCGCTCCGCGTTTTCTTTAAGCTCGCCGCTGATATCCTTCTGTGCCTTTTTGCTGCCCTGTGCAAGGAGTTTTACGGAAGGAAGCTGGTAATCATTTACGGTCGATTCCATAGATTCTTTGGAAACGGTGAACTTTTCTTCTTCAAAGGAGGCGGAGGAAGATTTTTGTCTTTTCTCCGAAGAAGCATTTTCAACAATCTCATCTATTGTTTTATCAGAAGTATCCCGATTATTCCTTGCCTTTCTGTTTCGTTCAGTGGCGGCATTAATCTCATCAATTATATCTTTGGGAACAGATGCATCACTGACTGCACTGTCATTTTCCTGCGGAGTTTTCTTAGAGCTTTTTGTTTTTTTGCCGCTTTCTTCCAAAGGCGCAATATCAAGCGGAACATCTATATTGGCTCTATTCATTTTTCTTTGCTCTATGCGTTCTTCTATAACAGGCGCAACCTTTTTATAGGTTGCTTTTGCGGGTTTGAATGCACCTGTAAAAAACTGTATAACCGTCATATCGGTAAGAAGGAGAAAATCTACCAGCAACAGCACAAGAGAAACGATTATGGCGGGAACTTTACCCATTGTAAGCAAAGGCCATCCAAAGACAGCACCGACAAACCCACCGTTAAATATGACGGGGGCATCGATGTAGGATTGGAAGATTGCTTCTTTGAAATCTGTTCCTGTATCATTTTGAATAATATGTATAAACGCGGTTATGAGAAAAACCAAAATGACTGTTTCAATTGCTTTCGCAATAATTTTTGAAAGATAATTATATTTAAGCGAATAGTAAATGATAACAACAATTGTGATCAGAGGAAAAATGCAGGCGCCGAATACGCCGAACACGCCGACATAAAAATTATGCAGAATATTCCACACACCGTCGCCGCCGATGACCGCCATGAAAAAAAATATCAGTGAAACAGCAAAAACGGCTATGCCTGTTATTCTGCTCACATCCGAATTGTGCTCGGAATGATGATTCATTGCGGGCGTTTTTGTATTTTTCTGCGGTGAAGTTTTCTTTTTACTGTTATTGCCGCTTTTCTTTTTTTGATTTGCCATATGTACCTCTTATTTTATAACTATTTCAAATATCCCTATAACAAAGCATAACAGACCGGTTGCAAGATCATAAAACGCTATGTAATGTAGTTTTCGGTTATGTATTATGTACACTAAAACTTTTACTGCCAAAAAAGCTGCTGCCGCCGAAACTGTCAGTCCGAGAACTGCCTGAATGACACCGATCTTTGTAACACCGAGGCAGATTTCAATGATTCCGGTTACAATCAAAACGGGAACGGACAATACCATAGCATATCGGAGTGCATATTTATCGCTCATACCCATTAAAAGTGCAGCGGCAAAAACTCCCGCCACAAGAGAAGAGCCAGCTGTCGGCACAGCAAAAAAAGCTACAATGCCGAGAACAAGCGCTATTACGGGTTCAGGCATTTTTTTCAGTCCGCGGCTGAAAAGACTTGTTGCCGCTATAAGCAGTACTCCGGTGAGAGCAATACAAATTCCCTCCCCCACGAGATTACCGTTATATGCCGTGTGATGAAAAAGGCTGTAAACATTGCCGTATTTTCCGGCAGGAAGCAAATAAAATATAAAAAATACGAAAGACACAACGGTCATAAACATAAATTTCCTTAAAGGAGAAACACGGTTTATTTTAAATCTTTTATGAAACAAATCGTTCCATGCCATAAAAAAATTCCTGCCAAGATTTACAAACAGCTTGAAAAACGCAACAAATAAACCTATCGCGATTCCGATATGTATAATGCCTGTAAGTTGTGAGCAGGCATCTGTATAGCGACCTGAAAAGTCATGGAATATTGCGGAATGACCGCTCTCTGATATCGGCAACACCCATGCCACTGCCTGCGCCAAAGCCTGGAATATTGCTGTTAAAACTGACATAATTTTTACCTCCGTAAAGAGAAGCATTATCTAAAAAATAGCCGTCACGGATATAACTGTATGGATTGCTCGGCCTGACACGGTTATCAGCCGAAACCGAAGATGAAAAAATATCATTTTCGGAAATTATTGTCCAGAGCATTTTTCCCTCTCCTCAATACACAAATTCAGAAAATCAAGCGCGTCGCTCAAACCCCCGAGGCAGTCTATAAGACCGGATTGCACAGCTCCCTCGCCATCAAGAACAGTGCCTACATCCATAATGAGCTCTCCTGTTTTCATCATAAGTTTTCGAAAGTCATCACCTGTTATTTTTGAGTTATTGGATACGAATTTAACAATTCTGTCCTGCATTTTTTCAAAATAGGAAAGCGTCTGCGGAACACCTAAAACGAGACCGTTCATTCTTACGGGGTGAACAGTCATTGTGGCGCTCGGGACAATAAAGCTCTTTTTACAACTTACTGCAAGCGGAACGCCGATTGAATGACCTCCGCCAAGAACAAGCGAGGCCGTGGGCGTTTTCATGGTTGAAAGCAACTCTGCAATAGCAAGTCCCGCCTCAACATCACCGCCGACCGTATTGAGAATAATCAGCAGACCTTCAATTTCCTTGCTTTCCTCAATAGCTACAAGCTGTGGGATAACATGCTCATACTTTGTCGTTTTATTTTGGCTGGGCAGTATATAATGACCTTCAATCTGCCCGATTATAGTAAGACAGTGAATAAAATGACCGTCCTTTGAAACAGTGATTGAACCTGTTTCAAAATCAGATGCGCTGCTTGCCTGCTGTTCACTCTCATTATCCTTTTCGTTATCATTTTCGTCTTCGTTATTGTTCATTTCATCCTTGAGCATAAAAACACCTCAATATTATTTATACCCAAAAACGCATTGCATATTTATTTTAATTATAGCACAAGAGCATATCTATTTCAACATTAATTAAGTCAGGCAAATATAATATATCTTCTATTATAAAATGTAATTGTTTAGTCATTGACAAGAACGCTCTTTTATAATAGAATAGACTTCGTTAAAATTATTGACAATTAGGAGGACTTTTTAACAATGGGACTTACGCTTGCTCAGAAGTTAATTCAATCTCATCTTATTGAGGGTGAAATGATTCCGGGTACTGAGATAGGTCTGAAAATAGATCAGACGCTTACGCAGGACGCCACGGGAACCATGGCCTATCTTGAATTTGAAGCAATGGGTGTTGACCGTGTGAAGACGGAAAAATCGGTTGCATACATTGACCATAATACCCTTCAGACGGGCTTTGAAAATGCTGATGACCACAGATATATTCAGTCTGTTGCAAAAAAACACGGCATATACTTCAGCCGTCCCGGCAACGGTATCTGCCATCAGGTTCACCTTGAAAGATTTGCCATTCCGGGTAAAACGCTTATCGGCTCTGACAGTCATACCCCTACATGCGGTGGTATCGGTATGCTTGCAATGGGTTCGGGAGGTCTTGATGTAGCCGTAGCTATGGGCGGCGGTACATATTACATTCCTATGCCGAAAATGACAAAAATCAATCTTACCGGATATCTGAAACCGTGGGTTTCGGCAAAAGATGTTATTCTTGAAGTGCTGAGAATCATGAGTGTAAAGGGCGGAGTAGGAAAAATTATTGAATACGCAGGTGAAGGTGTAAAAACTCTCAGCGTTCCTGAAAGAGCAACGATTACTAATATGGGCGCGGAGCTCGGTGCAACCACTTCCATTTTCCCCTCGGACGAAATCACGCTTGCATTCTTAAAAGCGCAGGGAAGAGAAAACGACTGGTCTGAAATTCAACCTGACGCAGACGCGCATTACGATGAAGTAATTGACATTGATCTTTGTGCGCTCACTCCGATGGCTGCTTGCCCTCATATGCCTGATAAAGTGAAGACAGCAGAAGAAATAGGAAAAATCAAAGTTGATCAGGTTGCAATAGGCTCCTGCACAAATTCATCATATGTAGATATGATGAAGGTGGCGTCCATTCTCAAGGGAAAAACAGTATGCCCTTCGGTATCACTGTGCATCGCCCCCGGTTCAAAGCAGGTGCTCAATATGCTTGCGCTCAATGGAGCTTTATCCGATATGATAAACGCAGGTGCAAGAATTCTTGAATCTGCCTGCGGTCCGTGTATCGGAATGGGACAGTCACCGAACTCGGCAGGTGTTTCCCTGAGAACCTTCAACCGTAACTTTGAAGGACGCTCCGGAACAAAAGACGCGGGAATTTATCTTGTGTCTCCTGAGGTTGCCGCGGCATCGGCTCTTACAGGATATCTCACAGATCCAAGAGAACTCGGTGAGGCTCCTGTTGTTAAAATGCCTGAAAAATTTATAGTAAACGATAATATGATTGAACCCCCCGCATCTGAGGAAAGTGCAGACAGCGTTGAGGTGCTTCGCGGCCCGAACATCAAACCGTTTCCTAAGACAATGCCTCTGCCTGATGACATTACTGCAAAGGCAGTTTTGAAGGTCGGTGACAATATCACAACCGATCACATTATGCCCGCAGGTGCAAAAATTCTTCCATACCGTTCAAATATTCCTCATCTTTCACAGTACTGCTTTGGCGTATGTGATGAAACTTTCCCTGAAAGAATTAAGGCTGAGGGTAAGGGCATAATCATCGGCGGTTCAAACTATGGCCAGGGCTCTTCACGAGAGCATGCGGCACTTGTTCCGCTTTATCTCGGGGTAAAGGCTGTCATAACAAAATCCTTTGCGCGAATTCATGTTGCAAATCTTGTCAATGCGGGAATTCTTCCGTTCACCTTTGCAAATGAAGAAGATTATGACAAGATTGATCAGATGGATGAACTTGCTTTAATCGGAATTAAAGACGCCATTCAAAACAAAAAAACGGTTATTCTGAAAAATATCAGTAAGAACGAGGAATATGAGCTTGACTCTTCTCACCTTTCAAACAGGCAGAGGGCTATGCTTGTATGCGGCGGTCTGCTCGACTATACAAGAGAAATGAACAAATAGATTAAGGAGAGATTATATGAAAGACGAAGAAAAGGCGATTGACGAGGCTGTTGAAAAATTCAGAATACTTATGCAATCACAGCTTCAAAGAGCAAAAAAAATTAAAGAAGACAGAGATTTTACGGACTATGAAGCGCTTGACACCATTGTCATAGGAATATGCGGCGGTGACGGAATAGGACCTGTTATTACGAAAGAGAGCGAAAGAGTGCTTGCATTTCTCCTCAAAGATGAGGTTGAAAAAGGAAAGGTGCAATTCAAGGAAATCGACGGTCTGACAATAGAGAACCGCGCAAAGTGCAACAAAGCTATTCCCGATGATGTTCTTGAGGAACTGAAATCATGCCATGTGATATTAAAAGGACCTACCACTACTCCCAGAGCAGGTGATCCGTGGCCCAATGTGGAATCAGCCAATGTTGCCATGAGAAAGGAACTTGATCTTTTTGCAAATATGCGCCCGGTAAAAGTTCCCGAGGAGGGCATTGACTGGACCTTTTTCCGTGAAAATACCGAGGGCGGATATGCAGTAGGCTCTCATGGTGTAAATATCACAGATGACCTTGCAGTTGATTTTACCGTTGCAACACAGGAAGGCTGTGAAAGAATTGCACGCCTTGCCTATGAATATGCAAGAAAGAACAACAAGGGCAAGGTTTCAATCATTACAAAGGCAAACATCATCAAAACAACAGACGGCAAATTCCTGAAAACCGCTCAGAAAATCGGCAAGGAGTATCCGGATATAGTTACAGATGATTGGTATGTTGATATCACAACGGCAAAACTCATTGACCCGATGAGAAGAAGAGATTTCAAGGTATTTGTACTTCCCAATCTCTATGGTGATATCATTACTGATGAGGCCGCTGAATTTCAGGGAGGGGTTGGCACCGCAGGTTCCGCAAATATCGGTAAAAAGTACGCTATGTTTGAGGCTATCCACGGCTCTGCTCCCCGTATGATAAAAGAAGGCAGAGGGCAGTATGCGGATCCGTGTTCCATGCTCAGAGCATCCGTTATGCTTTTGTCACATATAGGATATCAAAAAGAGGCTCAGTCACTCGAGGCTGCGCTTGATAAATGTATGTTTGAGGAAAAGAAGCTTTCCGTTACAGGCAGAGCCGACGGCTGTACCTGCAGTGAATTCGGCGACTATGTAATGGAAACGATTACAAATATGTCAAAATAATATCTAACCATAAGAGAGGAAAAAGGAATGGTCGGCAGGGATGATATATCTATATCCGTAATTAAAAGACTACCGAGATACTACCGTTTTCTGCAATCACTTAAAGAAAACGGAATTGTAAGAATAAGCTCCAAGGAGCTCGCTTCAAGAATGGGGCTTACCGCCTCTCAGATACGCCATGATTTTAACTGCTTCGGCGGTTTCGGTCAGCAGGGTTACGGCTACAATGTTCCGGAACTGCACGGTAAAATAGGGGAAATACTTTGCGTTGAGAAGGAAATTAAAACCATACTTATTGGCGCAGGTAATCTCGGAAAAGCCGTTACAAACAAAATGTTTTCAAAAAAAAGCGGCTTTAAGCTTATAGGAATATTTGATAAAAACGAGGCGCTATGCGGCAATATGATCAGAGGAATACCTGTAAGAAATATAAATTATCTTGAAAACTTCTGTATTGACAATTCACCGATATGCGCCGTCACCTGTATCCCTTCAACAGATATGGGAGAGATAACGGATTTGCTTGTTAAAATCGGCATAAAATGCTTCTGGAATTTTTCAACATTTGATATTGCAATGGCACATCCGGATGTTCTTGTTGAAGATGTACATCTTACAGACAGTCTTTTAACGCTCGGATATCTTGCAAATACTTCTAATACGGAATCGGAGGACTGAGCCTTGCAACTGATAAGTTCTAAAGAAATAGTGGATATAATTAAATATTCAGACAATTCTGTAATTATTGTCGAAAAAAAGCCGCTTGCAAATCCAAGCCAGTACAAGGTGCAGTACTCAGTTGTAAATTTTGACACAATGCGTATTGATGTATCGACAAAAAGTGCATATCTGTTAAAAAAATTCGGTGCCAATTTCAATAAAATCAGCAAAACAATTCCTAATTTTGTACAATGTGACGCTGCCGTATTGTATGACAGGCGGGTTCTTGTAATATATCCCAACGGAGAAGCAGGAATATTCAACCGTGAGGGGGAGCTTGAATGGAACGGAGAATTTGAATACCACTCCGGACCGGTAAGATATCTTGCACTGGATGGAAAATATTTCTGGAGCATATGCCCGCAGGAAAACTGTGCTATAAGGTATTCCTGCCAGAATATGAGCGTTGATTTGCGTATCGGTGCAAAGGAGGCAAAAACCTTCGTCAATCCCACCCATATTTCATATGACAACAACGATATCTATGTCTGCTGTGATAATAATAAGGTAAGAAAAATTGACGGAAACAATTTCACTGTGTCAGACTACCTGAATTTTAATGACAGCATAAAGCGTTTTTACAAATTCGGCGATAATGCCATAGCCGTAATGAGCAGCGGAACATATCTTGTTGACAACACATATTAAGTAGAAATGCACAGATTATAAACCGATTTCATCTTTCATTTCACGCAAAACCGAGCAGGACTTTTCAAAAAGCTCCTGCTCCTTTTTATTTAATTCCATTTCAAGAATTTCTCTGACGCCGTTTCCGTTTACAACACAGGGAACCCCTACATAAATTCCCTTTTGATTATATTCGCCTTTCAAATAAGCGGATACGGTAAAAATGGAGTTTTCATCAAACAAAATTGCTCTTGTCAGTCTTGCAAGCACCATACCTATACCGTAATATGTTGCTTTTTTTGCCTTAATAATTTCATAGGCGGAATCGCGAACATCAACTGCTATTTTTTGCATATCTTCCATAAGTTTATCATTTTTTTGCGAAAGCTTATCAAGAGAATTGAAGGATATGGATGCCTGACTCCAAACAACAAACTCGGAATCACCATGTTCCCCTATTACATAAGCATGAACATTTCTGGGATTGATTTGAAAATAATCACTCATCATATGGCGCAGTCTTGCCGAATCAAGTGCCGTTCCCGAGCCAAGGACTCTTGATGCAGGAAATCCTGATAACGCATACACTGCCTGTGTCATAATATCAACAGGATTTGATGCGACAAGAAAAACACCGTCAAATCCGCTGGCTATAACTGAATTTACGATTGACTGCAACGCAATATAATTTTTCTTCAGGAGATCGCGCCTGGATTCGCCGGGATTCTGCGGTGCGCCTGCACATATTACAACAACATCAGCATCTTTACATTCCCGATATCCTCCGGCGCTTATTTTCATTGAGCTCGGAGCAAACGCAAGTCCATGAGAAAGATCCGCCGCCTCCCCTCTCGCTCTTTCCTTGTTTATATCAATTAAAACAAGCTCGTCGCATATATTCTGATTTAACAGTGCGTATGCAAAGGACATTCCGACCATGCCCACTCCTACAACCGCAACTTTTTTAGAATCACTCATCATATCCTTTCACCAGTAATATATTTTACAATTCCAACAAAAAAATACAGGTGCATACAAACATAAAAAAGCAGCGTCTGAAATGAATCAGACGCATATACTTTTATTATATAAGATTATTTAAAAAACAGAGGCAGCTTTTCAAGAAAAATAATATCTTTTCTCTCGGCGGCGTCACCCTCCGCAATCGGAGCGCAGCATGCCGCAATATCACCTTTAAAGCGTTCTACCAGTTGCTTCACGGCTTTTAAGCTGCCGCCTGTTGAAATAACATCATCAACTATCAGAACTCTTTTTCCCGCCAGCAAATCACCGTCCTCGTGACCGAGATACAATGCCTGTTCCGATTGAGTTGTAAGCGATACATCACAGACCTTCTCCGGTCTGTCCATATAGATTTTAACGCCTTTTCTCGCAACAATATATTTTTTGCCGCTGCGTCTGCTCATTTCATACGCAAGCGGTATTGATTTTGCCTCCGGCGTTACTATATAATCAAAATCGGGGCATTTCTCAAGAAGTGCCTTTGCGCACGCCTCGGTCAGTTCAACATCACCGAAAAATATAAACGCCGCAATATCAAGACTGTCTGATACGGGGAATTTTTTTAGCCGCCTTGTAAGCCCTGCGATTTTCAGAGTGTAGTACGCATCACTCATATTATTTTTTCTCCCAATTTTGTACCGCCGATGATATGAAAATGCAGGTGCATAACTGTCTGCCCGGCATCAGCACCACAGTTATTTATAATCCTGTAATCCTCAATACCCTGCGATTTTGCTATTGCGGGTATTTTTTCAAAAATATGTGCAACATAAGAGCTGTTTTCGGCGTTAACTCCATTTGCACAGTCAATATGAATTTTAGGCACAACGATAATATGAACCGGTGCAACAGGATTAATATCCTTAAACGCAAGCACCATATCATCCTCGTATACCTTTGTTGAAGGAATATTGCCTGCAATTATTTCACAAAACAAACACATCTATTATCACCTCATGATTTAAGTAATGATTGAACTGTATCAACAACAGATTGGATTGCCGTATCAATCTTTGAAGCATCCTTGGCGCCTGCCATTGCGGAATCAGGTCTTCCTCCGCCTCCTCCGCCGGCAAGCTTTGCAATTTCTCGTACCAGGTCACCTGCTTTAACACCCTTTGAAATCGCATTTTTACCACACACTGCAACAAAATTAACCTTTCCGTCAGTATTGCCTGCAATGACTGCAACTATATTGTCACCCTTTGCCTTTAAGTCGTCACCCATGGAGCGGAGCGCTTCGGGCGTAGTACCCGAAACCTTTGCAGTATAGACCTCAAGTCCGTCAACATCGACAGGCTTAGAGAACATATCGGCGCTTTTAAGCTTTGTGAGCTCGGCATTCAGATTTTGAATTTTCTTTTCCTTTTCTCTGTTTTCCGCCACAAGGGCTCCCACTTTTTCGGTGAGTTCACTTGCAGAAGCCTTAACAGTATTGCAGACAGATTTAATCCTGTTTTCATCATTATTAAGAACACGCATAAGATTAAATCCTGTCACTGCCGTAATTCTTCTTATGCCTGCCGCAACAGATGACTCGGACATAATTTTAAACAGACCGAGCTTTCCGCTGTTGGAAACATGCGTGCCGCCGCAGAATTCCGTTGAAAAATCACCGGCTTTAACAACTCTTACTATATCGCCGTATTTTTCTCCGAAGAGCATCATTGCACCCATTTTCTTAGCCTCTTCAATCGGCATTTCCTGCATGGTTACGGCCTGTGCACTCATTATGAATTCATTTACAAGCTGTTCTACAGATGACAATTCCTCGTCTGTCATAGGGTTGAAATGGGTAAAATCAAAACGAACCTCTCTGTCATCAACAAGTTGCCCCGCCTGTTCTACATGTGTTCCGAGTACCCTGCGAAGAGCAGCCTGAAGAAGATGAGC
>CANQZA010000002.1 GCA_947628175.1 uncultured Clostridia bacterium | reverse complement strand
TATAAGGTCACAGCCTGCCTGTGCCATTTTAAGCATAATTTTTTCGCTCACCGCAAGATTCGGATCACCCGCCGTGACAAAGCCGATAAAAGCCTTGCCGTTTTCAAACGCCTTGGCTATCTTATTCATGCAAATCAACCCCCCTGTATCTCGCAATAGCGGCAACATCCTTGTCACCTCTGCCCGAAAGGCAGCAAATAATGATATCGTCTCGGCTCATCTGCGGAGCAATTTTCATCAGATGTGCAACTGCGTGCGCAGACTCGATGGCACAGATAATTCCCTCTGTTTTAGCTATATATTCAAAAGCCTCCACCGCTTCTTCATCCGTTACGGGAACATATTCCGCTCTGCCCGTATCATGCAGATTCGCGTGCTCCGGTCCTATGCCCGGATAGTCAAGCCCCGCGCTTATGGAATAGACGGGCGCAATCTGACCGTATTCATTCTGGCAGAAATACGATTTCATTCCGTGGAAAACACCGAGCGTTCCCGTGGCTATCGTCGCAGCCGTTTCACCGGTGTGTATACCTCTGCCTGCCGCCTCGCATCCGATAAGCCTTACGCCGTCATCATGGATAAAGTTGTAAAACATACCCATTGCGTTTGAGCCTCCGCCGACGCATGCCATAACTGCCGACGGCAGCCTTCCCTCAACCTCAAGAATCTGCTGGCGGGCCTCCTTTGAAATTACGGACTGAAAATCCCTGACAATCATCGGATACGGATGAGGTCCCATAACCGAACCGAGAACATAAAGCGTATCATCAACCCGAGAAACCCATTCGCGCATAGCCTCGTTAACAGCGTCCTTGAGCGTCATTGTACCTGTTGTGACAGGATGCACCTTTGCACCGAGCAGCTCCATTCTGTAAACATTGAGCGCCTGCCTTTGGGTATCCTCCCTGCCCATAAAAATTTCACATTCCATGCCCATAAGCGCTGCGGCAGTTGCCGTCGCGACACCGTGCTGGCCTGCTCCCGTTTCAGCTATAACTCTTGTTTTGCCCATCTTTTTGGCAAGAAGGCACTGACCGAGAACATTGTTTATCTTGTGTGAGCCGGTGTGGTTTAAATCCTCACGCTTAAAATAGATTTTCGCGCCGCCGAGGTCGTTTGTCATCTTCTCTGCATAATAGAGAAGCGACGGTCTGCCCGCGTACGCATTAAAAAGCCTTTGCAGCTCTTCATTAAAGTCGGGATCATTTTTATATTTTTCATATTCTCTCTCGAGCCTTTGTATCTCATTCATCAGCGTTTCGGGAATATACTGCCCGCCGTGAATGCCGTATCTGCCTTTACTCATTTCTCACACTCTCCATAGCCTGTTTTATTTTTTCATAATCCTTAACGCCGTGTGTTTCCACTGAGGAGGAAAGGTCAACCGCGAAAGGATTTATTTTTTTTATTGCATCGGGTATATTTTCGGCATTAAGCCCCCCTGCAAGAAAAAAGGGTGTATCCGTTTTCGGTATTTGCAGCCAGTTGAATGTACTGCCTGTGCCCATTCCCGAATCAAACATAAAATAATTTGTATCGTACATTCCGATTTTGTCAAAATCGCGCGGCTTAAAGCATTTGATTACGGGCACGCTGATTTTTCTGCACAAATCGGGACTTTCATTGCCGTGGAGCTGAACAGCATCAATGATTTTATTATCAATAAAGAAATTTATATTGTCAATACTTTCATCAACAAAAACACCGACCGCCTTTATGTCTTCACGCAAAAGCGATTTCAGATTTTTTGCCTGCTGTGCCGTTATACTCCGCCTGAAACCCGCCGTGAGAATAAAGCCTATATAATCGGGTTTTAATTCGTTTACATATTTTATATCCTCTTCTCTTGTAAGGCCGCATATTTTAATTTTTGCCATATAAAAGCTCCTCAAGCGCCGTCCTTTTGTTTTTTGCTTTCATAAGCGCCTCGCCTATCAGAACAGCGTCTGTTTTGTTTTCAATAAGCCGCTTCACATCATCGTGGGATTTTATTCCGCTTTCAGACACAAAGATTTTATCTTCAGGTATCCTTGCGCGGTATTTTTCAGAATTGCCTGTATCAACGGAAAAATCCTTCAGGTTTCTGTTATTTACGCCGATTACTCTTGCGCCTGCGTACAGAGCCGATTCAATCTCGCGCTCATCATGCGCCTCAACGAGCGCTGAAATTCCGAGCGTATCGCAGATTTTTATGTATTCCCGGATTGTTTCAGTATCCAGCAGTGCGCAGATCAGAAGAACGGCATCCGCGCAGAGCAGCTTTGCCTCATAAATCTGATAATCGCAGATGGTAAAATCCTTTCTTAAAACAGGAATTGAAACAGCCGAGGCAATCTCACGCAGATATTCGTCCGAACCCATAAACCATTTCGGCTCGGTAAGACAGCTTATGCACGCGGCGCCCGCCGCCTCGTATTCCCGCGCAATTTCAACATAAGGAAAATCCTCTGTGATTATGCCTTTTGACGGCGACGCCTTTTTAACCTCGCATATACATGAAAGTCCGTCTGCCGCCAGTGCCTTTTCAAACGCAAAATTGCCCTTGGGCATCGCAAGCGCCTGCGCCTTTACGGCTGAAAGGGGCTTTTTTTCAATTCTATCAACATATCTTTCTATTGTGTTCTGAGCAATCTCATCCAGTATCATATTAATCACCATAGCCTTTCAGACTGCAAACAGTACATTAAATTTCCCCGCGTCCTATGCTGTATAGCGGGAATACATCTGTATCAAAATTTATAACAGTGGGCTTTTTCAAACCATCATTCCCTGTTTGTCGCTTTAATAAACTGCTGCAATTTTTCATATGCCCTGCCGGAATCGATCATCTGTTCGGCGGTTTTCATACATTCTGCCAGCGTCATTTCCGGGTGCGCAACATAAATACCCGCACCTGCATTCATAACGGTGACCGTTCTTTGCGCGGGAGTTGCTTTGCCGGTGAGAACATCAACGGTGATTTTCGCGTTATCCTGCGGTGTTCCGCCGAGCAGTTCCTCTTTCGTATAGGTCTCATATCCGAACATCTGCGGATTTATTGTCATATATTTTATATCCGTGCCTCTTATTTCGGCTATCTTTGTATCGCCGCAGACACTGATTTCATCAAGGCAGTCTTTTCCGTAAACAACAAGGGCATTGTCAACGCCGAGCTTTACAAGCGCCTTGGCAATTTTTTCAACAAATTCTTCACTGAAAACACCGAGCACCATCATCGTTGCTCTTGCGGGATTTGTAAGCGGGCCTAAAACATTGAATATGGTTCTGATTCCGATTTCCTTTCTTACGGGACCCACGAATCTCATTGCGCTGTGATATTTCTGCGCAAAACAAAAGCTTATATCGTTTTCTTCAAGGCATTTTTCCATTGTTTCAACAGAGGCGTTGATGTTTACACCCAGAGCTTCCAGACAGTCTGCCGCGCCGGATTTTGATGACGCCGCCCTGTTGCCGTGCTTTGCAATTTTAACACCTGCCGCGGCAATTATAAACGACGCCGTTGTTGAGATGTTAAAGGAATTTGATTTGTCTCCGCCTGTTCCGACTATATCCAGTACAGGCATACCGTGTTTAAGGGCGGTTGCCTTTGAGCGCATTCCCTCCGCCGCGCCGGCAATTTCGTCATCTGTTTCGCCCTTCATGGCAAGAGCTGTTAAAAAAGAGGATATCACAACAGGCGAAACCGCTCCGCTCATAATTTCATCTATTGCGTCTCTCGCCTCATCATAGGTAAGGTTCTTTTTTTCAGAAACCTTTTTCAATGCGTCAATAATCATAATTCATTCCTCCAAAAAGTTTTTGATTATAGTCATTCCATCGGGAGTCATGATAGACTCGGGGTGAAACTGTACTCCGTAAACGGGAAATTCCCTGTGCCTGACGGCCATAATCTCGCCGTCATCTGTTTTTGCCGTCACCGCAAGACAATCGGGTATTGTATCCCCAACCGCCGCAAGGGAATGATAGCGGGCAACCTTGATACGGCTGTTTAGCCCTTTAAAAAGCCGGTCGCTGTTATCAACGGCGCAAATGCTCTGTCTTCCGTGCATAAGCTCCTTCGCATAGCCTACCGTGGCGCCGAACGCACTGCATATAGACTGGTGACCGAGACAAACACCCAAAATTTTAGAGGATGTGCCGAGCTGTCTTGCCACATCTATACATACTCCCGCATCCTCGGGCCTGCCCGGTCCGGGTGAAAGCACAATGTGATCGGGCGCGAGGCGCTTTATCTCATCAACAGTCATGGTGTCATTTCTTATAACCATGATGTCGGGATTCACGGAACCGATGAGCTGATAGAGATTATAGGAAAACGAATCGTAGTTATCAATAAGCAAAATCATACCGAGCCCCCCTGACTGATTTCAAGCGCCTTAATAACAGCCCTTGCCTTGTTTATACATTCCTGATGCTCCTTTTCGGGAACGCTGTCAGCAACGATTCCCGCTCCTGAACGGACATACACTCTGCCCTTTTTCTTAAATGCAATTCGTATCGCAATGCAGGTATCAAGATTTCCCGTAAGATCAATATAGCCTATTGCTCCGCCGTAAATTCCGCGCTTATTGTTCTCAAGCTCGTTAATAATCTCCATTGCTCTTATTTTCGGTGCGCCCGAAAGAGTGCCTGCCGGAAGAACAGCGTCAACCGCGTCAAGCGCTGTTTTGTCCTCTCTGATTTCTCCCGTAACCGTTGAGCCGATATGCATAACATGACTGAATCTGAGTATCTGATGGTATTTTTCCACCCTGACTGTACCGAATTTACTGATTTTTCCCAGATCGTTTCTTCCAAGATCCACAAGCATATTGTGCTCTGACAGCTCTTTGGGGTCTTTTAAAAGTCCTGCCTCAAGCGCATCGTCCTCCTGCTTGGTTTTTCCTCTCGGTCTTGTGCCCGCAAGGGGATAGGTATAAAGCTTTTTGTTGTCCAGCTTAACAAGCGTTTCAGGCGACGCACCCGCAATTTCAATATCATCTGATGAGAAGTAAAACATATAGGGAGACGGATTGAGCTTTCTTAAAACCTCATACGCGCCGAAAAGAGAACCGCTCATTTTTGCCTCTAATCTATTTGAGAGAACAACCTGAAAAATATCTCCCTCCCGTATATACCGCTTTGCCTTTTCCACCATTGCGGCGTACTGCTTCGCGTCAAAAAGGGGCTCGAATTCGGATTTGAGAACAGGCGCCGGCGGTCGGGCACATTCACCGTTTTCTATTACCTCTTTCATTATCTCAAGCTCTTTTACGGCTGCGGCGTAATTTGCGTCTGCATTATCCGTCTGCATATTGCATATGAGAATAATTTTATTTTCCCTGTTGTCAAAGGCGATAACCTTGTCAAAAAGCATAAGGTCAACATCTTTAAAGCTGCCGTCATCCTCGGCGTCGAGCCGGAGCGACGGCTCACTGTATTTAATATAATCATATCCGAAATAGCCAACAAGTCCGCCCGTAAAGGTCGGCAGAAAATCAAGCCTCGGGCTCTTGTGGTTGTCAAGAATTTCCCGAATATATTTTTTAGGATTATCCCTGTAGCTTTTAACGGCATACTCGTCGATAACCGTAACATTGCCGTTTTTACAGCTCACCTCCGCCTTGGGATCAAAGCCGAGAAAAGTGTAGCGCCCCGTTTCGTTTGTATCCTCAACAGACTCAAGCATATAGCAGTGGGAGCTTATTTTTTTGAGCTTTTTGAGCACTTGTATCGGCGTCACCTGAGCCGGCATTTCAATGCTTATCGGCACTGTTTTGTAGGAAAGATAATTTTTTATCACTTCGTCAAGCGTTGGTTTTATTTTCATAGCTGTTTCCTTTCCGTATCTGTCAAAAAGGGTAAAAAAATCCCCGGCAGTATAAAAATACTGCCAGGGACGAAATTTCATTCCGCGGTGCCACCCTGTTTTACGGCACAAGCCGTACTCTTTGCAAGATACCATCATATCTCCGGCCACTTACGCAGGCCATCGCGTTACGGGATACTCGGCGGTTATCGTGCCTTTCACCGTACCCTCAGCGGTCCATTTAATAAGCCGTTTACTGCCCATTTCCAGCAACAGGGCTCTCTGTAAGCTCGTATCTTATTTTTATCTCCGCCTCAACGGTTTGGATTCAATTTTTATTTATTTTAGCACTTTCCTTTTATTTTGTCAACAACAATCTTGCATAAGCGTTTTCAACGGTGGAATTAAAAATTATATTTTCAAAATCACGGGCCGTTTCATAATCGGCACGGCTCTTTGCCGTCACAAAGTAAAACGGTATGTTCCTTGCTTTGCATTTTTCCTCAAACGCTCTTACGCTCTCGGGTGCGGTAGCGGAATGATACATCGTGTGCAAAACCGCGTCAACACCGTCCAGGTTGTAATTCTTATAGTCAATATTGATATACGGCTTTATTACCAGAATATTTTTTGGCGTAAAAACGGGATTTTTTATAAAGCCCGTGCCCTTGCCGACAGCGTAAAACTCGTCATTTTCATCGGCGCTTGTTGTTCGGATTGCGCGGTAGAGCCTGTCAAAGCTTATATAAACACCCCTGACGCCCTCCGAAATAAACTCAACCGCCCGCTCAAAATTAGGTGCGGCATTTGAGCCGCTCTGCTCAACAGGTTTATCGGACGCCACAAGAACGATTGTTTTGTCATAAAAAAGATTTGCCAAAAGCGCGCCCGTATACGCAAGCGTATCTGACCCGTGGAGAATGATAACACCGTCATACCTGTCAAAATCAACATCTTCAAGACAGTTTATAAGCCTCTGCCAGTTATCAAAATCAATATTTTCGGAAAAGACACAAAAAGGTGAAACACAGTCGAATTTCACATTTTTGCAGCTTACATAATCAAGGATTTTCAACGGCGAATCAAGGCTGATTCTATCCCCTTTTTTTGACGCAATCGTACCGCCTGTTCCTATTATAAGGATTTTTTTCATAATACCACCTTCTGTGAAAGCCCCGATTATACGCGGTGAGGCAGACAGGTCTATTACATTATATTTTTACTTGGTAAAAAATGTTAAAAATGCCTTATATGCCATATAGGTGTCGATTTTGCTTACAATTTCATACGGCGAGTGCATTGACAAAACAGGGACGCCCACATCAATAACATCAACATCCAGGTTTGCTATATACATTGCGACGGTGCCTCCGCCTCCGCCGTCAACCTTGCCGAGTTCACCGCTCTGCCACAAAACGCCGTTTGATTCCATAAGGTTTTTAACGAAGCTGACATATTCGGCCGATGCGTCGCTTGTTCCGGCCTTGCCCCTTGAGCCTGTGAATTTTGTTACAACAACTCCGTGATTGATAAAGGAGGCGTTGTTTTTCTCAAATTGTGACGGCCATGTCGGATCAAACGCCGCATTCACATCTGCGGAAAGACACTTTGAATGGCGCAGAACATCTCTGCCCTCAAGCCCCTCAAGCCTTGCCAAATCCGCAATAAAATATTTAAGATAGCTTGAATTGAGCCCCGTGTTGCCGTCCGAGCCTGTTTCTTCCTTGTCCGTAAGGACTGTAACGGCCGTGTACTCAGGCACGGTATCCATATCAAAAATCGCCTGCATTGCAGGATATGAGCAGACACGGTCGTCGTGGCCGTAGCCGCCTATAAGACTTCTGTCAAAGCCGATATCGTCAACCGAAAAGGCAGGTACAAGTTCAAGCTCGGCCGAAAGAAAATCCCGTTCGACAATGCCGTATTTTTCATAAAGAATATTGAGAAGATTGAGCTTTATTTTTTCGCTCTCCTTATCGTCCCTGAACGGTCTTGAGCCGATAACCACATTGAGTTCCTCTCCCTTTACGATTTCGCTTGCCTTTCTCGCCATCTGCTCAGCGCCGAGGTGAGGGAGTATATCCGTAATGCAAAACTTAGGCTCGTTCGGCTCCTCGCCGAGCTTTACATCAATATAAGAACCGTCATTTTTGCATATTCTGCCATGAAGAGAAAGCGGTATTGCAGTCCACTGATATTTTTTTATTCCCCCATAATAGTGCGTTTTAAAAAATCCGAGCCCTGAATCTTCATAAACAGGGCACTGCTTTAAATCAATTCTCGGCGAATCAATGTGTGCGGCGCTTATTCTTACGCCCTCTTTTACACTTTTTTTGCCCTTTACACAGAGGATAATTGCCTTGTTCCTGTTCATTTTGTAGACCTTTGCGCCCGGTTTAAGCTCTCGGGCAAATTCGTCAAACGGCTCAAAGCCGTTTTTGACAGCAAGCTCCTCCGCCGATTTTGCAAATTCTCTCTCTGTCTTATTTTCAAAAAGGAATTTTTTATACCCCTCACAGAATTTGTCGCATCTCGCAATCTCGTCGTCGCTCATAAAATCGACGCCGTTTTCCTTTTTGTTGAACAAAAGCTCCCTGAGCTCCTGCGCCCTTGTTTTTTCACTCATAATATTTCCTCCAATATTCTGTCAATTTGTATTTTTATATCCGAGCCGTCATTTTTAATGACAAAATCGGAATGGTCTGTATAAAATTCCTCCGAAAGCTGTGCGTTTATCCTGCTCATTGCCATGTCGGCAGTAATACCGTCACGCTCAATGATACGCTGCATTCTCAGTCCGGTAGGCGCTGTAACGGATATTATTTTATAGCAGTCTCTTTGCGCACCCGCCTCAAAAAGCTGCGGCGCGTCCAGAACACAGAGTCCGTGTGCTCTTTTTTTACACTCCTCCATCACGGCAGGGTGAACAATGGAATTGAGCTTTTTCAGCTTTACACTATCGTTAAAAACAATTTCGGCGAGCCTTTTCCTGTCAAGAACACCCTTTTCAATAATATCCTGCCCGAATTCGTCGCAAAGACGCCGTAGAAGTTCAGCGTTTTGCGCATATATATATTTTACAACGGCGTCACTGTCAATAACGGTAAAACCGAGTTCCCTGAAATAACGGCACACAAAGCCTTTTCCCGCGCCTGTCTGCCCTGTAAGACCGATGGTAAACGGTTTTTTCAAATCAATAACATTAAAAGCGGCAGCACGGATAAGGCGGTTATACACAGCCATTCCCACACCGTTTGTCTGCGGTATTCTGGCATAAACCTTGCCGACACCGATTTCGTCCAGCCTCCTGAGCGCGTCAAAAAGCTCTCTTGCCTGGGACAGAGCGTCCTCCTCCCTGCCGTATGTCACCTTTTTAATTGTCACATTGTCACCCTCGTAGCAGAGAGCGGCGGCATTTTTCCTTGCATTTACAAAATTTTCATATTCTCCCTTATCTGCATTTACAATAACCACTTTTGTCTTTGGCGAATAATGCTTATATTTCATACCGGGGGAAGCAGCGGTTTCATCATTTTTCATTCCCTCCAAAACCGCCTTGTCAATACTGACCCTGCCTATAACCGCTTCTATCATCTCCTGTGTTACGGCGCCGGGTCTTAAAATGACCGGCGTGTCAGGCACAAGGGTTATAACGGTTGACTCCACGCCGAATTTGCAGTCCCCGCCGTCAATTACGGCATCAATCCTGCCGTTCATATCGTCAATAACATACTTTGCCTTCGTCGGCGAGGGCAGGCCGGAGGTGTTTGCGCTCGGCGCCGCAATGGGACAGCCCGCCGCCTGAATAAGCTTTCTCGCGATCTCATTTTCGGGCATACGCACTGCCACCGTATCAAGCCCGCCGCTGACCGTATTGCCTATAATGCCGCTTTTGGGCAGAATGATTGTGAGCGGAGAAGGAAAAAACGCGTCAATAAGCGCCTGTGCCTTCGGCGTAATTTCCTTAACCAGGGGGACAATATCCTCCTTTTTACTGATATGAACAATCAGCGGATTGTCGCTCGGTCTGCCCTTTGCGGCATAAATTTTTTTTACCGCATGATCGTCAAGCGCGTTTGCTCCGAGACCGTATACCGTTTCCGTCGGAAACGCAACGAGTCCGCCGTTTCTGATTATTTCACCCGCAAGAGCAATATCATATTCATCTGTAGATAAAATCTTCGTATTCATTATACTTGTTCCGTCTGTCTTTTTTATGCTTCACCCTGCGCCTTGAGCTTTTCCGCTGTGTCCGCAGTAATCAAGGCATCAATCATCTCGTCAAGATCTCCGTTTAAAAACTGCTCAAGCTTATAAAGTGTAAGACCGATTCGGTGGTCCGAAACTCTGCCCTGCGGATAATTATATGTTCTGATTCTCTCACTTCTGTCGCCTGTGCCGACCTGTGATTTTCTTTCGCCCGCAATCTGTGCGTCGTGCTTTGCCTTTTCTTCTTCATAAAGGCGCGAGCGCAAAACCTTAAGCGCCTTTTCCTTATTCTTATGCTGGGAGCGTTCATCCTGACATTCGACAACCGTACCCGTCGGAATATGTGTGATACGGATTGCGGACGAAGTCTTGTTGATATGCTGCCCGCCCGCGCCCGAGGAACGGAAAGTATCTATCTGCAAATCCTTTGGATTGATTTCAAAATCCACCTCTTCCGCCTCGGGAAGAACGGCAACAGTCGTCGTGGAGGTGTGTATTCTGCCCTGACTTTCCGTTTCCGGGACACGCTGGACGCGGTGAACGCCCGACTCAAACTTGAATCTTGAATACGCGCCGTCCCCCTCTACGGAAAAACTGATTTCCTTATATCCGCCGAGTCCCGTTTCGTTCGCGTTTATAATCTCGGTCTTATATCCCTTTGTCTCTGCATACATTGAATACATACGAAAAAGGACGCCCGCAAAAAGAGCGCTTTCTTCCCCGCCCGCACCGCCGCGGATTTCTATAATAACATTTCTGTCATCGTTGGGATCACGCGGCAAAAGCAAAATTTTAAGCTCCTCGGATATACGGTCAATATCCTGTCTGCTCTGCTCAAGCTCCTCTTTTACCATTTCGGCAAAATCACTGTCCATTGAGCCTTCGCCGAGCATTGCCTTTGCCTCTTCAAAGTTCTCCTGCGCTTTTTTATACTCCCTGAATTTTTCAACAACGGGAGTGAGATGCTTGAGCTCTTTCATCAATTTTGTGTATTTTTCCTGGTCGGAGACAATATCGGGGTCGCATACAAGCGCACTGACCTCCTCAAATCTTTTTTCTACCTCTATAAGCTTATCTGTCATTGACTTCACCTTTAACTGCCTTGATATTTTTCTCTGCTTTTATACGGGGAATCATTACCTCTCTGCCGCAGCCGCAGCACTTTAGCTTATAATCCACGCCGAGCCTTGTAAGCTCAAATTCCTTAGAGCCGCACGGATGCGGTTTTTTCATAATCAATATATCACCGAGCCTGAGCTGCATATTCACCATTCCTCCGTCTGCATTTTGGCAAAACAAAAAGCGTGTATTTCTTTTGCTGATTGGTTTTACTTATTATAGCACTACTGTTATTTTTTTACAATACAAACCGTTTTATGAATTATGCGCATTTTTTACACATATATTTAACTACAAGAATTGAAACGAGTGATGGTATATGAACTTTTATCCGGAGGGGAAAAATTCGCAGCTTTCGGCAAGCTTCGACTCCGTGGAAGAAATGAAAAATGCAATGATAAATAATGAAATCTGTGAGGCGCGTGTTCTGCTGTGCGACAGGGACCACAATCTTCATCTTGACCTCGGTGCGGCAAGGGGATTCATTCCCCGCACGGAAGGCGCAGTCGGGATAGAGGAGGGTAAGGTAAGAGATATTGCGCTCATATCAAAGGTTAATAAACAGGTGTGCTTCAGTATAACAGGCCTTGAACGCGACATTTACGGCAACACGATTGCCATACTCTCACGCCGCGCCGTTCAGCAAAGGTGTATTGACGAATATTTGAGCAAACTCACCGAGGGCGATATAATTGACGCTCGTGTCACGCACCTTGAAAAATTCGGCGCGTTTATTGACATAGGCGCGGGAATAAACGCTCTTATCCCTATTGATATGCTTTCGGTATCGAGGATCGTCCACCCCGCCGAGCGCCTTTGCGAGGGGCAAAACATAAAGGTTGTACTGCGCAAAAAGGAACCCGAGAAAATGACCTTCTCGCTCAAAGAGCTGCTTGGAAGCTGGGAGGAAAACGCATCATACTTTTCACCCGGAGAAACGGTAACGGGTGTTGTGAGAAGCATTGAGGAGTACGGCGTTTTCGTGGAGCTTATGCCGAACCTTGCGGGTCTTGCCGAACCGCAGGATAATCTTTTTGTGGGACAGCAGGTTGCCGTTTATGTGAAATCGGTCATTCCGTCAAAAATGAAAATCAAGCTCGTCATTGTCGAAACCTTCAATGAAATCGCGCAGCCGCAGCCACTTACATATTTTATTAATGACAGTCATATTGATTTCTGGCGCTATTCGCCTGAGGAGAGCAGCAAGGAAATATTCACAGACTTCAGACAATAAAAAAGCAAAAAGCTGTCTTGGAAAAAACCAAGACAGTCTTTTTTCATCATAGACAGATTATTTCATATATCTTATATCCCTGCCCTCAAGAACAAGGGTGCTGTACTCTCCCGTTATGCGTGAAGTGATGCGCTGGTCGTATTTTTCATCAATCTCATCAAAGCTGAAATTGGTTGAAATAATTGTGGAAAGTCTGGCGCAAAGGCGTGAATTTATAATATTATAAAGGCAGGCAACGGAATACGAATTTTTAAATTCGGTGCCCAAATCGTCAATAATCAGCAGGTCGCAGTTTAAAACGGCTCTTTCATAATATCTTATATTGTCCGTTCTGCCGAAATTTTCGTTTTGCAAATCATTCAGTATATTCTGAGCCGTGCCGTAAATAACGCTGTATCCCTTATTGATTACGGTATTTGCAATGGCAAGCGAAAGATGTGTTTTACCGAGCCCCGTGCCGCCCATCAGCAAAAGATTAGGCGAGCCGACGGCAAAATTGGACGCATACCTGCGGCAGCTATCTTTGATTTTTTTTGCCTTCTCCCTCGGTGAAACGCCGTTTTCAAGAGCCTCCCGCGGATAGTAATCAACATTGAAATTTTCAAAAGTACACGCGTCAATGGGTGCAATTTTTGCTATGTTTTCTCTTTCAATATCTTTTAAAAGCTCCCTGTGGCAGCGGCATAACCTGTTTTTTACAAAGCCTGTATCCCCGCAAACAGGGCAGATATACTGAACGGAGAGTGCGTCCTCATCATAGCCGTTTTGCGTTAATATCTTCTTTTTCCGCTCCTGCAGTTCAAGATTTTTCTGCATAAGAGCGTCCATTCTTTCCTGTTTATCACCGCCGTAAAGAAATACCTTTGATATTTCAAGCCCCGTGCGTGAAAGCTTCTGTCTGATTTCTTCAAGCTCAGGCAGTTTTTTTTCTATTTCGTCAAATCTTTCCTGCGCCTGCAGCGACGCCTTTTCCCTGCGGCGCTCAAGTATTTCCTGCGCGCGCCGGTAAACAGCCTGTGAATACGACATCTCTGCGCCTCCTTTTAAATTTCGGTGTTATGCATTGCGGCTCGTTTGATTTCCTCAAGATCATACGAGGGCGTGCCCTTAAGCCTGCTTTCCTTTTTATCCTCTTTCTGCTTCGCGAATTCCTCCTGCTCGCGTTTGACCTCAAGCGGAGAGGTGATTCCCTTTTTCTTCCATTTTTTTAAAACGGTGTTCATATAGGTAAGCTTTGGTTCGGATGTATTCTCTTTCATTATATCGGCGGCAAGCGTAATCATTGTTATATCAAAATCGCAGAACCATGCCTCAACCATTTCCCTCTGCTTCGCGGTGGGGCGCCTGTGGCGGATACCGGTTATTGAAACGATTTCATTCCACAGGCGATTGCTTCTGGCTATTGATTCAAGCTTTTCCTCCGCCTCGTCAATCGTTTCTATTCCCTCATCTGACCAATTTTTTGCCATCGCGTTTACATACGATATTCCGATAGACCTTCCCTTTTCTCTTTCAGAGCGGTAAAATTCGAGAATCATAAGTATAATCTCAACTTTCAGCCCGTAATAGCCGACCATATTCACAAGCATTTCCTGCTCGGCGTGGCTTATGGTTCTGCCAAGTACCTTCTGCGCCTCACAGAGCAAAAACTGTATCCTTTCGTCCTCTCGTGACAGAGTGACGATATCCTTCGGAGAAAGACGCGTGGGCGAGAGCATCTCTTTTGTTTCCCGTTTCTCCTCAGGCTTGCCGATATGCTCCTTTTTCTGCTCGGTCACAGAATGGTCGGACTGCGCGTCGCCTGATGACAAAACGCCCTCGTCTGTCCAGAATTCCATAAGAGCTTCGACATCACGCACCGTCTGACCAAGTGCCTTTGCTATGTAGGATGAGGAGGACTGCCCGCCGTTTCTTAAAACCAACAGCAATGCTTTGAGCTGGTATTCGCTTGCCAGCTTTATGTATCTGTCAACCAGAATATTCGGCACATTGAATATGCCGTCGTTCCAGATATCGCAAAACGGTGAAATTCTGTAATCCATACGCCGGCACGCCCCCTTTTTACAAATTTACTTATTTTTCGTGTGGAATTTAATTGTATCAAAAATATTTAATTCTGTAAACAGGAATTTTTTAAAATAAATCTCTTGTAAATCTCTTGACAAAAAAAGTTGCCGTATGTATAATTATTCTTGCATTTGCGGATGTAGCTCACCCGGTAGAGCGCAACCTTGCCAAGGTTGAGGTAGCGAGTTCGAGCCTCGTCATCCGCTCCACAAGCCGGCTTTTTGAGCCGGTTTTATTTTTTATCACGGTACGGGTGCTTATCGCGAAGGCGCGGACATATAATTTATTGCTTATTGCCAATATGCGCATTATATGTTAAAATTGCTTCATAACAATACCGAAAAGGCGGTGAAAAGGTGAAAAGGTATAATTATTTTGATGATGACCCCCAGGAGGATATTCGCAAAAAGTGCCGTTTTTCACTGCCTGATATAGATTTTCGCGAAATTGCCGATTTTATAGGCACTGCGGTTCATTATGTTATGAGCGGAGAACTGGCTGAAAGGCTGCACGGACTTCCCGACATCAAAAGACGGTTGCTTAAACTGCTTGCCTTTGTGCTGTTTTTAATATTTGTATTGTTGTTTGTTCTTATTTTTATGCACGCGATCAATGCACAGAATGAAAAAAACGATCAATTCTGCAAGGACGCGGGCACGGTATGCACCGATTATATGGTTAAACTCGGCACGGTCAAGTGGGAGAGCCTTGATGCGAAAAAATACGGCGAAAATACCGCCCGCCTGACAGGGCTCTGCTACGCAAGGCAGATGGATTTTGACAACGACGGCTCAGACGAGCTTATGATATGCTATAACGAAAAAAATGTTTACTATCTTGAAGTGTGGGGCTATCACAAAAAGAAATTTGTTAAGTTCTACAGCGACAAGGCAAACTCCACAAAAAACGAAAAAGACGGAGCGTGGGTAGGCTTTTATCATAAAAACAGCAAATACTATATATGTAAATCAAAACCGGATACGCCCGAAAAAACAGAGCTGTTTGCGCTCAGGGGAAACAAATTCAAAAGGGATTCCGACTGCAAATATGATTATAAAGACGACATATACTATATTGACGATAAGATAAACGCTTCGGATTTTGAAACAATACGGCTGTCCGTACTCAGAAAATCAAAGGCTGAGGTGATTACGGAAACGGTCACACAAAATATCGACAGCTTTTCAATTCAGTCCCTTGCAGAGCTTGAAAGCAGAAAAACGGATGCACAGCTCAAGGCCGAAGCGTATTATGAAATTGTTGAAAGCCGAAACCAGAAATACGGCAGGGCAAAGATTGTCACCGAGGACGGCGCATCATACATAGACGGTCTCGCGCTTGTTTCGCTGACGGACTTCAATGGCGACGGCAACGAGGAGCTGTTTCTTGTGTACAGAAGAAAAATGCGCCAAAGCCGTACGAATTCCTACAGCGGTGAATTTTATATTGTCGAGGAGCCCGTTTACTGTATGGAGGTATATAACTGGAACGGCACCGTCGCAAAAAAAATCTTCTCCAAAAATTCCGTTTCCTCTCTCATGGACAATACCGACGCCAATTTTGTAATGCTCAAAAAAAATACAAAAAATATACAGATCTGCGTCAACACCTATTCATATGAAACGCAGTACGCATATACCGCTTCCTCAAGAATTTACCGTATGAAGGGTGAAGGATTTGATTCGGTATATAATGCCAGAATGGAGTATAACTACGGCTACAGGGATTATTATATAGATGATGAATATGTTTATCAGTCACAGTTCAGCCGGAAGGGTTATCAGGTCCCGATGTTTCTCAACGACGAGGATACATCGTTTGACGCCTCGCAATATCAGATAACCTACCTTTCGGGCAAAAACGAAACACAATACCAAAATATTATTGACGAATCGGTAAAGGTTATTCAGTCGCTCGACAGCGGCTATTCCCCGACCGAATAACATTTTCTTAAAAAAGCGCATAAATTCATGTTCTTCTTTTTTAATACATAATTCCATAAAATCTGCCTAAAATAATGCAAGGTGATTTTATGGAATTTTTATATATTGTATTATTGTCTCTCGCTTCGGTTGTCGTTTTGTTCGCAATAACAAAAATTATAGGGTACAGGCAGATAAGCGAATTGAGCTTTTTTGATTATGTTGTAGGAATAACAATAGGCTCGGTCGCAGCGGAAATGTCAACAAATATTGACATAGAGTGGTGGAAGGGTATCACCGCAATGCTCATTTACGGCATAATCGGGCTGTCGCTGTCTCTCCTCTCACAAAAAAGCATCAAGGCGCGAAAGTTTATCTCCGGCAGACCTATAATATTAATAGAAAAGGGCAAAATCATAAAGGACAATATCAAAAAAGCAAGAATAGATATTGACGATTTGCTTGCCAGCGCGAGAATAAACGGATATTTCAATATCGGCGACATTGATTACGCCATTATGGAAAACACGGGCAAAATCAGCTTTCAGCCGATGCCGCTCAAAAGACAGCTCAATCCCAAGGATTTTAACTTTGCGCCCGTGAGAGAGGGGCTTTGCATAAATGTTATTATCGACGGAAAAATTATGGAAAACGACCTTAAAAATGCCGGTATGACAAAAAAGGAGCTTGAAAAACAGGTCAAAGCACAGAATAAAAAAATTGAAAATATACTCCTCGCGACAGTAGATGCAAATAACAGCTTGACATTATTTGAAAAATAGCATATAATGCTCATATGAACACTTGTTCATATGAGAGGAGGTACATATATGGACTGTGAAAATATCGACGACGAACTTGTTTATGATTTGGCTGATTTGTTTAAGGTTTTCTCCGACTCAACACGAATACGGATACTGGTTGCCATGTTTGACGGTGAGTTTTGCGTGAGCGAAATTGCGCAGATGCTTCAGATGTCACAAACGGCAATATCACATCAGCTCAGAATATTAAAGCAAAATCATCTTATTAAATACAGGCGTGAGGGGAAAAGCATGATCTATTCCCTTGCGGACGACCATGTAAAAACCATTATTAACTGTGCAACAGAACATGTGGAGGAATAATTATGTCAGAACATCATCACGAGCACTGCCATGACGACTGCTGTGCGCATGAGCATCACGGATCGGACTGCGGCTGCGGTCATAACCACGAAAACATCAATAAAAAAGAATTTATTTTTAAAATCGCGGCCGGAGGAGCTTTTTTTGCCGCGGGATACATAATAAGCGAATGTACAAAGCTGCCTGAATTTGTTTACCTGATATGCTACCTTATTTCATATCTTATCGTCGGCTTTGAGGTGGTCCGGGAGGCTGTCGAGGGTGTTATAAAAGGCAACATCTTTAACGAAAACTTTTTAATGAGCATTGCGTCGATCGGCGCCTTTGCAATCAGGGAATACTCCGAAGGCTGCGCCGTTATGCTGCTTTATACAATAGGCGAATTTTTGCAGGGACTCGCTGTCGCAAGGAGCAGAAAATCCATAAAGGATATGCTGGAGCTCAAGCCCTCGCAGGTCACGGTTGTGCGAAATAATCAGGAGATTGTTTTAAATCCGGAGGAGGTCAAAGCCGGGGAAGTCATCATAGCAAGACCGGGCGACAGGATAGACCTTGACGGCGAAATAATCGAAGGCTCGGCACAGATTGATATGAAAGCTCTGACCGGAGAATCCATCCCCCTTTCAAAGGGTGTGGGAGATAAGATTCTCGCGGGCTGTGTCAATACGGACGGTGCTCTGAAGATACGCGCGATCAAAGAATACAAGGACTCAACGGTTGCAAAAATACTTGATTTGCTTGAGGATACACAGGAAAAAAAGAGTCATACGGAAAAATTCATAACACGATTTGCAAAAATATATACACCCATTGTATGTCTTGCCGCGCTCTGTATTGTTCTGATTCCCCCGCTTTTCTTTAATCAGAGCTGGAGTGAATGGATATACAGAGGACTTTCGGCGCTTGTTGTCTCCTGCCCGTGTGCGCTTGTAATTTCCATTCCGCTCGGCTTTTTCGGCGGTATCGGCGCCTGCTCCAAGGAGGGCATACTCGTCAAGGGCGGCAATTATCTTGAGGTGCTTGCAAAAGTCGATACGGGCGTATTTGACAAAACCGGAACAATAACAAGCGGTAAATTTGAATATGTAAAATGCGAATGCTTTAACTGCCGCTGCCATGACAATCAGCACAGGGAGCTTCTTAAAATTATAGCCGCGTGTGAAAGGTATTCCAACCATCCGCTCGCAAAATCCATTTGCCTTGCTTTCGGGCAATATGCGGACGAATGTGTTATAGAGGACGCGAAAAACTATGCGGGGATGGGCGTTTCGGCAGTTGTTGACGGCAAAAAATATTTTGTCGGCAACGAGAAAATGATGAAAGAGGCAGGCGTTGCATTCACGGAAACGCAGGCAATCGGAACAGCCGTGTACTGTTGCAGCGAATCGGAGTTTTTGGGCGACATCGTCTTTGCCGATATAATAAAGGAGGACAGCCGCCGCGCCATTGCGGCTATGCGTGACGCGGGAATAACAAAAACCGTTATGCTAACGGGTGACAAGGCGCCTATCGCAAGAGATATCGCCGCAAAGGCGGGAATTCACACCGTCTATTCAAGGCTTATGCCCGAAGAAAAGGTGGAAAAAGTAAAGGAGCTTAAAAGAAACGGCTCAACCGTCCTTTACACAGGCGATGGAATTAACGACGCTCCCGTTCTCGCGGCGGCGGATCTGGGAATTGCAATGGGCGCGGCCGGCTCGGATATTGCGATTGAGGCGTCGGATATGGTTATAATGGGCGACTCGCTTTCAAAAATTCCGCTCGGCAGAAAAATCGCCCAAAAAACAGTCCGCATTGTCCGTGAAAACATTGCCTTTTCTCTCATCGTTAAAATACTCATAATCATAGGCTGTGCGGCAGGCGTTTTTGATGAAAACGCCATGTGGCTTGCTGTTTTCGGAGATGTAGGCGTATGCCTGATTGCCATTGCAAATTCACTCAGAACAATGATAATAAAAAAACAGCCGCCGGTGCTTTAAAAAACGAAAAAGCCTGACAGCGTATCTCATATAGACGGTACAAGGGACTGCCTGCGTTGCAATAACAGCTCAGACAGCCCCTTTTCTGCATAACTAATTCAGAAAGCTATACGCAGAATTTATGGTCGCCGATCGTTCTCACAACGGGGCGGGAATGCATAAATGCGTCGTTTGTCTTTTTTGCGTTAAAATAGTATATTGCTCCGCCCGACGGATCCCAGCCGTTAATCGCGTCAACCGCCGCTCTTTTTGCGGAATCCGTAACGGCCGCATACCAGTTTGAGTCATTGACGCACGAAAATGCACCGTTTTGATAAACAACACCGCTGATGGAATCAGGAAAGGACGGGTGCTTGACTCTGTTGAGAATTACCGCGCCTACGGCAACCTGCCCCTCATATGACTCGCCCCTTGCTTCGGCGCTTATTACTTTTGCAAGAAGCTCTACATCAGAGCTTGAATACTGTGTGTTCGCGGAAGAACCGCTGCCGCCTCCAAGCCCCAGATAGAGCAGTGTCTGCTTTCCGCAGATACCGTCTGCCGTTATACCGCAGTTGCGCTGAAAGGCGGTAACTGCCGATTTCGTGGCACTGCCGTAAATTCCGTCAACCGAGCCCTTGTAATATCCGAGCTGGGACAGCTTTTTTTGTATAGACCTTACCTCGTCTCCTGTTGAGCCCAGCTTTGAAAGCGCATAGGTGCTCTGTTCGCCGAAAAAGGCTTTGTAGCATACTGCGCCTGCGGCCGCTCCGCCCAGGAGAATCGAAACAACAATCACAGCGGCTATAAAATTTCTGAACGCCTTGTAAACAGTCATAATCACCATTCCTTTATTTTAATAACATATTTATAAGAAAGGTCAGTGCGCATCCCGCAAGCGTAAACAGCATGGAATTGAGCAGCAACCGAATGATCTGCCGTTTGCTCATTTTAACCTTCGGCGGCTTCTGAGCCGTAGCGGCAAGGCTCTCGGCCTCTTTTTGAAGCTTTTTCGTATCCTCGTTTTTATATTCGGGCTTGACGAAAAAAATAATTTTTTCAAAATAAGGATTATCCGTATTGGTCACTTCTAAAATCTGTTTATTCACACCTTTAATCATCTGCACAAATTTCCCTTTCAAATTTATACAATTAGTGTAGGAACAAAGCCCGCATATTATACTAAAATTTTTTTGTCAGATTTTGTGGAAAATATTGATAAAATTTTTCTTGACAAGCTTTTTCTATAACAAAAAGTATATTGGCTGAAAAAATTCCCATTGTGGAAAACTATGTGGAAAATGTTGAAAATATCGCTTAAAACGCCTTTAAAACAACGATTTTGTACTGTTGAAAATTAAAAATTAGTCACTTTTTTCAAATTTTCATAAATTTACACATAGTTTTCAACAATTTTGAAAAACCCAAATTTGTAATATTTTTTTGGTTAAAATGCTATTTTTATCTTTCCCTCTTGACAAATAAATGTTATACTCAAAGTAACTTTTTTAACAGGATTTGTATTATGAAAATTAATTTTACCGGCAACGATATCATCCTTGACGATGTAAAGTGCCTTAACCTTGATTTAACACTCGACTGCGGACAGGCATTCCGGTGGGAAAAACAGCCGGACGGAAGCTGGAGCGGTGCCGCAGACGGCGTTTTTCTGAATATAAAGAATGAAGAGGGCAGATTTATTCTTAAAAATACCACCAAAGAAAATTTTGAAACGATCTGGCGCCGTTATTTTGACCTTGACAGGGATTATGAAGAAATCTGTGCCAGACTTAAAAGCGACGCCCTTTTGTCCGCTACGGTCGATGAATACTACGGCATAAGAATTTTGAATCAGAATAGCTGGGAGGCGCTGTGCTCCTTTGTCATAAGCCAGCAAAACAACATTAAAAGGATAAAAGGCATTATTAAAAAACTTTGTCAAACCTACGGTGAAGCGCTTGAAAACGGCTTTTACTCCTTCCCCGACGCAAAACGCCTGTGCAGCCTTAGTATTTCCGACTTTGAGGCGCTGGGAACAGGCTACAGGGCAAAATATCTTGCGCGCCTTTCAAAGGCGGTCGCGTCGGGAGAGATTGACCTGGACAAAATAAAGATTCTCTCTCTTGACGAGGCGAGAAAAGAGCTTTTAAAAATTTACGGAGTGGGTACTAAGGTTGCGGACTGCGCGCTTCTTTTCGGTTTCGGATTTTACGACGCCTTTCCTGTCGATGTTTGGATGAAAAGGGTTATGGCGCATTACCCAGACGGTCTGCCCGCGTGTTTTGACGGAATCAGCGGAATTGCCCAGCAGTATCTTTTTCATTGGGCGAGAAACAATCTCTGATTTGAGGCAGACTCAAAAGCGTATAATAATTTTTAATTTACTGTTTGCGTTCGGAAAGGCTATGGTAATTAATATGAAAAAGCTGTTTGTTGATTTTACACCGCAGGAAAAAGTAATATTGACCGGTGAGCCGTCACGCCATATTGCAAAATCGCTCAGAATGAAAAAGGGCGATATGCTCACCCTCGCCCACAACGGTGAAAATTACGGCTGTATGATAGAGCGCGTAACACCTGACACCGTCGAGCTTTCCGTGTGTTACAGACAGGCGGATCACGCAGAGCCCACTGTTGCCGTAACGCTTTATCAGGCTGTGCCCAAGGGAGATAAAATGGAGGATATTGTGCAAAAATGCACCGAGCTCGGAATAACAAAAATCGTACCTGTTTTGACAAACCGCTGTGTAAGCCGCCCCGACGAAAAATCGATGGCAAAAAAATTGCTGAGATACCAGAAAATCGCGCTTGAATCCGCACAGCAGAGCGGCAGAGGCATCATACCCGAAATCTGCCCTTTTCTGAATTTTGAAAAAGCAGTGCGCGGGGACAGCAGCGAGCTTAAAATTCTTTTTTACGAGGGCGGAGGCGCAGGACTTAAAAATATAATTTATCCGGAGGTCCGCTCTGTCTCGGTTTATATCGGCCCGGAGGGCGGATTTGAAAAGAATGAGGTTGAAACGGTCCTTTCATCAGGCGCGGTTCAGGCAACGCTCGGAAAAAGAATCCTGCGAACACAGACAGCTCCCGTCGCCGCGCTGACCGCAATAATGCTGCTCACCGGCAATATGGACTGAAAAAAGCGATAATTCTTTAAAAAACAGTTGACAAAATATATCCACATAATATAATAGTAGTACAAAATATATTTTCAGGGCGGGGCGAAATTCCCCACTGGCGGTACAGTCCGCGAACCGCTTTAGCGGCCGAATCGGTGAAACTCCGATACCAACGGTTAAAGTCCGGATGAGAGAAAATGTAAGGGCACAGGATTATGCCCGCGGTCAAACATTTAAGCCCCGATACAATGTGTCGGGGCATCTCTTTTGCCCAAAAAAGGAGAAAAAATGAAAAATAAAAAAGTAAGGGTTCTCACGGGAACCGCAATGCTCACCGCTGTTGCGGTAGTGCTTCAGTACATCGAGTTTTCCATTCCGATTATACCCAGCTTTATAAAGCTTGATTTTTCGGATTTGCCCGAGCTTATCGGCGCGTTTGCCTACGGTCCGGCAACGGGCGTAATCATCGCGCTGCTTAAAAACCTTATTCATATGGCTGTAAGCCAGAGCGGCTTTGTGGGCGAACTTTCAAATTTTGTTCTGGGTGCGTGCTTTGCCGCCACAGCAGGTTTTCTCTACAAAAAAAACAAAACAAAAAAAAGAGCCGTTGCCGCGGGCTTTGCAGGCGCCGCCGTAATGGCCGTTGTAAGTCTTCCGCTCAACTTCTTTGTGATTTATCCGCTTTACTATTCCGTTCTCGGTTTTCCCGAGACGGCGGTGCTCAATATGTATCAGGCAATATTGCCTTCTGTTGAAAATATTTTTCAGGCGCTGCTCCTCTTCAATGTTCCGTTTACCTTTGCCAAGGCGCTGCTATGCGCTCTTGTGTCAATGATGATTTATAAACCTCTTTCTCCGCTGCTCAAGGGAAAACAATCATAATGTAAAAAATAAGTAAACATTGGGCTGTTTGATTGACAATTTCTTCATAATCATCTAAAATATTCCGACAAAGGATGTGAAAACATGAAATTGTCATTTATCTGTCCCTGCTATAATGAAGCAGATAATGTAGGTCCGTTTCTGGACTCGGTAAAAAGCGTTTTTCCCGACACGGATATGTACGAAATTGTTTTTATTAATGACGGAAGCAAGGACGATACCTTTAAAAGATTAAAAAAACTCAAGGACCTTGGCGAAGTAAATATGAAAATTATCAATTTTTCAAGGAATTTCGGCAAGGAGTCGGCAATGTACGCGGGACTTGAGCATGCCGAGGGCGAGCTTTTATGTATAATCGACACCGATTTGCAGCAGGACCCCGCAACGGTTAAGCAGATGGTGCAAATTCTTGACGAAAATCCCGATACCGACTGCGTGTGCGCCTATCAGGAAAACAGACATGAAAACAAGCTGACCGTCGCCTGCAAGGACGCATTTTATAAGCTTGCCGATAAAATGACTGAAATATCGTTCAAAAGCGGCGCGTCGGACTTTCGCACCTTTCGAAAAAATGTGAGAGACGCCATTCTCTCTCTCGGCGAATATCACCGCTTTTCAAAAGGAATATTCAGTTGGGTGGGCTTCAATACACAATATATACCCTATGTGGCGAAGGAGAGGCAGAACGGCAGGAGCAGTTTTAATTTTATAAAGCTGTTAAAATACGCGTCGGACGGAATCATAGCCTTTTCAACGGTTCCGCTTAAAATTGCCACCTACATAGGCTCTGTCGCCACTATTATGAGTATCGTTTATGCGGTTATCACGCTGATCAGAAAGCTCACAAGTCATATAAATGTAGACGGCTTTACACAGCTTGCCATACTGCTTGTGTTTTTCGGCGGGGTACAGCTTTTCACCGTCGGGATAATCGGAGAATACCTTGCAAAAAATTATATTGAAACGAAAAAACGGCCTATTTATATTGCGAAAGACATCATTGAATATAAAAAAGATATATGATTCTTGATATTTTATGTCATTTGTTGTATAATATTTCGGACGAGTCGGGCAGACTCGGAATTTAATTGTTAGGAGAATCAGTTATGCCATTAGTTACCACTACGCAAATGTTTAAAAAAGCATACGAGGGCGGCTACGCAATAGGCGCTTTCAATGTAAATAATATGGAGATTGTTCAGGGCATCACACGCGCTGCAAAAAAGTTAAACGCGCCTGTTATTCTTCAGTGCTCCGCCGGCGCAAGAAAATATGCGTCACACGATTATCTTGTTGCAATGGTTAAAGCAGCCGCCGAAGAAACCGGTCTTCCGATCGCCCTTCATCTTGACCATGGTCCAGATTTTGAAACCTGCAAATCCTGCATTGACGGCGGTTTCACATCTGTTATGATTGACGGTTCCTCTCTGCCGTATGAGGAGAACATTGCTCTCACAAAAAAGGTTGTTGAATACGCGCACGCGCACGGCTGTGTTGTTGAGGGCGAGCTCGGAACGCTTGCCGGAGTTGAGGACGATGTTCAGGTTGAGGCAGAAAACGCTTCCTATACAAGACCTGAGGAGGTTTACGATTTCGTTACAAGAACAGGCTGTGACTCGCTTGCAATCGCAATCGGCACAAGCCACGGTGCTTATAAATTCAAGCCCGGTCAGAAGCCGCAGCTTCGCTTTGATATTCTTGAAGAGGTTGAAAAGAAACTCCCCGGATTCCCTATTGTTCTTCACGGTGCATCCTCCGTTAATCAGGAGCACATCAAAATGATTAACGAGTTCGGCGGTCAGATGCCTGACGCAATCGGCATTCCCGAGGAGATGCTGCGTAAGGCAGCTTCAATGGCGGTATGCAAAATCAATGTTGACTCCGATATCAGAATTGCGATGACAGCCGCTTTGAGAAAGCACCTTACCGAAAATCCGACTCATTTCGATCCGCGTCAATATCTCACACCCGCAAGAGAACTTATTGAAGAGGTTGTTGCGCATAAGATTGATACCGTTTTCGGCGCAGCAGGTCACGCAAACGATTAATTTTATACATAAAAGCTGATTTTTGAACGCTTAAAATTTTAAATTATTTTTTCAATTTTTTTGGAAATAATATTTTTTAATAACAAATTTTCATCATTTTATTCTTTTCCTTTCGGACAATAATAATATTGCACGGTCAGTGCGGGAGGAGAATTTGTTATGAAAAGTAAAACAAAACAAAACATTTTAAAAACAATGGGCGCCGCGTTTGCAGTATGCTCTGCCGCCGCAATTGCGTCCAGCACAAAGTGCAGCACCTCGGACATCGCAAAAAAATCTATGAAAAAAACAGCGGATAAGGTTGCCGGCTTTGTCGATATGGTTGCATCCATGATGTAGCAAAAAACTTCCCCATAGGGCACAATATGCCATAAGGGGAAGTTTTTATTTTTTTTAACAAACGAATTATAATTCAATTTTGAATTCTGTTTTTTTAATACCCTGATGATCCACACTATCGAGTAGTTTTTTAATATCGGTGCCGTAAGCCATACCATCCTCAAAAAGATCAAGCAACGGCTCAAGCACAAAACGCCGTTCCCTGAACCTCGGATGAGGGAGCACAAGATTTTTAGACGATATTTTAAAATCCTCCGCAAATATTATATCGAGATCAATAATTCTCGGCCCGTATCTGAGCGTTCTCTTTCTTCCCATTGCGCCCTCAATGCCCAAACACGCGCCGAGCATCTCGTTTGGCTCAAGTACTGATTTAACCAATATACATATGTTATAAAAATTGCTCTGCCTGCGATATCCGACGGGCTCCGTTTCATAGACGCAGGAGACTTTTGTAACATCGGTATAGGGTATGTAGTTCAATGCGTCAATACTTTTCTTCAGATTTTCAAGACGGTCACCCAGATTCGTTCCTATACTTATAACAAACTGCATTATATTTTTACCTTTTTCTTGAAATAAAAACACCGACATATCCGAAATCCGCCTTAATCGGAGCTTCGGGTTTTTTTAAAGTAATGTCAGCCTGAAATACATCAGGATATTCTTCCAAAATCGCGTCTGCCGTAACCTGAGCCGCTTTTTCAAGCAAATCATACCTGTTTTCGGTAAAAGCTTTTTTGACGGTTTTTATTACTTTTGCATAACTGACAGTATCATTTAAGTCGTCGGAGTAACATGCTTTTGTGATATTTACATATAAATCTAAGTCAAAAACAAAGTTCTGCCCGTTTTGCTTTTCCTCCGGATTAACACCGTGAAACGCAAATAATTTCAAATCTCTGATTAAAATTTTATCCATTTTTTACCTTATAATTCAAAAAACCGCCCTGATTCGTCGGGGCAGTTTTTTATGATAATTATTTATCCCTTACAACAACTGCTGTTCCCGTCGCGGAAACCATGAGCATATTCCCCTGACCGAGCACTTCATAGTCAATATCAACGCCAACAACCGCGTTTGCGCCGATTTTTGAGGCGCGTGCCTGCATCTCTGCAAGAGCGTCTTCCCTTGCCCTGATAAGCTCTTCCTCATATCCGCTCGAGCGGCCGCCCACAATATTGCGTATGGATGCGCCGAAATCCTTGACAAAATTCACGCCCGAAACGACCTCGCCGGTAACAATGCCCTTGTACTCGGTAATGATTCCGTTTTCCAATGTTGGTGTGGTTGAACAAATCATAATCTCACAAATCCTTTCATTCTCTGGGCCATTAAAATACCCTGTTTTTCATTTTTTATATCGTGCACGCGGATAATATCCGCGCCGCCCAAAACAGCAGCAGTATCTGCCGCTATATTGCCGTAAATCCTTTCCTTTGGGTTATCCTGACCGCTGCCTTGGCCTATCACTCTTTTTCGTGATACACCCAGAAGCAACGGAAATCCGTCGGGTTTATAGGATGAAACATTGGCAATAAGTTCCATATTCTGTTCATAATTTTTGCCGAAGCCTATACCCATATCAAAACACAACTGTGTTTTGTCGATCCCGTATTTTTTACACGCAGCAGCGGATTTTTCAAAAAAAGCCCTTACATCGTCTGTTGAACCAGCGCCGTTGTGCGTTATAATCCAGCCACAGCCCGTTGTTTTGACAATTTCAGCCATTTTATGAGAAAGTACACCGCTTACATCATTAATGATGTCTGCGCCTCTCTCAAGCGCTCTGTGGGCAACAAGAGGATTGTATGTGTCAACAGAAAGTGCAACAGACAGCCTGCCTTCCAGTTTTTTCAGAACAGGCTCCAGCCTTTTCCACTCCTGCTCATCCCTTATCGGTATATGACCCGGTCTTGTGGACTGCGCCCCTATATCAATAATATCCGCGCCGTCGCGCTCAAGCCTCAGCGCATGTTCGACGGCATCTGACGGAGAAAAAGTTTCTCCCCCGTCAGAAAACGAATCCGGCGTTACATTAACAATGCCCATAATCAGAATTTTTCCGCCGTATTCCAGTTTTTTATTCCTGCAGTTCCATATCATACCGTTATCCTATTTGTTCAGCAAGGCAAGAACTTCGGCTCTGCTTCTCGGATCCTTTTTCATACTGCCTCTGAGCGCCGAGGTCTGCGTTTTTGAACCTGCTGCTTTGGCGCCTCTCATGCTCATACACATATGCTCCGCTTCCATGATAACGGCAACGCCTTTTGGTTTCAGATTGTCATTAAGAAAATCGGCTATATCATGTGTGAGTCTTTCCTGCACCTGCGGTTTTTTTGCGAAATTATCAACGATTCTTGCCAGCTTTGAAAGTCCGATTATTTTGTTGTCACTCGGAATATAGGCTATATGCGCCTTACCGGCAAAAGGCAGAAGATGATGCTCGCACATTGACGAAAACGGAATATCCCGCACAATGACCATTTCGTCATTTGACGCTTCATCAAAAAATTTGAGATGCTTTTTCGGATCCTCGCTGAGACCCGCAAAAATTTCCTCATACATATTGGCAACTCGTAATGGGGTTTCTCTCAGTCCTTCTCTGTCCGGATTTTCGCCGACCGCAATAAGAATTTCTCTTACCGCCTTAACAATTTTTTCCTTATCCATATTTTTTTGATGACCTTACTGTATGTTATTTTGAAAAATAGCTTTTTATGCTCTGCATGCTTTCCTTTTTCAGGGATGTGTTATCATACTGCGCGTCGGCGCTGTATACGCTTGCAGCCGTTCTCTCATCTGATAAAACAGAGAGATTTCCCTGTGCAAGAGAAAAGTCTCTCACTGTAATATTGGTCTGTGCATTCATCACAAAATACTGAAAGAGCTCCTCTGCGTTTTCAACATTATCCTTGTTTATCTGTTGCAAAAGCCCGCTTAAAATAAAATCGTTGGCAGCGGAGGTATTCTTTTTTTCATCAAGATAATACCTTATAAGCGCAACGGCCTCCTTGCCGCTTATTTTTTGTTCTCCTGCTTTAAGTTTGAGACTGTAAGGCGACACGGAATCGTTATCCTTAAACTTAATATCGGAAATAACGGGATAGTTTGTCGCACCGAGCATATCATAAAATTCACAAAAATTGCTGTATTCCATTGAAAGATAATAATCAAATTTTACATTAAGCAGTTTTTCAATGCCCGTTTTTGCATTTTCGGGTGTTGATGCCGTAATCATTTCGTTAAGATTTTTTTTATTGCACAAGGTATCCGCTTTAAGGGCGGACACTTTGTAGGATATATTATCCATATCCACCTGAACAAGAACAGCAAAAAGAAGTTTTTTTTCATCTTTCACAAATACCGCAAAATTATCCTTGCCCTGCACCTGCGCGGGCATATATTCTTCCTGCTCTGTTAACTGCGTCACAGGCTCATCAGGCGCAAAAAACTCTTTTATGTTAAAATTGTATTTTATTCCCAGCGCCAGCACAAAAACTGCCGTAAATAAAATAATAAAAGCAAGTGCGCCCAGAAGAAATTTCTGCTCTGCTGATTTTTCCCTGTCGGTCTTTGAGAAAAAAATATCTCCTCTGTTTTTGAAAATTCTCATACCGCACTCTCCTTTAAAATATTATACCTTATAACTTTTTTTTTTACAAGTGCCAATGAATATTTAATATTGTGTTAATATTAATAGCTACAATATATATATATATTATATCAATTATATTACTTAAAAATATATATTTACTATTGATTAAATAATAAAATACTGATATAATATACAAAAAATGGATTATTACATACTTTTACGGTGATATAACAATTCGTGTATGGAGGAATAGAATGGAATCTTTCAGGGATATATGGCTTCAGGTTTTAAATTATTGCAGGCAGAGAGTAAATGAAACGGCCTATAATCTGTGGATAAATACAATCGACTTTGTTAGTTTTGAGGTTCCGCGCGTTACGCTTTGTTTTCCGGGTAAGATGTACAGGGATGTTGTTATGCCGCAGTACAGTCATCTGATTGAAGAAGCGTTTGAAAGCGTCATGGGTTTTAAGGTTGAAATCAATTATATCTGCAAAGAAGAACCGAATTCTTCACATTCAAGTACGGTGACGCAGGACAAGCATCTTGAGGATTACAAAAACGAACAGTTCACTTTTGAAAACTTTATTGTCGGTCCGAGCAACAGATTTGCCTATGCCGCCGCAAGGGCTGTTGCGACAGACCCCGGAGAAAAAAAATCATACGGCACAACATTTAAAAATTACAATCCCCTTTTTATTTACGGCAATTCCGGTCTGGGCAAAACGCACCTTCTTAACGCAATATGCCACGAGATAAAAAAGAACTGTCCCGATATGAATATCAAATATATAAAGGCGGAGGAATTTGCCAATGAATTCTATCAGGCGCTTCAAAATAAAACCATTGATGATTTTCATAAAAAATACAGAACAAATATAGATGTATTTTTAATAGATGATATTCAGTTTATAGCCGGCAAAACATCAACGGAGGAAGAATTTTTTCACACTTTTGATTCTCTTGTTGACAACGGTATGCAGGTTGTTCTTACATCAGACAGACCGCCGAAAGAAATTCAATCTCTTACCGACAGGCTTAAATCAAGATTTGAGGACGGACTTCTTGCGGATATTCAGACTCCCGAATATGAAACAAGATGTGAAATTATAAAAAGAAAAGCTCTTCTCCTTAATTTTGAAATATCCGATCAGGTTGTAGGCTATATTGCCGAAAAAATCAAATCAAATATCAGACAGCTTGAAGGCGTTACAAAAAAACTCTACGCGCTGTGCGATATAAATGACCACACCCCGACAATAGCGCTCGCGCAGAGTGTTGTAAAGGTTGTTATGGAGGATACACAGCCTCTTCCCGTCACCATTCAGAGGATTGTAGAGGAAGTAAGCCGTACAACCGGTATATCTGTTGAGGATATTTACAGTAAGCTCCAAAAGGCAAATATATCCCACGCGAGAAAAATAACCTTTTATATTGTGAGAAAGGTCACAAATATGAGCTATGAGGATATAGGAGAGGAATTTGGAAAACATCACTCCACCGTTATGTACAACATAAATCAGATAGAAGAGGAAATTGAAAAAAACACAAAGCTTTCAAGACAGGTAAATGACATTATAAGTAATGTAAAAAATAACCAGTAATTTTCCACACTTTTTTCTTTTTCCGCAGAAAATTTTTAACATCCGTTGTTAAAAAAATTTTTTTTCATCAATATACACATTTTTTACACAATCAGACCATGTAAAAGTTTTATCATTTTTTGGCTTATTTAGTTTGGTTTTATGATTTTTCAGCAATTTCCGCAGTCTATAATACTAATACTAAAAAGCTGATTATATAGAAAGACGGAGGATTCGGTTTATGAAATTTACATGTAATACAAAAGAACTGAGCGACGCCTGCTCAAATGTAATGAGAGCAGTCAGCACAAAGGTTACGATTCCCACAATAGAGGGTATTCTCATTGAGTGCGGTTCAGATACACTGAGCCTTACCGGTTATGATTTTGAAATGGGAATCAATACGACGCTTCAAGCAAAGGTGACAGAGCCGGGTGCTATTGTAATCAATGCAAAGGTTATAAGCGATATCATAAGAAAACTTCCCGACGGGAATGTTACTTTTGATATAAGCAACACATCTGTTTCCATTATAAGCGGTGCTTCACAGTACAACATTACCGGAATTGACGCGGACGATTATCCCGAGCTTCCCTCCGTTTCGGGAGGATATCCTCTTTTTTTAAACAAAAAGATTTTACAGGAAATGGTTGCACAGACGCTGTTTGCAGTTGCTGATAATGAATCGGCAAAGCCTGTTCATACAGGTCTTAAATTTGAAATAACACAAAATCAGCTCAGGCTTATAGGTGTTGACGGTTACAGACTTGCAATAAGAACGGAGACTGTTAAATATGACGGAGAGGATATCAGCTTTATTGTTCCTAAAAAGACAGTGAGAGAGCTTGTTAAATTTATAGGCTCGGATAATGAAAATGATATTTCCATAAGCGTAGGAAAAAGGCATATTGTTTTTGATATTGACAATTACAGCATTATAAGCCGTTTGCTTGACGGTGATTTTTTGGATTACAATGCCGCTGTTCCGAAAACCTCGTCAACAATTGTGCTTATTAATACACAGGATGCCGTGGAATGTATAGAAAGAACACTGCCTGTTATTGAAAATGACAAGAAAAATCCGATCAGATGTCTGTTTGATAATGATGAGATGCGAGTTTCCACCGTTTCGGCGCTGGGAAGAGTTGTGGATTATACCCACGCAAATGTAAGCGGGGACAGAGTTGAGATTGGCTTTAATTCCAAGTTTGTTCTTGACGCTTTGCGCGCAGCGGATACGGATCAGGTAAAAATTGAGCTCAACGGAGCGGTAAGTCCGACAAAAGTTCTGCCTGTAAACGGTGATAATTTTCTGTTTTTAGTTCTTCCCATGAGGCTGAAAAATGAAAATTAAAGTAATACCGGCAAAAAGAAAAAGTGAGACAGTCACAATTAAAACAGAATTTATTCGTCTTGACGCTTTTTTGAAATTTAAAGGTATTGCGCAGACCGGCGGTCATGCAAAAGCATTGATTCAAGACGCAAAGATAAAAGTAAACGGTGAAATCTGCACCGCAAGAGGTAAAAAAATAAGAAACAAGGATACCGTTTCCGTCTTCGGTGTGGATTATCATATAAAAAATGAAAATTAATTCAATACATTTAGAACATTTCAGAAATATCGAAAATCTCAGCCTGAATTTTGAAAATATGAATATCATTTACGGCGAAAATGCGCAGGGGAAAACAAATTTGATTGAGGCTGTATATCTTTTTACAGGCAGCAAAAGCTTCAGAGGTGTAAAGGACAGCGAGCTTGTACAGTTCGGCTTTGAACAGGCAAAGCTCGATATTGCATTTGAAAATAAAAACAGATGCCAGAATGCGCAACTGATAATAGATTCCGGGCGGACAGCGTTGCTCAACGGAATAAAAAAGAAATCCGCCTCCGTTCTCGGCGATGAGCTGAAAGCCGTTATTTTCTCACCGGTTCATCTCTCAATGATTAAAGACGGTCCGTCGCAAAGGAGAAAGTTTATTGACTCGGCGCTCTGCCAACTGAAATCGGGATACAGAAATGTTTTAAAGGAATATAAAAAATGCCTTGTGCAGAGAAATGCACTGCTCAGAGATATAAGTTTCAATCCCTCCGTTGCCGATATGCTTGAGGTGTGGGATACAAGTCTTGCGGCAAGCGGCGCAAAAATCATATATCAGAGACAAAAATATATTGAGGCGCTTCTGCCGTTTGCACAGGAAATTTTTGACGGAATTTCACACGGAAATGAAAAATTTGATATTGCCATAAGAGGAAATTTTGACTGCCGGGGTTTAAGTACCGCGCAGACAGAAAATGAACTGATGCGAATTCTTGAAAAAAACAGGCATATGGACAGTATGAACAAGACGACATCAGCCGGTCCGCACAGAGATGATATAGAAATTCTTATCAACTCAAAAAGCGCGAGGAGCTTTGCGTCCCAGGGGCAACAGCGTTCCTGCGTTCTTGCCCTTAAACTTGCAGAGGCGGCCCTTCTTAAAAAGATGACAGGGGATGAACCCCTTGCGCTGCTTGATGATGTTATGAGCGAACTTGACGGAATCAGACAGGATTATATTTTAAATCATATAAAAGACCGGCAGGTTTTTATAACCTGCTGTGACGCCGACACAATACTGAGGTTAAAAAAAGGAAAAACCTTTCACATTCAAAACGGAGGACTGTTGATGTGATTTTCACAATATTATGACTTTGTCCTCAAAACATCTTGCAAAGACAGATGTGAACGCCGTTAACACTGCATCAGGCTGCGATGAGATGTTAATGCTTTTTAAGGAGCTGTTGCAGCCGGAAAGGCTGTGTGCGTAAATGTATCTTTATATAGGGGGCAATACCGCGGTAAAAAGCGGTGAAATTATCGGTATTTTTGATATGGATACCTCAACGGTCAGTAAGGTCACGAGAGCGTATCTTTCAAATGCCGAAAAAAAGAAAAAAGTTGTTTATGTAAACTATGAGCTTCCTAAAAGTTTTGTAGTGTGCAGGGATAAAATCTATATCTGTCCGCTGAACACGGCGACATTGCTTAAAAGAATTCAATAAACCTGTTTGCCTTACCGTTATGATAGGACATATAAGGTAAAAGGAGATTTGTATATGAGTGAAGAAATCAAAACAAATTTAGAGGAAGAGGATATGGACACCGTTGTCACCGAAGAATATTCCGCAAAGGACATTCAAGTGCTTGAAGGGCTTGAGGCTGTAAGAAAAAGACCGGGAATGTATATCGGCTCAACGGGACCGAGGGGGCTTCATCACCTTGTTTATGAGATTGTTGACAATTCCATAGACGAGGCTCTTGCCGGTGTATGTACGCATATTGAATGTGAGATTTTGCCCGGAAATATTATTCAGGTAAAGGATAACGGACGAGGCATACCCGTCGGAATAAACGAAAAAACAGGACTTCCCGCAGTTACGGTCGTTCTCACCGTACTCCATGCGGGAGGAAAATTCGGCGGTTCGGGTTACAAGGTTTCGGGCGGTCTGCATGGTGTAGGCTCATCCGTAGTTAACGCTCTGTCCGAATGGCTTGAGGTTGAGGTAACGCAGAACGGTCATATCTATGCACAGAGGTTTGAAAGAGGCAATGCCGTTAATGACCTGCATATCACAGGCGACGCCGAGGGACACGGAACGCTTATACGCTTTAAGGCAGACGCGGATATATTTCAGGAGACAACTGTATATGAGTATGACATACTCGCCAGAAGATTAAGAGAACAGGCATTTCTCAACGCGGGTCTTTCAATCACACTTACGGATAAGAGAAATGATGCTGAAATCAGCGAGGAATTCTGTTACGAGGGCGGTATACGCTCATTCGTGGAATATATAAATGAGAGCAGAGGACTCAATCCCATTCAGGAAGAGGTTATACACCTTTCCACCACAAAGGGTGACAGGAGCGCGGAGGTTGCTCTGTGCTATACCGATTCATATAATGAAACACTGCTTTCTTTTGCGAACAATATCAACACCATTGACGGCGGTACGCACGAAACGGGATTTAAAACGGCGCTTACAAGAGTATTTAATGACTACGGCAAAAAATTCAATATTCTCAAGGACAGCGATAAAAAGTTTACAGGCGAGGATGTTCGTGAGGGCATAACGGCAGTTGTTTCCGTCAAGCTTACGGAAGCTCAGTTTGAGGGGCAGACAAAGAGCAAGCTCGGAAATACGGACATAACAGGTCTTGTATCCTCCATGTTGTATGAAAAGCTGATGACATATTTTGAAGAAAATCCGTCTGTGGCAAAGGTACTTATAAACAAATCGCTCGACGCGTCAAGAGCAAGAGAGGCAGCAAGAAAGGCGAGAGAAAACGCAAGAAGAAAATCGCCGCTTGAAAGTAATTCGCTTCCGGGAAAACTCGCGGACTGTACAAGCAATGATCCGTCAAAATGCGAAATCTATATCGTTGAGGGTGATTCCGCAGGAGGCTCCGCCAAAGAGGGCAGAGACAGGGAGCATATGGCCATTCTCCCTCTCTGGGGAAAAATGCTCAATGTTGAAAAGGCAAGAGTGGATAAGGTTTATTCAAACGAAAAGCTCGTTCCCGTTGTAATGGCGCTTGGAACGGGAATCGGTGATGACTTTGACATATCAAAACTCAGATACCACAAAATCATAATTATGGCGGATGCCGATGTCGATGGTGCGCATATCAGAACACTTTTGCTGACTTTCTTTTTCCGCTATATGCCCCAGATAATCGAAAACGGATATGTCTATCTTGCGCAGCCTCCGCTTTTTAAAGTAAGCAAGGGCAAAAAGAGCGCGTATGCCTTTTCGGATGAGGAGAGAGATGCGAAAATTGAAGAATTCGGCGGCGACTGTGATGTTCAGAGATATAAAGGTCTTGGTGAAATGGATCCGTCACAGCTCTGGGAAACAACAATGGATCCCGAATTCAGAACAATGCTCAGAGTAACTGTTGAGGATGCGCAGAGAGCGTCTGAAAATTTCTCCATTCTTATGGGCGACAATGTCGGACCGAGAAGAGAGTTTATTGAGAAAAACGCAAAGTTTGTTGAAAATCTTGATATATGAAGAAAGCCGTTTAAACAGCAGGCCGAAAACAGACTTTACAGCAAGGAGATATACGAATGAACGAAGAAATACGCTATGATAATCAAAAAATCGTAGATGTAGAAATCAGTACGGAAATCAGAAAAGACTTTCTGGATTATTCCATGACCGTTATTGTAAGCCGTGCTCTTCCCGATGTCAGAGACGGACTCAAACCCGTACACAGAAGAATATTGTATGCCATGTATGAAAACAGTCTTTATCCCGACCGGCCGTACAGAAAATGCGCCACAACAGTCGGCGATGTGCTCGGTCATTACCATCCGCACGGAGACGCGTCTGTATATGACGCAATGGTAAGGCTTGCGCAGGCATTTTCCATGAGACATCCGCTTGTTGACGGCCACGGCAATTTCGGATCGATAGACGGAGATCCGCCTGCCGCGTACCGTTACACGGAAAGCAGAATGAGCAAAATCTCTCTGAAAATGCTTGAGGACATAAAAAAGGAAACGGTTGACTGGTCGCCGAATTTTGACGATACGACGAAAGAACCGCAAGTTCTCCCCGCACGCTTTCCCAACCTTCTTGTTAACGGCTCATCGGGTATCGCCGTAGGTATGGCGACAAACATACCTCCGCATAATATGAGAGAGGTTATTGAGGGAATGTGCTGCCTTATTGATCATCCCGACGCGCAGCTTGATGAGCTTATGCAGTACATAAAAGGTCCTGATTTCCCGACTGCCGGAATTATAATGGGAACAAAAGGAATACGCGAAGCATATGAGACCGGCAGAGGAAAAATCTATGTAAGAGCAAAGGCTGAAATTATTGAAACAAAGGGCGACAGATTTAAAATCGTCGTTACGGAAATCCCTTACGGGGTGAATAAGGCAAGGCTCATATCAAGAATTGCGGAGCTTGTAAAAGAAAAGCGTCTTGAGGGCATAGCCGATGTTCAGGATTACTCCGACCGCAGGGGTATGCATATCGAAATCATTGTCAAGAGAGACGCAAACGCGCAGGTTGTGCTCAACAACCTTTATAAAATGACCGATATGCAGGTGACTTTCGGCGCGATAATGCTTGTGCTTGATGACGGTGTACCGAAAGTACTGACGCTAAAGGAAATTCTTGAAAAATATATTGCTTTCCAGAAAGATATTGTTACAAGAAGAACGAGCTTTGACCTCAAAAAAGCGCAGGAAAGGGCTCATATTTTAGAGGGACTTGCGAAAGCAATTGATATGGTTGACGAGATTATCGCCTCAATCCGTTCCTGTAAAGGCTCCCAGGCGGACGCAAAGCAACTCATTATGGATAAATACGGATTTGACGATCCTCAGGCAAGCGCCATTGTTGCTTACCGTATCGGCCAGCTTGCCGGACTTGAAATAGAAAAAATACTCAATGAACTCAATGAGCTTCATGAAAAAATAAATGATTTTCTCGATATTCTCTCACATGAGCAGAGAATTTATGACATAATAAAGACAGAGGCAAGAGCAATCGGCGACAAATTCGGCGACGCGCGCAGAACGCAGATATGCGCCTACAGCGGAGATGTTGACGACGAGGATCTCATTCCTGTTGAGGAATGTATACTCACGCTTACCGAAAAGGGATATATGAAGCGCCAGACAGTGGATACCTATAAGGCGCAGAACCGCGGAGGCCGCGGAATATCGGGTATGTCGCGCCGCGAGGAGGATATGGCAAAAACCATGTTTGCCTGCTCGACGCACGACAGAATACTTCTTTTTACCAATATGGGAAAGGTGTTCAGACTCAAGGGATATGAAATTCCCGAATCCTCAAGGACAAGCAGAGGAATGAATGTTGTAAACATTCTTCCGCTTGAAAACGGCGAGCAGATAAGCGCCATGGTAAAGGTTCCGCACGAGGAGGACAGGACCTATCTCTGTATGGTAACAAGAAACGGCATTATCAAGAGAACCGCGCTGAGCGAATACGACCATATACGAAAAACGGGAATTATCGCAATCAATCTTGATGAGGACGACGAGCTTTCCTGGGTTGACATTACCGACGGTCAGAGAAACCTTATCGTTGCGACGCACGAGGGTATGAGCATCTGCTTCAGGGAATCCGACGCACGCCTGATCGGCAGAACGGCAAGAGGCGTCAAGGCGATAACGCTTGGCGAGGGCGACTATGTTGTCGGCTTTGCCGTTGAGAGAGAGGGATATTCTCTGCTTACCGTCTCGGAAACCGGATACGGAAGAAAGAGCCTGTTTTCCGATTACAGAATTCAGTCGAGGGCAGGAAAGGGACTGATAAACTACAGAACTTCACAGTACGGAAAGGTTGCAATGATTGCGCCTGTATGTGATCATAATGATGTCATTATGATTTCCTCGGACGGAATTATTATCCGTACGCCCGCCGACCAGATTTCCACTTTCCTCAGACCTTCAAAAGGTGTTAAGGTTATGAAAGTCAGCGAGGGAGAGCGGCTCGCAACACTCTCTGTTGTGGACAGAATTGAGGAAGAGGAAGACGCTTCGGAGGAAGAATCTGATACAGAAGCGGAGAACGGCCCGATGACAGAAAACAGCTTATTTTGACTGTTGATTCCTAAAAAATATATTTTTTACATTTTATTTATGGAATTTACTTTATATTTGATATATAATGTCAAAAGCTATGGTAAAGAGGAGTGAATCCAATGGAGAAGGAGTCTTATAATATAGACGATATACTCTCTGAGGTAAAAAAAAGAAGAGAGGAAAAGCAAAACGCGCCCGAATCTTCAGACACCCACGCGGAACATGCGTCTAAAAAAGAGATTTTCAATCTGGGTACAGACAAAAAAGAGACTTCAGATGAAGAAGTTGTTATACAAATTCCGATTGATGAACCGTCGGCTGCGCAGGAAAGCCGGGAAGAGGACGGCGAAAGTGATGCCGGCAATACTGCAAGACAGGAAAACGGCATCTTGATTGAGGAGGAAGAGTCTACCCGGAAAGAAGTGTCTCCTAATGAAGAAAAGGCATCCGGCGGCGAAAGCAATTCACAAAGCCGGGAAGAGGACGACGGAATGGTAGACCTCCTTTCTCTTGCGGACAGAGAGGATTTGTTTGAAGAGAAGTATGCGTATGAGGAAGAGCCGGTAAAAGAAAACTTTTTTAAAACAAAAAAAGGTAAAGTAACCATTACGGCAATCGTCATTCTCGTTTTTCTTATTATCGCGGCAGTCGTTTTCGGTATTCTCTATGCCAACGATGCGCTCAACAAGGTTACGCAGGACGGCGAGGATTACGAAAAGGTTACCTATTACAACGGCATGGACTTTTTGCAGGAGGATTTTCCCGCTATTAATGAGGTTTCGGCAGACGAAATAACGGGATATAAGGAATATCTCAAGCAGTGGTATCTCAACGGCGACCCTGTAAGCTCTACCCACATCCTCAATGTACTTCTGATTGGCCAGGATACAAGGGAGGAAAAAATATCCAATGCGTCAAGAGCCGATTCGGCAATTATTGTAAGCGTTAATATTGACACGAAGCAGCTCACCATGACCTCGGTGCTTCGCGATATGTATGTTTATTACGAGGTTGACGGCAACGGAATGTACGGAAAAATCAATGAATCCGCCGCAAACGGAGGCATAAAAACATATATCAACACGGTTGAGAGATATTTTAAGATTTCCATTGACAATTATGTTATTGTAAATTTCGCAAGCTTTCCTAAAATCATAGACACACAGGGCGGAATAGAAATTCCCATTACGCCGGCTGAGGTAAGAGAGGTCAACAATCATCCCAAAAGATATGCAAAGGCAACACTCCCGGATGCGGTGCCGGGCGAAAACGGCGAATATCAGCGTGTCAAGCTAAACGGAAAGCAGGCTCTTGCATATTGCCGTATAAGATATATCGACTCCGATAACGCCCGTGCCGACAGGCAGAAGGCAGTGCTTCTTGAACTCTTTAAAAAGATGAAGGGTGCGGGAAAGATAGATACCGTCAAGACCGTAAACAGTATGATCGGCTATGTTGTTACAGGATATTCCAAAAAAGAAATTGTTTCTATCGCAAACACGGCGATGAAAGACGGCTGGCTTAATTTTAAAACGGTGACAAATACTGTTCCGAATACCGAAAACGCGTCCGGCGGAAGCAAATTTGCCGTAGCTCCGAAAAATTGGATATGGAAGGTTGATTTCCCCAAGGACGCCTGCGAGCTTCAGAATGAGATTTACGGAAAATCAAATATTAATCTCAATGAAAACAGAGCACAATATCTCCAGATAGATTATTGAGCTTGAATGGACGAGCACCCCTGAAACAACTGTTTCAGGGGTGCTCGGATTGTTCTAAAAAGAGCTGACCATGCTGAAGGATTAAAAGGCACGGCCTATACAAATTATTTCTTTCTTATCTTTTCAAGGGGAGTCGGAGCAGTATCGACAACCTCTATTTTATTTGCCCTCATCCAAAGAGACGGCGTCAGTTTCAGCACATAGCCGTAGCCGGGATCCATCTGCCAGTGCGCCATAGGCGCTTCAGGTATACCGTAGCACGCAAGTATCGTCATAATCGCTCCGGCATGACCAACGATGGCGATTTTATCCGTACCCGTTTTAAGACAGCCGTTTATTACCTTTTCAAAAGCAGAGCATATCCGTTGGGCAAATTCGGCATTACTCTCGCCGAAGGGAGGCTTTGCATGAATATCACCGTTCATCCAGTTTTTGAAATCATCATTGTCCTTTAAATCATCAAAGCGCATTCCCTCAAATTCGCCGAAATTATATTCAATAAAATCATCAATAATGATTACATTTTTGTTATCAAACATAATTTTTGCCGAGTCGGCACATCTTTTAAGCGGGGACGAAAAAACGGCGTTAACCTGCGGATAACCCTCCCTTTCGCTGATGGCTTTCAGTTGTGATATACTATCTGTAGTGAGTGGAAGGTCTGTATGACCAATATACTGTGCGTTTAAGTTGCCTTGGGTTATCCCGTGGCGAAAAAGATAAATTGTATAGGTTTTCATATAAAAAACTCCTTTTAAGCGCAAAATATTACAATTAATTAACAAATTCAGATTGCAACTTTACAAATAGTAATATGGTGGTATAATACAATTTGTAATATTTTTAAGGTCGTGTAAGGATGAAAGATGAAAAGGAAATAACAAAGCAGGTAAAATCGTCAAAATTTTCTAAAAAGCTGTCGCAGCTGCGCAAGGAGAGAGGAATAAGCCAGAAAAAAGCGGCGGCGGATCTGGGTATATCACAGGCCCTTTTGAGCCATTATGAAAAGGGTATAAGAGAATGCGGACTTGATTTTGTTATTAAATGCGGAGAATATTATGGTGTTACCACGGATTACCTGCTCGGCGTGAGCGAAAACAGAAACGGTGTAAATCTCTCCTGTATTGCAAGCGCGGACAGTGAAAATTCGATAGTAACCCTCGGTAAAGCGACAGAGCTTTTGCTTAAGATGATTTCAAGTACAAGCAACGACAGTGCCGTAAAATATATATATGATTATTACACGCTTTGCCTCTACCGCGGGGCAATAACAATGGCAAAGGCGGGAATTCTTCCCAAAGAAATGTTCAAGATTGACTATTCCCTTGGAAGAGAGCTTGCCTCGGCTGCGCTTGCCGTTGAGGACGCACGCTTTGTTTTTATTGAGGATAAATCAAGAACAGGTACTGATTTAAGTGAAAGGACTGCTTTACACACCATTATTGAAAGCGCCGAGGAACATATTATCAATACGCTTTTAGAATAAGGAAAACTGCTTTTGCTCTGATTTTATATATTCGATTAGGATTGCCGTAGAGGTTTCTGCGGCAATTTTTTTGAATGTGGGATAATCTATGGACGATTTTTCGTCGCCTCCGTCGCTTATTGAACGGAGCACCGCAAACGGAATGCCGTTTGCCGCGCAGGTATGCCCTATTGCGCCGCCCTCCATTTCACCGCAGATTGCGCCGAACTCGTCGGAGAGCATTTGTTTGAGTGCCGCGTCGGCAATAAAGGTATCACCGCTTGCAACAGTGCCGCGATGGATTTTTTCACCTGATTGTATTGCGGTTCTTGCAAGCTGCTCGGAAAGCTGTTCGTCAGCCTTGACCTTGATTGTATTAAGTCCGTTTATGTACCCTCTCGGCTCCCCGAGTGCCGTGATGTCAATATCATACTCGCACACATCTGTGGCGATTACAACATTTTTTACCGCAACATAGCTGTTCAGCGAGCAGCCCACGCCGATGTTTATGATTTTATCAATGTCAAAATTGTCTATCATAGCCTGTGCGCACAAGGCGGCGTTCACCTTGCCCGGCGAGCATTTTGCCGCGCAGACCATAACATTTTCCATAAATCCGCACACGAAATCGACGCCTGCTATGGATGAGGTTGTTTTGTTTTTGATTTTCTTTTTGATTTCGTCTATCTCGACTTCCATCGCACCGATTATTCCCAGCATAGTTAGCTCCTTAAAAAGAATGGCATTGTTGTCACAAAATAATGTGGCACAATATATGGTATTATTATAATACATATAATGAATAAATACAAGATTATTGATTTTTTTGTTGACAAGTCTTGTCCCTTTAATATATAATATTTCCCGATATTGCGGAGTTGTATTCCTATACGCAAATGCCTGCACTATGCCGTGCAGAGAATATAAAGATTAAGACAAGTTTAGTCTTTTGAATGGAGTGAAGAAAATGAAAAGAACTTTCCAGCCTAAGAAGAGACATGCCCAAAAGGAGCACGGCTTCAGAAAAAGAATGTCAACAAGAAACGGAAGAAAAGTACTTGCACGCCGCCGTGCAAAGGGAAGAAAGAAGCTTTCTTACTAATTACCGATTGGGAGTGATTAGGTGAAAAGCAAAGCCTTAAAAGAAAATAAGGATTTCCGCCGCCTGTATTACAGGGGCGAGAGCCGTGCAGGCGCCTATCTTGTCAGTTATGTGATTAAAAGCAGACGCGGCAATACGCGCATCGGCATTACCGGCAGCAAAAAAATCGGAGGGGCAGTCAGACGCAACCGCGCCAAAAGAGTTATCAGGGCTGCGTTTTTTGAGCTTGAGCCGAGACTCAGCGGTGACTGGGATATTGTTTTTGTCGCAAGGAGCAGAACCGCCTGCGTAAAGATGCAGGTAGTCAGAGACCAGATGGAGGCTCAGCTTACGGAAATGGGAGTACTCGATTGAGAAAGTATATTAAAAAAGCGCTGATTTTTTTAATCAGAACCTATCAGCTTACAATCAGTCCGAGATTTTCTCACGGAAGCTGCCGCTATACACCCACCTGTTCTCAGTATGCGGTTGAAGCAATTGAAATTCACGGAATTTTTAAGGGCTGTCTGCTTGCGGCGGGGCGTATTTTAAGGTGCAATCCTTTTTTTAAGGGCGGCTGGGATCCTGTTCCCCCAAAGAAAACGGAAGAGGACAATGAATGAATAGTATCTTACTCGCCGCAGCATCGGGCGGTATGGGTTTTTTGAAGCCGTTGTACTGGCTTTTCGGTAAATGTATGAGCCTGCTTTTGGGAGTGCTCTCAAACGAATATTTTTTGGCAATCATTATTTTTACCGTCGTCACAAGGCTTTTGCTGCTTCCTATAAATATTAAGCAGCAGAAAACAATGGCAAAGACAACAAGGCTTCAGCCAAAAATTCAAAAAATACAGAAAAAATATCCCGATCCCAGGGATCGCAACAAGTTAAATCAGGAGATGCAGGAGCTCTATGCGCGGGAGGGACACAATCCCATGCAAATGGGCTGCGGACCAATGCTTTTCCAGATGGTTTTTCTTATGGGAATTATCGGAATTATTTATTATCCCCTCTCCTATGTTTTGGGAATGAGCGGTTTTAATGACCACGCAAATGAAATTGCAGAGGTTGTAAAGGAACTCGGATATAAAGGGAATTACCTTCAGCTTGGTATTCTTGAAAATTTTGATTCTTTCAGGGATACGCTTACTGCGAAATTTCCCGATTTATTTACAGAGCGGATGAATATACAGATTGCCTCATACCGTGAGGGAATGACCCTTTTCGGCATTGATATGACGGCAATTCCGCACTGGAAGGACGGAATTATTGTTATAATACCTATCCTGTGCCTTGTTACATCGCTCGGTTCAAGCCTTGTTTCAACCCTTATACAGAAAAAGAATAATCCCGCGGCAAGCCAGCAGATGGGTTCAATGATGATGATGATGTTAATGATGCCGTTTTTCTCTTTTTACATCTCCTTCAAAGTAACGGCCGCGGTAGGCTTTTATTGGATTATCTCAAATCTCGTTGCGATTTTGCAGCAGCTATTTATATTCTGGAAATTCCCGCCCAGAAAAACACAGGCAAGGCTTATGGTTGAAAACACGATTGAGCGCCGTTCAAGGGAAGAGAATATAAAAAAAATAAAATAATTGTCGGATAATTGCAATGACGCAGCAATAGAAAGACAGCCTGCGTTGCGCAGGATACCTAAATTTCCATCTCATAACCGTATGCCCACAGACGGAGGTGGAAATTCTGTATATATTTGTGGGCGGAAAGGCAATGGAAATTTATGATAAAGGAATTTGTCGGTACCGGCAGAACAATAGAGGAAGCAACCCTTTCTGCTAAAGCGGGTCTTAACGCTCCGCTTACTGCTGATGTTAAGATTGAGATTGTTTCTATGCCGAAAAAAAAGATTTTAGGGCTTTTCGGCGGCGCAGATGCCCGTGTTAAGGCAAGCTATGATGACGGTAAAAGGGAAAAAAAGCCGCATCAGCCGAAAAAGGAAGCTCCGAAAAAGAGCACTGTGAAGAGCGTTTCGCCTAAAACCGAGGAGAAGGCGCACAGAGCAGCACCTCCGGTTAAGGAGGAACCCGCAAACCGGCCTCAGGAGGAAAAAATCACGCAGGCAGATGTCGATCTGGACTATGCGTGCAAATATCTCAAAACGATGATTGACAGCTTCAGGGTCGGCGATGCCGATGTAACGGCAAAGGTTGTTGACGGAGTTGTTGAGATGGAGGTAAGCTGTGAGGATTACGGAATTATAATCGGACGCCGCGGTGAAACACTTGACGCGTTACAGTATCTCACAGGACTTGCAATTAAAAATACAACAAATAAATATGTACGAGTTACGCTCAATGTCGGTAACTACCGTGAGAAGAGAGAGGAAACACTTAAATCTCTTGCGGTTAAAAATGCCGGCTTTGTTGCAAGATCAGGCAGAAGATATACATTTGAGCCGATGAATCCGTATGAAAGAAGAATTATTCATACGGCAGTGCAGACAGTTGAGGGTGTAACCTCCCGGTCCGTTGGAAGCGGAACCGAGAGAAAGGTTGTTATTGAGCCTGAGGGAGGAGTAAGACGCCCGTCATATTCACGCGGTGCGGGAAGAAAATCGTTCGGCAGATCGTCCGTTCAGACACCTGACCCCAACCGTGAAAAAAGAGTGGACAGGGCAGATGTGCCAAAGTTCGGAAAGATTGAGGTCAAAAAGGACTTATAAATCAGGTAAAGGCGGATTTATATCCGCCTTTCATAATTATGTAAATAAAAATAAAAGCGTTTTTCAGTAAGGGAGAGACTTATGTCGGCTACTATCGCGGCAGTTGCTACGGGCAACTGCGTTTCGGGTATCGGAATAATCAGACTCAGCGGCGACGATGCAATTACGGTTGCCGGCAGAGTTTTTACGGCCATGGATAAAACGCCGCTTGAAAAGCTGAGCGGCTATACGGCAAAATACGGGACCGTATCCGGCGGCGGAGAATGCTTTGATAATGCGGTTGCCCTTGTTTACCGCGCGCCGAAAAGCTATACGGGCGAAAATGTTGTGGAACTTTGTGTTCACGGCGGAATTTATATTGTTGAAAAAACGCTTGAGGCTGTTTTTGAGGCGGGCGCTGTCCCTGCCCAAGCAGGCGAATTTACGAAAAGAGCGTTTTTAAACGGTAAAATCGACCTTGCACAGGCGGAAGGCGTGGCCGCCCTTATTTCGGCGCAGGGGCAGGAGGCGGCAAGAGCGTCCTATAATCTTCTGCAAGGGGCACTCAGCAATAAAATTTCACAAATTCTTGACAGTCTTATCGAATGCAGCGCCTCAATGGCGGCATGGGTGGACTACCCTGATGAGGAAATTCCCGATTTGAGCGAGGATACACTGAGGCAGACGCTTGAAACCGCCCGCTCCTCCCTCACGGCTCTGCTTGATAATTATGAAAACGGAGCGGTGATGACACAGGGGGTTGACACGGTTATCGCGGGCAGACCCAACGCAGGCAAATCTACTCTTATGAATATGCTTGCGGGCAGGGAAAAAAGTATTGTTACTCATATTGAGGGCACAACGCGCGATATTGTGGAGGAAACGGTTCGTCTGGGCGATATGCTTCTTCATCTGTCGGACACGGCGGGACTTCGCAGCAGCAAGGATGTCGTTGAGGCAATCGGAATAGAAAGAGCCATGCGGAAAATTGACGAAGCCGAGCTTATTCTTGCCGTTTTTGACAGCTCGGCCGAGCTTTGCGAAGACGATTTCAGACTGATGGAAAGCTGTAGGGGCAAAAGAGCGGTTGCCGTTATAAACAAAACGGATCTGAAAAGCGTAATAGATACCGAACAAATAGAGCGCAGTTTTGAAAAAACAGTATATCTATCAGCAAAAAATACGCAGGGGCTCGGGGAGCTTGAACATGCCGTAAGAGAAATGATGGGCACGGACAAGTATGATTCCGCACAGCCTATGCTTGCAAACAAGCGGCAGAAGCTTTGCGTGTTGAATGCACGAAGCTGCGTTGAACAGGCTCTTGACGGTCTGAATCTCGGTGTGACCTATGACGCATTAAATGTTATGATTGACAGTGCGGTTGACGAGCTTTTGTCTCTTACAGGGAAAAAGGCAACCGAGGAGGTTGTAAATCATATTTTCAGCCGCTTCTGCGTTGGAAAATAAAAACACGGGCTTTTTAATATCACGGAGCATATCATATGGAATATTTTTCAGACAAATATGATGTAATAGTAATCGGCGCGGGGCATGCGGGTATTGAAGCGTGCCTTGCCTCGGCACGCCTTGGATGCAGGACTGCCGTATTCACAATCAATCTTGACTGGGTGGGCAATATGCCGTGTAATCCGTCAATCGGAGGTACATCAAAGGGGCATCTGGTAAGAGAAATTGATGCGCTCGGCGGTGAAATGGGCAAAGCGGCAGACAGATATTCCATTCAGTCCCGTATGCTCAATCTCGGGAAAGGACCTGCTGTTCATTCCCTCAGAGCACAGATTGACCGCCGCGCATATTCGGCGGGAATGAAGCATACGCTTGAAATGCAGGACAATCTTGATATCCGTCAGGCGGAAATTGTTGATATTGTAAAAAGAGACGACGGCTTGTGGCAGGTAAAAACAAAGCTTGAGGCGATTTTCACGGCAAAGGCAGTGATTATTGCCACAGGAACATTTTTGGGCGGAAGAGTTTATATAGGAGATGTGTCGTATGCGAGCGGTCCTGACGGAATGTTTCCTTCAAACGAGCTTGCGGCGGCACTGAAAAAAATAAATCTTCCGCTTCGCAGATTTAAGACGGGTACGCCGTCGAGAGTGAACAGAAGGTCAATCCATTTTGCGGAGCTTGAGGAGCAGCAGGGCGACAGGGAGACAGTGCCCTTCAGCTTTGAAACACAGGCGCCTCCCCAAAACAGGGCAAGCTGCTATATTACATATACAAATGAAAAAACAAAGCAGATCATTCTTGCCAATCTTCACAGAAGTCCCATGTATTCGGGCAGAATTGAGGGAAAGGGGCCGCGCTACTGTCCTTCGTTTGAGGACAAAATTGTCCGTTTTTCGGACAAGGAACGACACCAGCTTTTCATTGAGCCGTGCGGCCTTGATACAGAGGAGATGTACCTTCAGGGGCTTTCCTCTTCCCTGCCCGAGGATGTCCAGCTCGATTTTATACATACGATACCGGGACTTGAAGACGCAAAGGTTATGAGAGCGGCATATGCTATTGAATATGACTGTGTTGACCCGACGGCACTTAAAGCGACGCTTGAATTCAACGATTTTAAGGGGCTTTACGGCGCGGGTCAGTTCAATGGCTCAAGCGGTTATGAGGAGGCGGCGGCGCAGGGGCTTGTCGCGGGAATCAATGCCGCGCTGGCTGTCAAAGGTAAAGAGCCGCTTGTTCTTGACAGAGGAGGTTCTTATATCGGAACGCTCATTGACGACCTTGTTACAAAGGGCTGTACAGATCCTTACCGTATGATGACAAGCCGCAGTGAATACCGGCTGGTACTGCGTCAGGATAACGCGGATGTGCGCCTTACACCGACAGGTTACAAAATAGGCTTGATTTCACGCGCAAGATATGATAAATTTTTATTAAAGGAAAAAAATGTTGAGGCGGAAATGAAGCGCATTTCAAAAAAATCACTTCCCCTGTCTGCTCAGCTTCAGGACATTCTTGTGTCACGCAACACGGCACCGCTTAAAAAAGGCTGTAAGATGATTGATCTGCTCAGGAGACCGCAGATTACTTACAGAGATCTTCAGCCGGTTGACGACGACAGGCCAGACTATGACCGGTCTGTTTTTGAGCAGGTGGAAATTGCCGTAAAATATGAGGGCTATATCGCAAAGCAGGAACAGCAGATAAAAGAAATGCGAAGAATTGAATGCAAAAAAATTCCGCACGATATAGATTATAAGACATTAAAGGGACTGAGACTTGAGGCGATTGAGAAGCTGTCAAAAATCAGACCGGAAAATTTAGGTCAGGCAAGCAGAATAAGCGGAGTGAATCCCGCTGATATTGCCGCACTGAACATTATTTTGGAGACATTATGATTAACTATGATTTGTTAGCCCGTGAAACAGAAAAGCTCGGCGTGGATTTGGGCGATTACGGCATCGAGAGATTTGACAATTACGCGGAAAGGCTTGTCAGGTGGAATGAGCATGTTAATTTAACTGCAATTACGGACCCGGATGAAATTCTTTACAAGCATTTTATTGACTGCCTGTATATATTTAAATATGTTAATATGAAACCAAACGAAAAAGTAATAGATATCGGCAGCGGCGCGGGCTTTCCCGGTATGCCCCTTCTTATGGCAAATCCGCAACTCGATGTTACATTTGTTGACAGTGTCGGCAAAAAGCTTGGCTTTATCAGAGATGTATTGAGAACATCAGGCCTTTTCGGTGAAACAATACATCAGCGTGCGGAAGAGGTGGGCCGCAGCAGCAAATACCGTGAACAATATGATTACGCGGTGGCAAGGGCGGTTGCTCCGCTCAACATTTTGTGCGAATATTGTATTCCCCTTGTAAAGGTGGGCGGGCTTTTCATTGCAATGAAAGGCTCCGGCGGAGCGGAAGAGCTTGCAAAAGCCAACAACGCAATTCGCGTTTTGGGCGCGGAGGTCGCAAAAACAGCGGAATTTACACTTCCCAACGGCGATGCAAGAACAATCATTATTTTAAGAAAGATATCGCAGACTCCGACAAAATATCCCAGAAAAGCAAAAAAAATAGATACCAAGCCTCTATAAAAAGATAAATACAAGTCGAAAGGAAAGGATTTTTCACGATGAAAAATCCTTTTTTTTTGTAATACTTTATGATATAGTAATGTCAAGGAGCTGAGGTAAGTGGAACAGGTAATACAGATTCCTACAGAAAAATTACTGCCAAACCCCTATCAGCCGAGAAAGCAGTTTAAAAGCGACGATATGCTCTCTCTTGCAGATTCAATAAAGGAAAACGGCATATTGCAGCCTCTTCTGTGCCGACAGATAAATAACAGCGATTATTATGAAGTCGTTGCGGGCGAAAGACGGCTCAGAGCAGCTATACTTGCGAATCTTCAGACCGTTCCCTGCATTGTTATTGAATGTGACTATGAATCAAGTGCTGTCTACTCTATTTTAGAGAATATTCAGAGAAGTGACCTTGATTTTTTTGAAGAGGCACAGGCAATAAGCCAGCTTATGAATCATTTTGGAATGACGCAGGAGCAGATCGGAAAAAAGCTCGGAAAGAGTCAGTCCGCGCTTTCAAATAAGCTGAGACTGCTGAGACTGCCGGTTGATGTCAGATATTTTATAGAAAAGGAAAGGCTGACCGAACGCCACGCACGCGCACTTCTCAGGCTCGAAAACGACAAGGATATGTGGACAACCCTTAAGATTATCAAGGAAAAACAGCTTACAGTTGAGCAGACGGAGGCTTATATAGATAATCTGACCGATAAAAAGGTCAAACCCCGCCATAATGTGGTAAAAATATTTAAAGATGTGCGAATTTTTGTAAATACTGTAAATAAAGCTATACAGACTATGCAAGAGGCAGGAATTAACGCGGAATCCGACAAAACGGAGACTGACGATTATATAGAATTCAGGGTACGCATACCCAAGGAAGCACGCAAGTGCATTAACTCCGCTTAAAACGGGAAACCGTTTTAACATATTCTCCTCTTTTCATCACGCGGAAAAAACGGGCGAAAGCTCGTTTTTTCTGTTTTTAGGAGCAGAATTGTCTTGTTTTTGATATAAAAAAACACTGCCTGTATTTTTTATCAAGAAAATATGTAAGCCTGCGTTATTGTGCAAAACAGCAATAGGTACTGTTTGTCATCCTGCCCTTTTTTAACAGGGGCAGGTTTTTTTATGTTTCATGTGAAACATTTATCTATTGTATATTGTCCGTAAAAAGAGCTTAAAATAAAAAATGGTATTGTTTCATGTGAAACACTTGTGTGTAGTGCTAAAATGTAGTATAATTATCTTCACGGAGGTGCAGTTATATATGGGTAAAACCGTGTCTATATTTAATCAGAAAGGCGGAGTAGGCAAAACAACCACATGCATCAACTTTTCTGCCGCTCTGGGATTAAAGGGAAAAAAGACGCTGCTCGTCGATGCGGATCCGCAGGGAAATTCCACAAGCGGTGTCGGTATAGATAAGGCGGAAATAGAAAACTCCACTTATGATATACTTATAAATGATGTTTTGGCAAAAGAGGCAGTTATAGAGACGAAATTTAAAAATCTTTCCATTCTGCCTGCTGATATGAACCTGGCAGGTGCGGAGCTTGAACTCGCAGAGAATGAAAACAGATTTTCTGTTCTTAAAAAGGCGTTGTCCCCTCTTATTATGGAATATGACTATATCATCATAGATTGTCCGCCGAGTCTCGGTCTTCTGAGTCTTAACGCATTAACTGCATCTGATACCGTTATCGTTCCATTGCAGTGTGAATACTATGCGCTTGAGGGACTGAGCCAGCTTCTTGGAACAATACGGACAGTAAAGCAGCATTATAATGAACATCTTGAAATTGAAGGTGTTGTTTTTACAATGTATGACAGCCGTCTCAAGCTGAATCAACAGGTTATTTCAGAGGTGGAAAAATTTTTTCCGGCAAAGGCGTATAAGACAATGATACCACGCAGCGTAAAACTTGCAGAAGCACCGAGCTTCGGCGAGCCGGTGATGTATTATGAAAAATATTCCAAGCCGAGTTTTGCCTATAAAAAGCTGGCAGATGAATTTTTAAAGAAAAACAAATAAATATTGAATGACTTATCCGAAAGAGAGATAGAGGTGTGTTATGGCGAAAAAACAATCGGCTCTGGGTAAAGGTCTGGGTGCTTTGATGCTCGAAAATTCTGTTGATAATATGGTTGCAACAAACACCTTGCCTTTAAATGAAATTATTCCGAACAAGGAACAGCCCAGAAAAACTTTTGACGAAGGTACGCTTCAGGAGCTGGCGGACAGCATCACCCAGCACGGTGTGTTGCAGCCGCTCTTGGTCAGACCGCTTGCGAACGGCGGTTATCAGCTTGTCGCAGGAGAACGCCGTTGGCGCGCGTCCCGAATGGCAGGCTTGAAAGAGGTTCCTGTTGTTGTAAAGGAGCTATCTGACACAGAAACAATGGAGATTGCTATTATAGAAAACCTCCAGAGAGAAGATTTGAACCCTATTGAAGAGGCTGAGGGTCTGCAAGCGCTGATTGACAGGTGCGGCTTTACACAGGAGGATGTTGCTGTTTCAGTTGGAAAATCCCGCCCTGCGATAGCAAATTCACTCCGGCTCCTCAAGCTTCCGCCCGAAGTTCGGGATATGACAAGAAGCGGCGAACTATCAGCCGGACACGCAAGGGCTCTGCTTGCGTTTGAGAATGAGGCGCTCATATATGAGGCAGCACAAAATATAATCAAAAACAAATTAACCGTAAGGGATGTCGAGCGTCTTGCAAAAATGACGCCGAGAAGCGACGCAACAGGCAGACTTCACACAAAAAGGCGTGATTCGTTTTATGATGAGGTGGAGCTTTCGCTTTCCGAGGTGCTCGGCAGGCGTGTCAAAGTTTATAACGGCAGGGGTAAGGGAACATTGGAAATAGAATTTTATTCCGCCGACGATTTAAAAGATATTGCAAACAGATTAGGAGAATGATTTATGCTTGATATTAAATTTGTAAGAGAAAATCCCGAAGTCGTAAAGGAAAACATAAAAAAGAAATTTCAGGATAAAAAACTTTCGCTTGTTGACGAGGTCATTGCGCTTGATGAGGAGAGAAGAGTTGCCATTTCACGGGCGGATGAGCTTCGTGCAAACCGAAACAGGCTGTCCAAGGAAATCGGCGCACTTATGGCGCAGGGCAAAAAGGAAGAGGGAATGGCACTGCGTGAAGAGGTAAACGCGCAGGCAAGGGAGCTTGAAGAACTTGCCGCAAAAGAAAAGGAAATGAACGAAAGAGTGACATCCATTATGATGTCCATTCCGAATATAATTGACGATTCGGTGCCTATCGGAAAAGACGACAGCGAAAATGTTGAGGTTGAGAGATTCGGTGAGCCTGTTGTTCCCGATTTTGATATCCCTTATCATACCGATATTATGGAGACTTTTGACGGTATTGACCTTGAGGCTGCCGGCAAAGTGGCCGGAAACGGATTTTACTACCTTATGGGGGATATCGCAAGGCTGCACAGCGCAGTAATCAGCTATGCGAGAGACTTTATGATTGACAGAGGTTTCACCTATGTTGTGCCTCCGTTTATGATTCGCTCCAATGTGGTTACAGGCGTTATGAGCTTTGAGGAAATGGATGCCATGATGTACAAAATAGAGGGTGAAGACCTCTATCTTATAGGCACCTCAGAGCATTCAATGATAGGTAAATTCATTGATACAATCACTCCCGAAAGCGAACTCCCGAAAATGCTTACATCCTATTCCCCATGCTTCAGAAAGGAAAAGGGAGCTCATGGTATAGAAGAAAGAGGCGTTTACCGTATTCACCAGTTTGAAAAACAGGAAATGGTTGTCGTTTGCAAACCGGAAGAGTCGGCAATCTGGTTTGACAGGCTGTGGAAGAATACCGTCGATTTGTTTGTCAGTCTTGATATTCCAGTGCGCACACTGGAGTGCTGTTCGGGAGATCTGGCGGATCTTAAGGTCAAGTCGATTGATGTTGAGGCATGGTCGCCGAGGCAGAAAAAATATTTTGAGGTCGGCTCGTGTTCAAACCTCACTGACGCGCAGGCAAGGAGACTGAAAATAAGGATAAAGGGCGAAAACGGCAACTATCTTGCTCATACGCTCAATAATACGGTTGTTGCTCCGCCGAGAATGTTAATCGCTTTTCTTGAAAATAACCTTCAGCCGGACGGCAGTGTAAAAATTCCGCAGGCGCTTCGTATGTACATGGGCGGTACGGATAAAATTATGCCTAAAAAGTAAAAAAGTCAAAAGCAGAAATCCCGAATAAAACAGGGTATAATAAATCGTGCAGGGGGTGAGGATTTTGTGGCTGGATAAAAGCAATATTGAAACGCTTTATGCTCCGGGGAAAAGGAATGTGAAAGAGGATATCATCAGCCCTTTCAAAAAATTTGCCGTTAATGTTGCCAAAAGGAAGGATCGCTTTCGCAAGGAGTCAAGAAAAATCCTCCTCGATAGCAGAAAGAAAAATTACGACAAATTAAAATCAAAAATCAAAACAGACGAAAAGGTCATCCTGTTTTCAACCTTTGACGGCAGGAGCTACGGCGACAGCCCCAAGGCTATTTATGAATATATGCTGACGGACGAGCGCTTTGAGGATTATAAATTTGTCTGGGCGTTCAGAAATCCAAAGCAGTTCACCTTTGTTTTGGACAACCCCAATACCTATATCACGACCGTAAACACCCCGGATTACGAAAAAACCTGCGCAACTGCCAAATACTGGATTTATAATTACAGGATGTCCGACCATATATATCCGAAGAAAGATCAGGTATATATCCAGCTTTGGCACGGCACGCCGCTTAAAAGGCTCGGATACGATATAAAAATATCAGATAATGCGATGAACTCAAAAACGGAAATTCGGGAAAAATACAGGATAGACGCCGAAAAATTCAAATATATTCTCGCTCCGTCTCATTTTGCTGCCGAAAAATTCATTTCAGCGTGGAATCTTAATCATACCGGAAGAGAGGATACCGTTGTTGAGCTTGGCTATCCGAGGAATGATTTTCTCATAACCTATACGGCTGATGATGTAATCAGGATAAAAAAGCAGCTCTCTATTCCCGACGGGAAAAAGTGTATTCTCTATGCTCCGACTTGGCGCGATAATCAGCATAAGTCGGGAGTGGGATATGTTTATGAAACAGAAGTTGACTTTGACGCGCTTAAAAAGCGGCTTTCAGATGATTATATCATTCTCTTCAGGGCGCATTATCTTGTTGCGAATTCATTTGATTTCAAGCGTTATTCCGGTTTTGTCTATGATGTGTCAAAAGTGAATGACATAAATCACCTTTATGTGATATCGGATATGCTTGTTACCGATTATTCTTCCGTATTCTTTGATTACGCTAATTTGAAAAGACCTGAAATTTTTTATATGTACGATCTTGAGGCGTACGGCTCGGAAATCAGAGGATTTTATATTGACCTTGACGAGCTGCCCGGTCCTATCGTCAGAACGGAGGATGAGCTTGTCAAAGCCATTAAAAATGCGCAAAACTACGGGGATGTATACAAGCAAAAATATGATGCCTTTAATAAAAAATTCAACTATCTTGATGACGGTCATGCCGCAAAAAGAGTAACTGAAAAAGTAATTGAAGAAATATAACCAAATAACACCAAAAGACCGAAAGCAAAAAGCTTTCGGTCTTTTAATTAAATCCTTTTGAAATAAAACGCTTTAATCGGCGTCTTGTTCGTTTTACAATATGCGTTCATACAGTCTCTTTGTTATTTCACTGTCAACAGCGTTTGAGAATTTTCTCGCGAACAGGCAGGAGCAGTTGACAATTTCATCATAATCCTCGTTTCTGAAGGTGTACGGATATCCGCGCTGCCAGTCGGTATATCTGAGGCAGCCGAGATGAGAATTGTCAAACTCCCTGTGAAACAGATTGTCCTTAAACGGGGAATTTATAAAAACGGTCTGAACAAAAAATTCATCAGGAATAAAGGTATGTTTAAACTGCCTTTTAACAAATTCTTCTTTTGAGAGAAGATAATTTGCAAAATCGCCTGTAATGCTGAACCACTGAGAGCCGCGCTGAACGGTTAGGTTTTTAACACGGTTAATTCCCAGAAGCCTGCCTAAAACAGATTCTGTTTTTGTTATCAGGCGGTTAAAGTAGTTGCGCCTGCCCGTTGCAAAGTGATAGTACGCAACGCGCTGAAATTCAGCGGGCAAAAGCTCTTTATGACCAAAGTGTATAAATTCTTTTCCCGCATTTGAATCAAAGAATTTATGCATATCGTTTTGATTGAGCAGAGGAATGTCAACGCCGGAAACGAGATGAACAAAATCATACTTTTTGCCGCTGTCAAGCGCCGCGTGCAGCAGGCAGTATTCAGCATTGACCATGCTCATATCGCCCCACTTGACATCGGTGCGTGATGAAAAGTGAAGTTTGCTTTTTTTTGCAATGGATTTGAAAAGCGCAAAATCAAAATTTTTAACCTTTTTATCAATATGTATAAAAAGGTCATTGCGCTCGTCATCAAGTGCTTTGATTAAATTTGTCAGCAATTCAAACTCGTTATGAGCCAAAATCAAATAAGCATGCATATGGTTTCCTTTCTCCAAACAATACTTGTGTTTTTAAAGGATTAAGATCATTTTTTATTATAAAAAACTGCCTTGTCAAGCCTTGATAAAATAAAATTAAAAGGAAAACTTATCAGCACAGTAGTCGCGAGGCAGAGAAGGAGAAACAGCGCCGGATAATTATTAACGCCCAGGTAAGAAAAAGCAATCATGGGAAGTTGTTGAAGTATATATACGGAAAAAAGATTTTTGCCGAAAAAGCAAAGAATTTTGTTGTGAATCTGAACTTTCATCGTTACAAAAAGAACAATAAAGGTAAAAAGAATATGATTAAGCTCAAGAACAAAAAAATTGCTTTTTTTCAGCAGAGATAAAATAAATAAAACGCACAAGGCAAACAGACTCAGCCAATAAACCCACGGTTTTTTGTCAAACAGCCGTTCGAGCTTATCACGAACAAAATAATATGTCATTCCGATAGGATAAATGATGACCGTATCGTACCACCATATTTCCTTGAATTGACGCAAAACCAGTATCATCACAACGGTCAGAACAAAAGTCATGGATAAAGCGATGGTTTTGTTGTTTTTGAAAAGCATGAAAGAAAAATATGTAATTAAATAAAGAATCAGGATTGAAAAAATATACCAGTTGCTGTTGCCTATCGTTTCCCATGCAGTAAAGGAAAGTAAAATTTTTGATATTGAAAAATGCTTTCCCAAAACCAACTGCAATATCAAGTACAAAAGTATTGCGATGTCAAAATGTAAAAGGACTTTAAGCACTCTTTTGGACGGAATTGATTTTATATAAGCGTCACCCTTTTTGCAAATGGAAAACATCACACCGTATCCGGAGTAGAATAAAAACATAGCCACTACAGACTGACCTATCACAAATCCGTTTAATTTGTAATAAAGTGTGTTCATAATTGAATCATTAAGCTCTATATATTTTTGGGCATGGCTTATAAAGATTAATAAAATAAAAATACCTTTAATGGAATTCGTCCTGTCAATTGATAGATAATTCGTGCGGGGGGGGGTTGTAACTATATTGTTATCTGTTAATCTGATGTTGTCTGCTAATGAAAACTTAATGTTATACAAACATAGCAGAAAGAGAATAAAAAATGTAATAACCATATTATAAGATTCCTCCGATTATGCAACTGTCACTCCGCTTTAAATGTATCAATAAGATTTTTGCAGGCGTCCATAAAAATGCCGATATCAACGGAATAGCTTAAATACTGAATACCCATATCCCGCCACATACTTAAATCCTCAAGCGTATCAACAAATACGCCTATAACCTTATTTTTAGCCTTTGCTTTGGATACAATTTTACACATTGACTCAACGACAACGGGGTTGTTTATCTGACCGGGAATTCCAAGAGACTGGGAAAGGTCATAAGGCCCGATAAAGAGAATATCCACACCGTCAACTTCAATAATTTCATTCAGATTTTTTAAAGCGTCAACGCCTTCCAATTGAAGGATAATCAGAATATCCTTTGAACTCTCAAAATATTTATATCTGTCCATGGCGGAATAATCGGCGGCCCGTACAAAACGGCAGACTCCTCTGCTTCCGTAAGGATAAAATTTTGCAAATTTAACTACATCTTTTGCTTCCTGTGCAGTTGTAATCTGCGGAACCTGAATACCGTATGCGCCAATATCAAGAGCCTGTCCGATTGTGTTTTCATTATGATCTTTCAGGCGAATAATAGGTACAGTTTGTCTTGCTTCGGCAGCACGAATGTTATTTTGCTGACTTTCAAATGAAACAGGACCGTGCTCTGTATCAAGTATTACAAAGTCAAACCCTGCCAGTCCTGCTGCCTCAACAAACATCGGATCATTTGTTTTCATAAAAGGACCGTAAATACATTTGCCTGCATCCAATGCATCACGGATTTTTTTTAAAGAATTATTCATAGCAAGCTCCGTTTAAATCTGGATATTATTTTTAATAACATATTCATTAACACGCTTTAAATCATTTTTGGTATCGACAGCTATTGTTTCACTGTTTACCTCCACATATTGAACCTTATAACCGTTTTCTATGAAACGCAGAATTTCAATATCCTCTATGGCTTCAATGCGTGCTTTTCCGTATTTCTTTCCGTAATCACAGAAAAATTCAAGAGCGTCGGGTTTCATTCCGTAAACACAGACCTGTTTGTAATAATTATACTCAATTTTTCCCTTTGGATACGGTGCTGTTGACCTTGTAAGATAAATGCCTGTGTTATTTTTATTTACAATAACCTTCGGAACGGTAAAATTAACAACATCGACAGGATTTTCAATCCTTGTCATAAGATTTGAGACCTTCAAATCAGGATTTTCATAAAAAGGCAGGATTGCCTGCCGGATGGTTTCAGGTTCTATCAGCGGTTCGTCACCCTGAATATTAACATATAAATCTGCAGGAATTTTTTTTGCAACCTCGCCAATTCTGTCCGTTCCGGTAGGGTGCGTCGGGGATGTCATTATGACATCCATATTCAGAGCTTTGCAAGTATCAAATATTTTATGATCATCGGTGGCGACATATACCGCATCAAAATCTTCGACTTTTTTGCATTGACTGTATACCCAATAAATCATGGGTTTTCCGTTTATGTCGGCCAGCGGCTTTCCTTCAAATCTGCTTGACTTATATCGAGCAGGAATTACTCCAATAATTTTCATCATGAATTTCCTTTCATTGTTAAGTATTTTTGTTTCGTGTTTGTCATCTGGATGTCTATTCAAATCAAACAATGAACGGAAATCAGCATCATTAAATTTTTAAAGTATACTGCCGCAGACAAGGCCATCATTTTTGTGCTGCGGTTTTTGTAAAAACAGGGGTGTATGCAATATGCCGCAATTAAATTATTTCTGCGGGGGGGGGTTGTAACTGCACTTATTTTTGAAATGAATGCAGGCGGAAGTTCGCGCCTTTTTATTTTATCAGCGGCAATTACGCGTATACGCGCAAGGTCTTTTGGTGTGTCAATAGACATGGATTCCGTAGTTACTTCGACCACTTTAACCAATTTATGGTGTTCAAGCATACGGAGCATTTCCATATCCTCTATTTCTTCAAGCTTACCGCGTGCAGTATTCCTGAAAAAATTAAGTGTATTTTTTGTATACGCATAAACGCCTACATTTTTATAATGATTGTAGTTTAATGAGGATTTAGGAAACGGAATGGGAAGCCGTGACATATAAATCAGCTCGGACTGATTGTTTACGGCTAACTTTATTGTGGATGTGTTAATTACATCAACACCGTTTTTAAATTTTGTGCAAAGCATACCCGCATCATACTTTTTATCAGAAAGCATTGCATATAGCATAGCCCGAATGTTGTCAGGTGAAATCAAAGGCTCATCACCCATAACAACAATATATAAATCGCCCTTGATTTTTTCAGAAACCTCGACAGTTCTGTCAGTACCTGTGGGATGATGTTTTGATGTCATCAAAACATTTATGCCTAAAGATTTACATACATTAAAAATATTTTCATCATCAGTGGCGACAATTACCTCATCAAATTCTTCAACTTGAGCTGCCTGCATATATACCCACCATACCATTGGCTTTCCGCATATATCGGCAAGCGGTTTTCCCGGGAATCGGGATGATTCCTGTCGTGCCGGAATTACTCCAATAATTTTCATCATGAATTTCCTTTCATTGTTAGGTGCTTTTGTTTCGTGTTTGTCATCTGAATGTCTATTCAAATCAAACAATGAACGGAAATCAGCATCATTAAATTTTTGAAGTTTACCGCCGCAGACAGAGCCATCATTTTTGTGCTGCGGTTTTTGTAAAAACAGGCATGTATGCAATATGCCGCAATTAAATTATTTCTGCGGGGGGGGGGTGTACTATTATCAGCGAATAAGGAGTCAAAATCAACTCTCTCGAATTCTTCAAGGTGGCCGCCTCTGGTCGCGTTATAAATTTTTATACCCTTTTCTTTGCAAACCTTTGCGGCCTTACGGTAAGCAAGAGTGGATTTGTCAAGCCGCGGAACATTGTAAACTTCATTGGCAGCTCCGATTATTTCACTGTAGCTGTTGAGCGGTTCATAAAAATGGTCTATTCCCAAAAGATAAATTTCGCTGAAACCCATATAGACGGCAAGCTGTATATTGCAATATGTAACAGTCATGCCTTCCGCAATATAATCGCTTATATCAAATGAAAAAGACGGATTGCTTTCCCAGTTGAACATGGCGACATACCAGAAGCTGTTTTTTTTATTTTTAAGAAAATCGGACGGGAGAGATTTATAAATATTCCCTGAAAAGAAGCCGTGTTCATATTCCGGCGAGAGTTTTTTTATTTCGTCAATGTTTTTTTCCAATACATTATAATCTTCAACGCAATAAAAAGTGGGACGCCATGAGGTTTTATCAAAACTTTTATAAATTAAATTTGCCGCAAAAGAGGATTCATCCTTTATTTTTTCAAGGTCATCAGTAGTAAGACTCGGACCGTTTCCTATGATAAAGCAGCGCTTACCTTTAAATTTATCTTTATAATTCTTTATTTCGCTTCCGTATTTTAAATTTATGTATTTTTTCTCACAAATTCTTTTTATTTTGTTTTTTCCCTTTTTCAGTATTGTTGATAATTCCACTTCATTCACCTTTCTGCGCAATGCTGTCAAAATCAATTCTTTCAAATTCTTCAAGGTGGCCGCCTCTGGTCGCGTTATAAATTTTTATACCCTTTTCTTTGCAAACCTTTGCGGCCTTACGGTAAGCAAGAGTGGATTTGTCAAGCCTTGGCGCATTGTATACCGTGCTGTCTTTTCCTATAAATTCACTGTAGCTGTTATGCGGTTCATAAAAATGGTCTATTCCTAAAAGATAAATTTCGCTGAAACCCATATAGACGGCAAGCTGTATATTGCAATATGTAACAGTCATGCCTTCTGCAATATAATCGCTTATATCAAATGAAAAAGACGGATTGCTTTCCCAGTTGAACATGGCAACATACCAGAAGCTGTTTTTTTTATTTTTAAGAAAATCAGCGGGGAGAGATTTATAAATATTCCCTGAAAAGAAGCCGTGTTCATATTCCGGAGAGAGGGTTTTAACTTTATCAATATTCTGTATTAAAAAATTATAATCTTCAACACAATAAAAAGTGGGGCGCCATGAGGTTTTGTCAAAAATTTTATAAATAAAATGAGAGGCAAAGGTGTACTCATCCTTTATTTTTTCAAGATCATCAGTAGTAAGACTCGGACCGTTTCCTATGATAAAGCAGCGCTTACCTTTAAATTTATCTTTATAATTCTTTATTTCGCTTCCGTATTTTAAATTTATGTATTTTTTCTCACAAATTCTTTTTATTTTGTTTTTTCCCTTTTTCAGTATTGTTGATAATTTCATTTCAGTTAACCTCTCTAAGCGTCAAGTTCTATTTTTCAATTCTGTTTTTAATATCGGCAAGAATTCTTATTGTATTTGGAAAATGATAAAATAACGCGCCCTTTTTGCTTTTTCTTACTTCACAGCACTTTTTGTATGCGTCGTTAAGCATCTGTCTGTTTGTTCTTGACGGTCTGTATGTTTTACACATTTTTCTGAAATCAGCCCAGATGATAAAAACGATTTTATCATTATAATCTGTTATGGACTGATGGTTAAAATACTTATAATGATCATAGTCGGCAAGCACACAGTCATAATATCGTTTTATGGTTTTGGTGCGCACAATACTTCCTTGGTGTATAATATAGCAATAGTATTTTTTCGGAACAAAGTATAGCTTTTCGGCTTTAGAGTATATAATCGGAGCCAGCGTCCAATCCTCAAACACTCTTCCCTCCGGAAAACGAAGACCGTCAAAAAGCTGTTTTTGAAACAGTTTATTGCAAAGGGATACTAAATGACAATCTATAGAGACAAAAATTTCTTTAAGAATATCATCAGAAGAATAAACTTTAGGGGTCGGAGAAAACAGACGCCCGACATTTCTTTTATTAAAGTTTTCGTCAAGGGAGCAAAAGGAACAAAAGCTTATCTGAACATTATTTTTAATAAGTGTTGTATAAAGCGTCTGATACATATCAGGCGATATAATATCGTCTCCGTCAACAAAACCGATATAATCGCCGGTTGCGGCATCAAGGCCGGCATTGCGCGAAGTCGAAACACCGCCGTTTTTTTTGTGAATTACTCTGATGCGGCTGTCTCGTTTTGCCCATTTGTCGCAAATGCGGGGGCAGTTGTCGGGTGAGCCGTCGTCAACAAGCAGGATTTCAAGATTTTGGTAGGTTTGATTTACAATGCTTTCAATACATTTGTCCAGGTATTTTTCCACATTGTAAATCGGTACAATAACACTGATTTTTGGATATTCCATATTTTCTCCCGTTCTTTGTGGTATTAAGTGGGTTTATAATAATGTCATACTGTAAAAGGGTATTGTTGTTTTATAAAGTAGGAAAAGCCGCGTAGAATCAATGTATTCGTTTTTTTGAAAACTTTTTCAGAAAATCTGTGATCAGGCTTTTTTCATAATTGTTTGCGGACATAAACCAAACGCAAACACAGTAAACGGCAGTATAAACGATGATATAGAATACCAGTTCAAATATTGAATTAATTTTGGCAAACTTCATTATGAGCGTACCGCATATAAACGGAAGAATCATACCGAGCGTCTGTCTGAGAATATTTTTCCAGAACTGTATAATGTCAATATTGATTTTTTTGTGATAGACAATATTCATGATAATTCCGTTAGCGGTAATGAGCGCAAAGGCGGTACCTGCGGCACAGCCTATACCTTCCCAGATCTGGCAAAGGAAAATACTGACTATGAGATTTATAATCGCCATAGCACCGTAAATATACGAGCGGTAATGATGCCTGTTTTCTGCTCTTTGAATTTCAATTCCGACATTCTGAATCAGGGGAACAATTGCCGGAATGATAAGAAGAAGAGCAACATAGTAGGATTTTTCGTATCCCTCGCCCGCCCAAAAGTAAATGAATTTTTGACCGAAGAAAACGAAGCCCGAAGCAATAAGAGCCAGAAGAAGATATTGGACGCGACCGACCTTGATGAAAAGAGCCGTAAGCGCAGATCTCTGCTCTTTGGAATCCATTTCATATGCATTTACAAGGCTGTGTATATGCGGGGTGAATATTCCCGATATGGCAGTTGAAAAAGAAGTAAACTGGCTGTTGATACTTGCGCCGATTGCATATACGGCAACAGCCGCAGTTCCGCAGAAGCGGCCGAGCAAAACACTGTCTATGCCGCTGTTTACCTTATCCACAATCATATTAATTGCGATGAGTCCGGAAAAGGAGAAAACCTGCCTGAAAAGCTCTTTTTCGATATGTTTAAAATCAAATTTAAAATGAAGCTTTTTATAAGAATAAAATATATTAATGCATTTGTGAATTGTGCCCAGAATTAATGTTGCAAACACAATTCCCACGGCACCGAAACCGAGGTATAATACAATTATATCCACAATAAAGGTTGCGATTGTATTAGCCAGTCCGAACGATTTGGTAAATATAAATTTTTGATGTACCGAAATATAGCTGCCGAATATCGTTGTAATAAAACCAAGTGCCATTGACACCGTCATGGCAAGCATCATAATCCGCGCTTTTGAATATTCACTGTTTGTGAGACCTTCATCAAATACGAGCCGGAGATTAAATGTCAAAAACAAACCTATAGCCGCAGAAATAGCAGCAATGGCAGAGAAAACAGTAAAATACAGCGAATTAAAGCTGTTTATCTTGTCAAATTGATTAAGGCTTTTATATTTGGAATAAAATTTAACATATGAGCTTGAAAAGCCCATATCAAGCAGCCAGATAAAAGAAATGGTTGTGTTTAAAGTGTTATAAAGACCGTATTCGTTCTTGCCCATCAGTCTGAGCATGATGGGGGCATATAATAATGAGGTTACGGCGTTTAAAAGCATCTGCGTATACGAAAGAATAATTCCGACTTTTCTTTCACTTGATTTTGAAATTTCTGTTCTTTTTTTTGTCAATTCATTCACCGCTTCATTTTGATTTTATATAGTGTATAAACAGTTTTGGAGAAATCATTAACAGGGCAGTTCCTATTTTCTGCTTTATGGAGTATCGTTTATCAAAAAAAATTTTATTTTTATAGAATAAAATTTCATGTTTTATTTCGTCAAAATATGTCCGCAAAAAATAATCGTTCCCGTTTACAACCCTGCTTAAAATGGCATATGTGTTGCGAATATGACGCCACACGGCAATCGAGTATAAGTCTGTATCCTCTGTATCCTTAACAATTTCTTTTGTGATTATATAGCTTTTTGCCCTTGCGTCAGTAATATAAGGTGTTGTCAACGAGTTACCGCTGTTTTGAAGATAGTGGTATTTGCATACCCCTAAATTAATAAATTTTTTTGCGTTTTTGATAACGGCATAATTGAAGGGCAAATCCTCGCCGTATTTATTTTCTATATTAAAACGATGGTTTTTTATTAAATCGGCTTTGTATATTTTGCCGCATACCTCCGGTCTTATTTTATCTAAGATATAGTCAGCGGCAATTTGCTTTGATTCGGACACAAAGGGGGTTGTGGCGCATCTTAAAGTATCCTTGTCCAAATATTCAAAATAAAAATCAATGCAGGCGATATCAGCACCGTTTTCTTCAAGATTGTTTTTAAGACATTCCATCATATCCGAATCAATCCAGTCGTCGCTGTCAACAAAGGTGATATAATCGCCGGTTATAATATTTAAGCCTGCATTTCTTGCATCTGCAAGGCCGCCGTTTTTTTGGTGAATCACTCTGATGCGGCTGTCTTGTTGTGCCCATTTGTCACACATCTGAGGGCAGTTGTCGGGTGAGCCGTCGTCAACAAGCAGGATTTCAAGATTTTGGTAGGTTTGATTTACAATGCTCTCAATACATTTGTCAAGATATTTTTCAACCTTGTACACAGGAACAATCACACTGATTTTTGGATTTTTCACATTCATTTCTCCTAAAGCCGTAATACACAAAGGATGAATTATTTGCCTTTTTTTATTAAATAGTTTTCCGCAATATAATCAACAACTCTTTGCGCGGATTTGTTGTCGGTATATTTATGAAGCAGCGGCAGGAGCTCGTTTCTCTTTTGTTTAAGATTATCAATCCCCGATGCAACATCAGATATAAACTGCATCATATCCTCTAAGGTGTATATTTTTTCTCCGCCTGCCATAACAAAATCCATATCCACACAAAAGCCTTCTCTTTGAGAATACTCGTCATAGTCCTCCCAGCAGAGACCTATCGGTTTATCTGTAAGCATAAAATCATAATACACGGACGAATAGTCAGTAAGAAGAGCGTCGCAATTGCCTAAAAATGCATAGTTTGAAATCTTGTTTTTTACAAAAAAGCTGTCGTCAATAAAAACAATGTTGCTCAGATTAAAAGCTGTAAGTTTTGACAAATCCTGTGCGGGATGCGGTTTAATAACAAGTAAAACGCCTTTTGATTCGGCATAATCATTTAATTTTTCAGCCGAGTTTTTATCATATATAATAGGAATGGATATACTGCTGTGCACGATTTTTGATGTGCTTTTATGCTGCCTGTAAGTGGGCATCCAATAAATCACTTTTTTAAAGTTTTTTTCTTTAAAAAACGCCTTAATATCTACTTTTTTAAAAAGCTCATCATTTCTCGGAAAACCGAGCGGAACAAATTTTTCAAAATCAAAATTGAAGTTGAGACTGTCGCTTTTACATAAATAATCTGATATCCCGACGGCATTATCAATACTGTTGGGGTAACCATAATATCCTGATACAGATTTTATAGCAGCACCGTGCGTTAAGTTAAGATAATACTGTTTGGGACTGTATTTTGGTACAAATATATTTGATGTTATGAGAAGCCGTGCGCTTGCCAATGTATAAATTCTTTTTATTCTTTCCGTAATGGAAGAGCTGTAGTGGCTTATGCAATAACAGTTTTTTAAAGAAAAAATATCGTTATCCTTGTTATCATCTTTGTCTAAAACCCATACAAGTTTGTACTTTTTGTTGTAGCCTCTTTTTATCATTTCGTCAAATACAACTTTTGTATTATCGCTGAAATCAGGAAGACTTTCAAAAGTGATTATATTTCGTTTTGGCAAAAGACTGATTATTTTTTTTGCTGTTTTTATTATAAAATCTGAACTGCGCATTTTTTTAATTGTCCTTATAAATAATTTAGATATGCTGAATTTAACAGTTTAACTTATTAATTTGTAAACAGTTGGGAAAAAGCAAATTACAAATGTTTTTAACTTATTGCGTAGAGCAATTTCTTTGTCACTGAAAATGATATTTTTATATTTTAAAATGTCTTTTCTTATTTGTTTGAATTGATCTTTGTTATGATTTTTAATTGCTGTATGAACTGCCATAAAAGAAATAGCTGTAAATCTATTAAGCCATCCCATATATGGAAGTTTATCCTTTTCCTGTTGGGATAAAATTTCTTTTAGAACAAGATACATAAAAAAGTTGTAATTTTGTTTTGCCTGTCCGCTGTATAATCTATATTTGTATTTGGGTAGATCGTTGCATACACATTTTTTACAATTTTTAAGGGCATAATAGTTAAAGAGCAAATCTTCGCCGACGGGATAATTTTCATTAAATCTGATTTTATTAAGAAGCTTGTTTGAATAGATCTTATTCCAAATAACGCCGTCTAAATAGCCTGAATTCTGTAATGATCTCATAAGAGCATCATTATTTAATATTTCTATATCGGTATTATAATTTTCAGAGATGAAACTATTATCATTTTGCATATAATAACAAAAGCCGCAACGCGATACATCACAGTTGTTATGGATTAAATTACTTACCAAAAGCTCATACATATCCGAGTCTATCCAGTCGTCGCTGTCAACAAAACCGATATAATCACCGGTTGCGGCATCAAGACCGGCATTGCGCGAAGCCGAAACACCGCCGTTTTTTTGGTGAATCACTCTGATGCGGCTGTCTCGTTGTGCCCATTTGTCACACATCTGAGGGCAGTTGTCGGGTGAGCCGTCGTCAACAAGCAGGATTTCAAGATTTTGGTAGGTTTGATTTACAATGCTCTCAATACATTTGTCAAGATATTTTTCAACCTTGTACACAGGAACAATCACACTGATTTTTGGATTTTTCACATTCATTTCTCCTAAAGCCGTAATACACAAAGGATAAATTATTTGCCTTTTTTTATTAAATCGTTTTTCCGTTTTTCGCAATATAATCAACAACTCTTTGCGCGGATTTGTTGTCGGTATATTTATGAAGCAGCGGCAGGAGCTTGTTTCTCTTTTGTTTAAGATGATCAATCCCCGGATGCAACATCACAAAATCCATATCCGCACAAAAGCCTTCTCTTTGAGAATACTCGTCAAAAAGCGTGTCGAAATTGTTAAAAATTCATAGTTTCAAATCTTGTTTTTTAAAAAAAGGTGTCGTCAATAAAAATAATGTTGCTCAGATTAAAAGCTGTAAGTTTTGACAAATCCCGTGCGGGATGCGGTTTAATAACAAGTAAACGCCTTTTGATTCGGCATAATCATTTAATTTTTCAGCCGAGTTTTTATCCTTTGAGCAATGGAAGAACTGTGGTGGCTTATGCAATAACAGTTCTTTTAAAGAAAAAATACCGTTATCCTTGTTATCATCTTTGCCTAAAACCCATACAAGTTTGTTTTTTGCTGTAGCCTCTTCAAATTGACGCAAAATAATTATCATCACAATAGTCAGTGCAAAAGTCATAGACAAAGCAAAAACTTTATTTTTTATACGCTTTAAACCAGTGAACGGAAGTTTGTTGTTCAGGCGGGGGGGGGGTCATATAATCGCCGTATTCCAGAGTTAACAACTCATCGTAACACTTATATACAGGCGCTGAAAAATTCTCAAAATCCATATAAATGATTTCCTTGAATAAATCTGCGCTTATAAAAGGATGCTTGTTAAAAAATTGCAGCATCATGGCACAGTAGTTGCCGTCCTTAAGATTTGCATTGCGCAAATCTGCCTTTTTTATAATCTGCTTTTTAAAAGGATAGGTCAGAATTAAAAATAACAGTTTTACAATGTATTTAATGTTTACTCCCTTGTGATGGGATAATTTATGACCGAGTATAAAAGCAATAGTATTATATTTCCTCTGTTTTGCGGCCGCATAATTAAAATCTCTCTCAAGCTGAGGTCCCGTGGAAGTGAGATTAAAATAATCCAAAGGAAATATATCAATAAATACGCCCATATCCTTTTCGGCACGCCATTCCTCAACCAGCTCGGTTCTCTTATCTATCATTTTAGAAAAAGGATAATAATAATTTTTTGAATATCTGTAGCTTTTTATCTCATAATAATCATCTTCATATTGAAGCTTTAATAATTTTTCATAATCTTCTCTTTTCATTAAAACATCAATATCATCATCCCACGGAATAAAACCTTTATGGCGTACCGCACCGAGCATGGTTCCGTATGCTAACGAATATTCTAAATTATTTTCTTTGCAAATACGGTCAAATTTTTTTAAGATGTTTAACGCGGTTTGCTTTAACTCATCTAATGTTAATTCTTTTTTATTCATCGGTTTTCCCTTTTTATAATCAGTTTGTAAACATGTGGCATTAACCACAGAAGAAGTGTTTTTATCTTATTGCGTTTTGTGAAAATTCCTGATTTAATAATCAGTCTTCTGTGTTTTATGATAGAATTTCTCAGATCGTTATATCTGTCCATACAGGCGTTATTTCTGATACAGCCGCTCAGTACAATAAAGGCGGAGGTTATATATCCCTGTATTGCGTAAGGCAATATTTTTTCATTGTCGCCTTCTCCATCAAGAATAATCTGTTTTGCACGGATGATATCAAATGCGCCGTAGCCAAAGGTGTTATTTGTTATGGAATTTTCCCTGATAACATAATGATATTTCGGAATATTGCAGAAAACAGATTTTTTAATGTCCTTATAAACTCTGTAATTATGCATTATGTCCTCTGAGCATCCGTCTTTTTTTGAGTACGGATGGGATATTATTACATTTCTTTTGTACAGTTTGTTCCATGCGACGCCGCTTATATGACCTCCTGTTGCAAGGTCTATCATTCTTTCATCATAGTCCGGTAATTTTATGTCTTTATCATTGCCGGCGGATTTTTTTTCGCCGTTTTCATAATCAAAGTAAAATCCGCAACGGGAAACATCCGCATCATATTTTAATGATAAGTTTAAAAGAAAGTCGATCATATCCTTTTCAAGAAAATCGTCACTGTCCGCAAACATCATATAATCGCCTGAAGCGATTTCAATTCCACTGTTTCGAGCGTTTGCAAGACCGTCATTTTCTTTGTGAATAACCCTTATTCGACTATCTTTTGTTTTCCATTCATCACACATCTGAGGGCAGTTGTCGGGCGAGCCGTCGTCAACAAGTATGATTTCAAGATTTTTGTATGTCTGATTTACAATGCTGTCAAGGCATCTGTCAAGATATTGCTCCGTTTTATACACGGGAACAATGATACTGATAAGCGGATTTTTCATAATTACCTCGTAAAAAAATAGAATTATTGCTCAAATGAATAGTCCCCAAAATCAACATCGGTAAAATGCCATTTTTGCTGTTCGGGGGGGGGTAGCTCCATATAATTACCATATCTTTTTTTAAGTATCCTGTCATAATTTTTAGGCGCATCATAAAATTTATTTTCAAATGGTAATTTTGTTGTATTGCAAAATTCTTCTGAAGATATATAAAAAAAAGGATATTCACACAGTACGGCAAGATTATGTACATCGGATTTATTGTATTTTGAAATTTGCCTGTCCAATATATATTCAATTAATTTTCTAGGTATAAAAAATTTAGCAAGTTTAATTTTTAAATTTTTAATAAATGGTCTTTTCTTCGTTTTGGTATTAAGAGATGTGATGACAATCAGCATATTTAGAAAACAACATTTTTTCCATAGCTTTTTGGCTTTTTCTTCACTGTCACTGCATTTATCCAGCGGGAAAATATCTATAAAAATGCCCTGCTCCATATTAAGATGAGAAAAGCTCGGATCGTATGAAAGCGTTCCCTTCATCCTAACCTTTGCACAGGAATATGGGTATTTTTTTACAGATTTTCTGTTTTGATACACATATCTATCTCCGAGTGCCTTGGGCGCTATTTGTGCGAATTTTTCATAATCCTCTCTGAGCATCCAGATGTCAATATCATCGTCCCAAGGAATAAAACCCTTGTGTCTGACAGCGCCGAGAAGTGTGCCGTACGCCAAAAAATAACGAATCGAATTTTCCTCACAGACTCTTACAACCTCGTCCAGAATGTCCTGTGCCACGATTTTGATTTTCTGTAATTTTACTTGCTCTTCGGAGGAAGCATTCGTATTTTTGTTCATATCGGATTTATCCATTCCTGTGTCTCCTTAGAAGATTTTTATTATATACTGCTTTCAGAGCGGAATATCATCCGCTCTTATGTTTCAAAAGAATTTTCAATAGCTTTGTGTAAATGAAAAGCAGGGTAACTCTTTTTTTTGCAAAGCATTTTGCAATCCATTTTGTGTGAAACGGCAGCAGCTTCGGATTAACTTTCTTTGCCGCAAGCCGGATATTTTCATTATCGGAAAAACCTCTGAGAATTTCCCTTGTCTGTGCAAAAGATTTGGGGTTAACCGGATTAGCCTCGTTTCTTATAATTCCGTTGATTAAGTAAAGCAGATAATAATCAAGCTGTGATGAATAGTCATAGCAGGAAGAGGGGAGATATTCTTTAAGTATATTATACGGAATCAGTATTCTTTCCTGCAGATCAGCACTGTATGACTGCGTCATGGATTTAGGATTTATCCTGTAATGATACAAAGCCCTGTCAATATAGGCGACGCATTGTGAGTCGAGCAGACAGGGATAGGTAAACGCGGCATCCTCGCCGATTGTAATTTTGGGATCAACCTGAAAAAGATGTTTTTCAAGCAGCTCTTTTTTATATACTTTGCTCCAGCAGCTCGGCATTATGCCGTATCTGTAAAATTTATTGTCAAAGAGCATAGTGGGATATATCTCTTCAAGAAGCATATTCTTTGTGTAGAACGGTTGTGAAAATTTTTGATGACTTTTTTCGTCCCTGTCCGCATGTGAATAATAAAATTCACACACCGCCGTATCAGGCGCGTATTTTGCGATTGCATTTGCAAAATGTTCATACATATCCGGCTCTATCCAATCATCGCCGTCAACAAAGCCTATATAATCACCGCCTGCGATTTTTAAACCCGCCTGTCTTGCGCTCATAAGTCCGCCGTTTTCTTTATGGACAACCTTTATACGGCTGTCAGCCGCGGCATATTCGTCACACATCTGAGGGCAGTTATCGGGTGAGCCGTCGTCAACAAGTATGATTTCAAGATTTTGGTAGGTCTGGGATAAAATGCTGTCAACACATTGGTGCAGATATTCTTCAACCTTATAAATCGGAACGATAATACTGATCATAATTACTCCTAAAAATGCAGCCAGTTAAGACTGCTTCCGGCACATAAATAGTAGAAATGAACGCCTGTGTATATACAAAATAAAAGCGTAAAAACACCCTTGCTTTGATATCTCGAGCGCTCTTCGGACGGCGCCTGAAGATAATAATTTCTGTCGGGTTCCTTCTCTATCATATCGCGTTGAATCTGCATACCCGTCATAAAGGTGACTGCAATAAGAATCGGCATAATCCATCTTGCCGAGCGCAGAAAAACGAGAGGATGCAATATACAGCCAATCATAAAAAAGATTGTTATACTGAAATATTTAAACAATTGCTCATATTGTAAGCCTTTTTCGCTGTTTTTAAAATACCAGCTAAGATACCATACTGTCGATATTGCAACAGCTAAAATGGTTATATTCACATAAAATGTTGTCTGCTGCATTACCCCGCCTACAGAGGAATTTCTTTCCGCCTTTGTAGCAAGAAACTGAAAAAAGCTGTTATTTGTGATGTCACTCAGATAATTCAATCCCGCCGCACCGAAAGTTATACCGAAAAACATAATCGGGCTTATATATTTCCCCTTGATGTTTTTTGTGAAAGCGACTACAAATACGATGGCTACAGGAATAATTCCGGCAGAATGCATTAAGCACGCCAGAACATAACCGATATAACAGAGGATTTTGTTTTTTTTCTCCACCAGATGATAATACGCGCACGCAATAACCACCGCATAAACAATTCCGTTTCTTACACCGCTGAGAGTATCATAATACCAGTATGTGGAAAGAAAGAACATAGAGCCGATATAAAGGTAAAACTTATTGACCTGAAATCTATTTGCCGCTTTATAGAGCACAAGAAACATTAACGAATAAACAATAAGGATTGTTACTGCCGGAAGGTAGTGAACTGACGGCAGACGGCTGATCCAATAAAAGTATTCCGCATAAACGGGGAAGTCACCCCAAGTATTCATATCAGCGTCCTTCATAGACTGCAGAAGTTCTCTGCCGCCTGTTTTCAAATATTCAAGAGTATTGAAATATCTGGTAAGATCGTCTGTATCATTAGGTGTTATATAATACGCAAGCACTGCCAGTGCGACAACAACAAAAATAAAGGGTATGGCAACAAATTTTCTGTTAAATAAAACATATAGAAGAGAGTATGCTGCTATTATTATAATAAAAGTGGCTATTGCTGAAAACGGCCAGACCACTTGACAATACCTCCCTTTAATTAAAATTTTCTGTTACGGTTATGATAAATATATAGTTTCGAGCTTTTTTGCAACGGATTGTAAATCATAGTTTTTCTGAAGCTGTGTTATATCTATTTTATCTCTGTCGCAGCGCGTCAGATCATATGCCTTTTGAGCCCATTGCTTGGGGGAACAGTTGAGTGATATGTACTCCGTCTGTTCAATCAGCTTTGCCGATTTTGAAACCGTATCGGCAATCAGACACGGCAACTTGGATGCCTGAGCTTCCACAAGCGTCATGGGCAGTCCCTCATGAAGAGAAGGGAAAACAAAGACATCCATAGCAGATAAAAGACGCTCCACATCACGGCGTATACCCGTGATAATTACCTTTTCTGTTATGCCGAGCGAAACAGCCTTGGTTTCAACATTCTGCCTCTGTTCCCCGTCACCTACAATCAGCAATACACTGTCGGGATGACTTTTTTGAAATTCATAAAAAACATCAAGTAAAAATTTGTGGTTTTTTACATAATTGAGACGGCCGATATGACCTACGACTGTTTTGTTTTCTATACCGAATTCACGCCTTATTTCACTGCGCGCATCTTGGCTGAATGAAAACTTTTGCGTGTATGTTCCGTTGTTGAGAAGAATTCCCCTTTTTTTAAAATTCCGTTTTCCGTACAGATATATACCCGCCTCCGGACCGCAGGCTATCAGATCGGTTGAATATCTGATAAGCCATCTTTTCATAACAATGCTGTAAAGCTTTGCTGCAAATCTTTTGATAAAAGAACGGTTTTCAAAACAGGGGTCTGTCATGTGAGAGTGCGGAATTCTCTTTTTCACACCGCATTTGTATGCGGCACGCATGACAATTCCGCTGTAAAACATCAGGTGAGAATGGACGATGTCATAGTGATTTTCGCTGAAAAGTTTTTTGTAATAAAAATAGCTTTTAATATAATTTTTTTCACTGTCGGGCTGGTGAATTACTTTTGCGCCGTTTTGCAGTATTTCCGGCTCCAGCAGTCCTACCTCGTCACCGCGCACACAATATGTAAAGTCAAACTTCTCGGGATCAAGGTTTTTCTGTAAATTTGTAGCGACAATATCATATCCGCCGATATTAATCGGCGTAGTAACAATTAAAACCTTTTTTTTAGGCATTTATTTTCTCCAGATAAAATTCTTCAAGCCATTTGGCAGTTGCTTTTATATCATATCCCGCGTTTGTAATCTGTTTTGATGTGTCACGGCGCGTATATCCGTCAGCGTATTTTAAAACAGTATCCGCCCATTTTTCGGGTGTATCGTCAAGCGAGCGGTTCTCAACAAGATCCGTAATTTTTATTTCGTTGGAAACGGTATCCGTCACAACGATATGAATTCCGGACGCCTGCGCTTCTACAAGCGAAACGGGCAGACCTTCGTTAAATGAGGTCATAACAAACACATCCGCCGCGGAAAGTATTTTGTTTACATCCTGCCTTACGCCTGCAAAAATCACGCTTTTTTCAAGACCGAGGCGCTTAACCCTCTGTTTGATTTCCTCTCTGCGTTCCCCGTCTCCCACAAGCAACAGGGCAGTATCGGGATTTTTCTCATGTATTTTGAAGAAAACATCAATCAGCAAATCATGATTTTTTTGTATATGAAAGCGTGAAACATTTGTGACAACAAATTTGTCACCGAGGGCAAATTCTTCTCTTATTTCATCACGCCACGCCGAATTGAATAAAAAGTGATCTATATCAATTCCGTTTTTTAAAACGGAGTAATTTTTTTTGCCTTGAATATTTTTGCCGAACATCCATTCGCCTGCATTCTGAGAGCAGGCAAACATATAGTCTGAAATATGACTGAGCGGCAGACGGTATAAATCAATAACCTTTTGCCTGATTCCCTTTTGGGACATATTTATGTGGCTGTGTGAAATGACATAGCATCCGTGCCTTTTGCATATCGGAAGAAACACTGCCGCCGGTCCCGTCATATGCGCGTGAATGATTTTGTATTCAGGATGCTTGTTTAAAAAATCCTCCCAGCATTTTTTATAGTGAAAATGGTTAAGAACATTGTACTGGGGTATGGAAAAGATTCTGCCCCCGAGTGAGAGCACCTCGTCATCATAATCGCATTTTTCAGCGGTATGGACTAAAAAATCAAACTGAAGCCGTGTTCTGTCAATATTTCTGAAAAGGTTCATCGCCAGCGTCTCAGCGCCGCCCCTGTTCAGCCTTCCGAAAACCAAAAGCACACGGGGGATATTTTCGTTAGTTTTCATTTTATTACTCCGTTTTTGTAATATCGGGCAAGTTTGTCTGCTTCGGTATAGATATCCCAGCCCTTTTTTTTCATTATGTCGTATGTATCTTCTCTTTGCCTGCTGCTTATGTCAAGCGCCTTGCGCGCCCATTCGTCGGGCGGCTTCTCAAGGGAAAGCGTATAAATTCTGTCTGTGGCACACAATTCGTTGGTTATTGTATCAGACATCAAAACAGGCAGGCCCGCCGCCTGTGCCTCAACAACAGAAACGGGAAGTCCTTCCCAAGTTGAAGGAAAAACAAAAACATCAAATGCCTGTAAAAGCGCAGCAACATCTGTTCTTGAGCCTAAAAACCGTATGCTGTCATAAACATCAAGGTTCTTTGCAAGCTCGGACAGTTCAGCGTTTTCTTCGGCTCCCGCAAGAAGCAAAACCGCATTGGGACGGAGCCTCTTAATCTCCGCAAAAATTTTTATCAAATAAGTGTGATTTTTCTGAGAAACAGTAGCTTTACCAATATGACCGACGACGAAGCTGTTGCCGAGACACATCTCTTCCCTCTTTTTTTGCCTTATATCGGGATTAAAACGCAGCGCAGCGCAGTCAACCGCATTTTTCAGAACAATAAAATTTTTATCCTCACCGTACCAAAAACGACCCGCCTCCGTGCCGCAGGCAAACTGTATGCTGCAAAACGGTTTTCCCATTTTTTGTAATAGCCTGTTTCTATTGCTGTTTGATCTGAGAGAATATACCGTTGAGTGGCAGTGTACGGCAATTTTATCTATTTTGTGACGCCTTGCCTGGGGAGCGATAAACACCGCAAAGTGAGGGGCGTGGATATGAAGCGCGGACCATTCACCCGCATGCTCGTTAAAAAGTTTGTCTATCTCCTTTGATTTGACGGTGGAAAGTGACGGGGGATTTATCCTGAATACTCTTCCTCCGAGTGCTTCAATATCGCTGCGTCGGGTTTTATCTGTTTCGTGAAAATAGACAACATCAAATTTTATATTTTCCGGCATTGCTTTAAAATAATTCAGAATGACACTCATCACTCCGTTGGAAATACCGATGTCGGGTATCATATGAAGTATCCGCATAGCCGCCCCCAAAAATAGCAATCCTGCAAAGAATTAAGTATAATTTAGTATGACTATTATAATTATATAAGTATAAAAAGTCAAGAAATTTGTATCTCATAACAAAATTTTGCATTTTTGACAAAAAATACAGCATTTAAAGCCTTTCTATCTGTACGAAAGGTTCTTGTTTTGGCATATATATCCACACATCACAAAAAAGAAAATTTCGCGGATGCAAAGGCTGTTGTGTTGTAGGAGACGCTGAAATTCACGCCCGTTAAAAAGAATCAGGTTCAGTATCACCGTTTGACTGCATAGATATTAATGGTGATTCAGATGAAAAAATATAAAGTCAAAGAAAAGGTTAAAAAGGAGCCGTTTGATTATTATTTCGGCAAGCCGAGGATAGAAATGACAGGGAGCGAATGTCTTGTTGACGGGCTGGAAGGAATTATTGAATACTCGTCAACTAAAATTCAGGTAAGTCTTGGCAGTCAGATCATAACCTTTTACGGTGACGACCTCCATATTAATTCGTTTACGCGTGAAGGTGCGGTTGTAGAGGGAAATATTATATCTATGGAGTTTTCATCTTGACCTATTTGTTTTCGCTTCTTTTCGGTTTTGTTGAATTTGAATTTTACGGCGGCTTTCATGAGGATTTTATAAACGACTGCTTTAAAAATGATATCGACATAAAAAATATAGCGCTCACGGAAAACGGTTTCAGGGCAGTCTGTTCCATAAAAACATACAAAACGCTTCACACAAGGGCATATGCGCACGGCGGTGTGGTTCGGATTATCAGAAAGAGGGGACTTCCGTTTCGCACGGCATCCCTTAAAAACCGTACCGGATTTTTCGCGGGTATAATTGCGTGTGCGCTTATAATATCGTTTCTTGAAGGGTTTGTCTGGAATATTGAAATTGTGGGCAACCACCGCCTTGGAGAAACAACCGTACGCTCATTTCTTGAAAATAACAGGCTGACTCAGGGAGCGATGTGGAGCGGTATTGACAGGGATAAGCTCTGCTGGGAAATGATGAGTGCGTTTGACGACATAGCATGGGTACATATAAACAAAACGGGTACAACAGCAAGAGTTGAAATCAATGAAACAACACCTCGTGATGAATCGGGCAGTGAAGAGCGTCTCAAGGGAATAACCGTTTATAGACGCGAGCTTGAGGCGATTGCCTACCGAGAACAAAAGCAGCTCAGAATCAGGGACATAAACAGTTATAAGACGCTTAAATTTTTTTCAGTCGAAATACCGCTCTATATTCACAAGCAAAAGGGCGATATCTCGGATAAAAGCATTCATCTTCTGACAATAAAAAATGTGGAGCTTCCTATTGGATATGTTGAGGAGAGCGAGAAAAAACTTACCTCTGCATCCGTTATGCTCAATGACAGGCAGCTTCTTGCCCTTGCTCAGAAAAAGCTTGAAACCGCTCAGAAAAAAGAATTTGACGGCTGCGAAATCATAAACAGCAGTATTAAGCACACCACAGATAAAGATAAATGCGTCATTACCGGAAGTTATATTATCAGAGAAAAATAGATATAATTCTTGCAAGGCGTATTGTGATGTGGTAAAATGAACGGGTAATACAGTTTGGTTTTTATCACCAAAGGAGGTAGCTTAATGCAAATGACTTTTCGCTGGTTTGGCAGGGACAAGGATACTGTAACCCTCGACCAGATCAAGCAGATACCGGGCGTTTTGGGCGTTGTGCCTGCACTTCATTACCTGCCTGCCGGAGAGGCGTGGGAAATGGACGATGTGCAGAAAATGTATGACGAGATTACCGCCGCGGGGCTTACAATGGAATGTATTGAAAGCGTAAATGTCCACGAGGATATTAAAATAGGGCTTCCTTCGCGTGACAGGTATATAGAAAATTATAAGACCTCGATACGCAATCTCTCAAAGGTAGGCGTCAAGGTTATATGTTATAATTTTATGCCTGTTTTTGACTGGACAAGGACAGATCTTTATATGCCATTGCAGGACGGCTCAACCTGCCTTTGCTATGACGGCAAGCAGGTGGAGGGTAAGTCACCGGAGGATATGTTCCGCGAGATTGACGACAATTCAAACGGCTATGCAATGCCCGGCTGGGAGACAGAAAGAATGGGCGAAATCAAGGAGCTGTTTGAAAAATATAAGGGTGTTACGGCAGAGAATCTTTGGGCAAATCTTAAATATTTCCTTGAGGCAATCATGCCCGTATGTGAGGAATGTGATGTTAAAATGGCGATTCATCCCGATGATCCGCCGTGGTCCATATTCGGACTGCCGAGAATTATTACAGGCAAAGAAGCCGTTGAAAGACTGCTTAATATGGTTCCCAGTAAGTATAACGGCATAACGCTGTGTACAGGTTCACTCGGCGCGAGTCCTGATAATGATATGATTGAAATTATCAAATCCGCGGGAGACAGAATTTATTTTGCGCATCTTCGCAATGTATCCATAAATAATCAGTGGTTCAATGAAACGGCGCACGAAAGTGAAGCAGGCTCCCTGGATATGTACGAGATAGTCAAAGCGCTTCAGGAAGTCGGCTTTGATGGATATATCCGCCCCGACCACGGCAGAATGATTTGGGGAGAGGTTGCCCGTCCGGGTTACGGATTGTATGACAGAGCACTCGGAGTAAGCTACCTGAACGGACTTTGGGAAGCAGTATACAAAGGCAGAAAGGAAAAATAATATGTTTGTTCATGAAAATTTAAAGGGCAGAGTTGCTGTTGTTACAGGCGGAGGCGGTGTGCTTTGCGCGGCTTTTGCAAAGACGCTTGCCCGGCAGGGCTGCAAGGTTGCGGTTCTTGATTTAAATGTTCAGGCGGCTCAGAAATGCGCCAACGAAATAAAGGAAAGCGGCGGACAGGCTATAGCGGTAGGCTGTGATGTACTCAGCCTTGACTCAATGGAGCAGGCAAGAACCGTTATTAACGAAAAGCTCGGCACATGTGATATTCTTCTCAACGGAGCCGGCGGAAATAATCCCAAGGGTTCGACCACAAAGGACACGCTTGAAAAAATCGACCTTGTTCAAAAGGATGAAAATATCAAGACCTTTTTTGATTTGGATCCTGACGGAATAAGTTTTGTATTTAATTTGAATTTCCTCGGAACGCTTATTCCCACACAGGTTTTTGCTAAGGATATGGCGCAGAAGGAAAAGGGCACAATCATAATGATTACCTCTATGAATGCCTTTAGACCGCTTACGAGAATTCCTGCTTACAGCGCAGCAAAGGCAGCCGTAAAGAATTTTACGGAGTGGATGGCAGTTCATTTTGCACCGATGGGTATAAGAGTAAACGCGATTGCACCCGGCTTTTTCTCAACCAATCAGAATAAAGCGCTCCTTTGGAATGAGGACGGCACTCCGACTGCAAGAACGGGCAAAATTCTGGCCGCAACGCCTATGGAGCGTTTCGGTGAGCCCGAGGAACTTTCGGGTACGCTTCTCTTTCTCTGCGACGAGAAATATTCAGGCTTTATCACAGGTGTAAACATTCCTGTTGACGGAGGGTTCAACGCCTATTCGGGCGTTTGATAAAACAAGGCTGTACGGTTTAATCGTACAGCCTTTTATCTATAGTTTCATTGTCTGTTTATGTCTGTTCATGCTTTCTTTTGCGTATGAGCTTCCCAGCGGCGGCAAGCATTAAAATGATAACCAACGGGAAAATAAAGCCGAAGGATAGTCCTCTTTTTATTCCCGCGCCGCTGTTGTTGCCAATCAAGCCTATAACCATAGGT
>CANQZA010000001.1 GCA_947628175.1 uncultured Clostridia bacterium | reverse complement strand
ACAGAGGTAATAGATGAGGCAAAAGCACCTACCTGTACAGAAACAGGACTTATGGAGGGAAGCCACTGTTCCGTTTGCGGTGAAACCTTAAAAACTCAGGAGGAGATTCCTGCAAATGGTCATACAGAGGTAATAGACAAGGCAAAAGCACCTACCTGTACAGAAACAGGACTTACGGAGGGCAAGCACTGCTCGGTATGTAATGAGATCTTAAAAGCACAGGAGGAAATTCCTGCAAACGGTCATACAGAGGTAATAGACGAGGCAGTACCTCCCACCTGTACAGAAACAGGACTTACGGAGGGCAAGCACTGCTCGGTATGTAATGAGATCTTAAAAGCACAGGAGGAGATTCCTGCAACAGGTCATACGGAAGTAATAGATGAGGCAGTACCTCCCACCTGTACAGAAACAGGACTTACAGAGGGAAGCCACTGTTCTGTTTGCGGTGAAATTTTTATAAAGCAGGAGGAAGTGCCTGCGACAGGACACAGCTTTGGTGAATGGTATACGGTTAAAGAAGCCACAGCGATAGAAAAAGGACTCAGCGAGAGAGAATGTTCCGTATGTCATCAAAAGGAAACGAAAGAAATACCTGTTATTGAGACAACGGCATCACACAGCGGAAAGAAATTGACCCTTACGGTAAACGGCAAAGCGGCAGAGTCCAATATCACATATGAAACAGATTCTGAAAACGAGTATATCGTTACTTTCACATATGTTGGCAGCGGCGCACTTACAGGCTGGAGTATTGAAACCGGAAATGACAAACTGGTGCTTGGTGAGGATTACAAGGTTGCTGAGAATAATGACGGAACATTCACCGTTACATTCATAAGTGACGAGGCAAAGGCTGTATGGGATGAGAAAGACACGGTTGTAAACGCAGAGGTTGAATTTGAAACAGAGACTGCTCAAAGCCATCCTTCAACCGATACCACATCCAAAACCAACAATTCAAAAAAGAATTATTCCAAAAAAAGCCCTGACACGGGAGCTGCGGGCTATACTGCCTCAACAGTGGGAATCTTTGTGGGCGCGGCGTTCATGATTTTGGCGTCAAAAAAGCGCAGAGATGAAGCCGAATAATGATGAAAGAAAACTGAATTTAACGGAGGTATCATGGCATTTCCTGTTATGATGCCTCTGTTTTTTGCTTTAATAACCTCAATAAATTGCCAATAACTCTTGAAAGCGGAGTATATTTTTGTTAAAATTAATATACTAATTAAAGAGGTACGGATATTTATGAAGATTAAAGAAGGCTTTGCCAAAAGAGAAATCGCAGGATCGATAATCGTTGTTCCTGTGGGAAAAACGACAAGAGAATTTAACGGGATGATAACGCTTAATCAGAGCGGCTCATTCTTCTGGGATTGTTTTTGCGATGATATAACGGTTGATGACGCCGTTAAAATGGTAACGGATGAGTATGAGATTGATGCCGATACCGCAAGAAAAGACATAGAAAAGTTTATTAAAATGCTTGACGAAAATGATTTGATTGAAAAATAGGCAAAACAAAAGGCTGCCCGTGACTAATTGTCACCGAGGCAGCCCTCTTTTTATTTTATTGTCGGTTGTGCATTTTCATTCAGGTTTTATTTAGGATAGATATTGAGATCTTCATAATTTTTGGATGTGTAGTGTATAGCCGAGCTGTACTGCTCGATATCCTTTTTCATCAGAGCATCATCTGTGAGCTTTTTAATTTTTGCGTAATCCTTTGTATTGATTATGCCATCCTGAACATAGTCGCAGGTGTAAAGATTGATGGGTTGTGAAACATAGTTGTTGTCTTTCGCTGTTGTGCTTACAATGATGGTAGCCGTTCTTGCAAGCGCACCCGGCGCTTTGACCGTTAGAGTATATTGACCCGCAGGATAACTGAAGGAAAAGTAACCCGTGGCGCTTGATGTTGCCAGAAGCTCAGAGCCACAGTAAATCTGCGCTTCTTTAATATATTCGCCGTTCATGGATTTGACTACGCCCTGAACGGGATACCTTGCGCTTGAAATAATGTCAACATTGTAATCTGCCGTTACATCAAGGATTTTTACGGTAATGATATTTGCAGTGTAGTTTGGATGTTCCTTGGGATACCAGTGCGTATTGAGCTGATCGTTCAGATATCTGATTGTGTAGCCGTCAATTTCCGTTTTTCCGGTAACGGAGGACACCTCGCCCGTGGAATAATAAACCGTTACCGTCATATTACTGATAATCTTTGAAGGGTTATAGTAGTAATATCTTTCGCCGTTTGCGTCTGTCATCCAATTGCCGTCCGCATAAACATTGAGCTTTGCAGTTACAGGACACGAAACAGTGATGTTTTCAATGCACTTATCATCATATTCATTGCAGGTAAGCATAACGGTCATTGTTCCCGATGTTCTGCTCTCAAACAGCCAGCCTGCGTGAAAGTAGTATGTAACACCTCGGTTGAGATGATAAGTAAGGCAGAACTGCTGTCGGTTGTGATTATTTTTTTCATAATCGGGATCGCTGTTTGAGTATGCAAGCTGAACATATTTTTTTTCACCTGTTTGCGGGTCAATCTCTTTTACATAAAGATATACCTCGCTTGCAGGAACATTATATGACAAAAAGGAGAATGTACCCGATGCGTCCGGAGTATAGGTGAAGATCCCCTTGTCATCAGCACCGTCAGTCTCATAGGTCATTTTTGTGTCAAGAATAAGCTGCTGCGTTTTTCCGTATGCCGACAGGGAAAAGGCAAAGCATGACAGAAGGATTACATTTGCAATAAACAACGAAAATAATTTTTTCTTCATACTTTGCCTCCTTCGTTATTCATATTTGAATTCGCTCGTTTTTGTATTGATAAAGTTTGAGAAATATTGCTTTGATGTTGCGTAGGCATTCTCTTTATTTATCATTGCATAGTCCTTTGCATTGATATAACCGTCTCCGTTAACATCAAATATCAGCACCGGCACATTGATGGCCTCACTGGCAGACATTGTTTTTGTAATTGTTTTTTCAGCAATATTTCTGCCATCAAACTTAATATCGTATGTGCTGCCCTGCAAAAGATTGTCAATGGTGAGGATGCCGTCTGAATCGGATTTACCGCTGAACGCACCGTTTACATAAACATTTATATCGCCGAAAGGAATGGAGCCCGATACGCCGTCTTTTGTTTCAAGGACAGTTGTATTGATTGTAAGGCTGTACTTTTCGGGGATTTTCGTTCCGCTTATTTCTATACCGTTTATGCCTGTGTTGCCCTTTAATGCCAGATCAAGCTCTGTTGAATCAACGCCCTCACCGCCGTTAATAAATACCTTGATATAAAGCTTATCTGCATTATCGCAATCGGCAGGAAGCGGCAGATTGCCGTATGTTTCAACGGTATCGGGGGAAGCATCATTGCTTATTGCCCTTGCATTGGAATTTTCAACATAAGTATAGCTGTTTGCATCCAGGCTGTAGGCAATACCCCAGTCGCGCGGACCTTTGTTTGAGCTGAGCTGTTCAAGGTTAAGGGTAAGATTTTCATATCCTTTGGTGCTTGTTTCGATGAGCCAGTATCCGTTGCCGTCAGGGTTGTCAAGTTTTTTTGTTGCCGTAAACGGATTGGCGGCGTCCCAGCTAACCTTTACACCGTATGTTCCCGTGTAGGATAGCAGCGCGGCGGTATTTGAGTCAGGATACATTGAAAGTGTTCCGCTGTTTGCGCCCGAGGTGTTATTGACAGAAAGGAAATCAGAGGAAACATAGTTATTGAAAAGATTGGTTGAGCCGTTGTAGTTGAATTTAACAATGCTGTCTCCCTTGTAATAATATGTTTTCCTATTTACAAGGCTCTGATCATCATCATCGCCTGCCCAAACAAGCACATTGTAAGGTCCCGGCGAATACGGATTGAAGCCGGTCACGGAAGAAAGCTGAATACCTGTCAGATCATTATATGTTCCGTTTTGAACAACTCGGTTGTTCCTGTCAAGAACAACATATTGTATATCTGCCGAATCAGGGCTGGTATAATGAATGATTCCGTTTATGCCGAAATAGTTTGTGGACTTGTTTGTATACGGCATTTTAAGCGCGCCCGTGTCCTCACCGCCTATAATGACATCATTTACATAAAGATTGCCTTTTGACTCATTGTTGTGAAGAACGGTGTCACTTGATGTGAGATTTTCTGTTGTTGCCAGGCGTATATAAAGAACTTCCTGATTGTCGCAGGCAGCGGGGAGAGGAACTGTGAGAAAGATTTGCTCAAGCGTTCCTGCCGCAGGCAGAATAACATCGGATTTGACATTGTAATAATGTATGCCGTCGGTGCTATACTGAAGCGTTACGCTCTTGGGTCCCTGTAAAGTTGTATATGCCTTTGCGGTGAAATTAATATTTTCATATCCGGCAGTACTTACTTTGTATGTGAAGCCGGCATCTTCAGTCCAGAATGTGCCGTCGTCAGGCGATACACTGAAGGATTTGTTATCCTCTCTCCAAAGCGGGACATATTGTGTTGAACCGTCCGTGTATGCAGTCATTTTACCACTCTGGTCATAAACACCGCCGGTTGACTGAACGGCGCCTGATGTTATATTGGTGCTATATGTGTCATAGGAGAAGCATAGGATATCAACGCCTGCAAAAGCGTATTCGGCTGTTACGATATCACTTGTGATATCGTTGAATTTTGCATAAGCCGTTATAGTTACGGAATCTCCCGTTTTTGCGGTTTTTGTGTCAAACGGCATAAATGAACCGGTGTAAAGCGTAGGCTCTGAGCCGTTAACGGTATAATAGATATCTGCTCCGCCGTTGTTATCCGTTATTGCAACAGGATTGTCGCTGAATATTTTTGTGCCGCTTTCAGGCGAAATGGTCGGCTCGTAAAGAGAGGTGATTACACTCAGAGAGGAGCCTGTAATATGAATGTTATTGACAGCCGCGTCACCGCTGAGCTGATTTATGACAGGATCAAGACCGTTAATGGCAATATTTGCCGCAACAGTCATCCTAATATATACAGTGCGCTGATTGCTGCACTCGGCAGGGAGAAGTACATTGTCAAACGCAGGCTGCATTGCCTTGTTTTTGGTAATTGAAAACTGTGCGCCCTCTATATCTTTAAATGTTGTTCCGTCAAGGCTGTACTGAAGCTTCCAGTCACGCGGAGCTTTTTTTGTACCTCCGAGCTTTGCACTGAATTTGATGTTTTCAAATCCTGCAGTGGACACTGTTGTTTCAAAATAAGGCCATTCGTTCCACGCAAGTAAATCGGTTTTTGATGTTCCCATTACAGGCGTCTGATCAGATGCTGCCGTTGTTGACTCGTTGCTGTATAAGTCAGCATTGCCTGACCACTTGATTTTTGCATTATCCTTACCGTTTACACTTGCGTAAAGATTGGACAAACGCATATTTTCACCGCTTGTTGCAGCATAGTAAAAATCTGTTCCGGCAGGGTCGGATGTTATAAGCGCGCCGCTGTCGGCTGTGTAGTCGTAATCCCATGACGCAATTGTTTTTGAATAGGATGAAGGCCGTTCTCCCTCAAGCACGGTACATTCGTTTGATGTCACGCTGCCGGTAAGGTTTGTCCCGTCACCTGTTGCAGTGACTGTTAATACAGAGCCGGCATCGTCGGCTGAAACAGTATATGACGAATCCGAAGCACCGTCTATTGCAACGGAATTTTTGTACCACTGATATGTAACGCCCGAGTGAACAGGATTGCCGTTTGTGTTTACAAGCGCAGCGTTTATAACGGAATTCTTGTATGCAGTGCTGTCTATTGTAAGCGTATAACCGTCAATTGAATCTGAAAGGATACTGAAATTTGCCGTTTTTGTTCCTGTGTATCCGTTTATGCCGGTAAGTGTTACCGTGGCTGTTCCCACATTCACATTGTTGTCGTAGGATACTGTGTAATCCCTGCCCTCAACAAGCGGAATGTTGGAGAGATATGTGTCATAATATGAAACCGAGAGCTCAGGTTTAATCTCTGAGCCGGTGAAAGCCTGATCCGGGATGGAATAGATATTGGCGCTGCCTATATCTGTTTTCTGAATCTGTGTATCTATCCAAGCCTGTCGGTCTGTAAACCAGTTTGTCATCTTGGTGATATGATTTTGTGTATCATACGAACTGTTATTTATATCAAGGCGCACAGCATCCATGTAACCGCTCTTTGAAACAGTTGTGATATACTCCTGTGCCGATTTGAGCGTTCCTGTTTTGTCAACCGCGTTACCTTTGATTATTTCAACGGCAGGGGAAATTAACCAATACCAGTAATCTTCTGCCATTGACCAGAAGTCAGTACATTTTGATGAAAGAGTTCCGTAAAAAGAGAGAGGGGATTCATCATCCGTTTTATAACCGGTATTGCTGTCCTCACATCTCCAGCGGTAAATACGGGTATTTTTTGTATACCAGCCGTCTGCTGATGTCCAGCTATAGCCCCAGCGCGACTCACTGCCTCTGTCATATCCGATAGAGTTGTCCATATCCCACATAGGACCCGCATAAAGCTTTGCATCTATAGCGTCTGCATCCTTGTAGAAATATGTTGATGAGGTGGAGGAGTCCATATTCTTAAAGAATTCCTGCGTCCAGTAATATTTTACTGCTGAATCGGCATCAAGAAGAGCACTCCATCTTTTGCCCTGATACTGCGTGGCAGGGGCAGGGTTTGTTATTGTTTTTGTCGAAGTGCCTGTTGATGTCATAGCAGTGATAACTGTCTTTGCGTTAGGGCATTTGGTTGTGGTAGAGGTGCTGGGAACATTGCCTCCGTTATAGATGGAAGAGCCTAAGGCGTACAGCAGGTCATAGCTGTAGTCCGTCATATTCTTTGTTGCGACATCACAACTTTTTATTACCCAGCCCTGTCTGTTGTATGCGCTAAAGCCTGCATTTTCCTCATACCATCTGTTGCTGATTTCAAGCTCATACAGATATCCGCCCGTGTAATCTGACGGATCTTTAATGGATGTTGAATACTTCCTGTTTCCGACTCCCTGACCGAAGGTTGCTGTTGATCCGGTTGTTGAAGCGCCGCTTGCGTTATATGAGCCTGCGGAAACATTCGACAGATCTGCCGGTAAGACAATACCCGTAGCAGGATCGGTAGTTCCGTTTGCTATTTCAAGATTTTCATATGCGTCTGTTATATCAATTCTGTTTGATTTGATTTCAACTTTTTCGGAAAGCTGATATGAGCCCAAGTACTGCTGATTGACATAAAGGTCGCATGGTTTGCAGATAGGCTGATACTTTATTCCTATGTATTTCGCAAAATCATAGGTGAGCTGGTTTTTCACAAGAGATGAATCGCTTACATTTGCAAGCAGGCACCATTTTTTTGCCGCTCCCATTCCAAGGAGTGATGTTGATTTGGCAAGCTTGAAGTTATACGGGTTTTTGTTGTTGCTGTAGTTCCATGTGCCGTTGCCTCGTCCCGACATTTTTTCCATAATTCCCATATAATCAACGGTGCCGTCCGGCTGAACAACCATGATGGAACCCGGTTCTTCTCCCGTGTGATCACTTTGCAGACGGTTTCCCGTAATCGTGCTCAGCGAGCCTGAATTTGTATCAATATATACTGCTGCGATATCACCGCTTTTTACTGCCGAAACAGAATAGTTTGTGCCATTGATCGAAAAGGTGAACCCAACCATTGTTCCGCCCTCATTTATGCTTGAAAGCGCATCTGTGGGCACACCGCTTGTAATGGGCATGTTGTTTATTGAAGCAGTACCGTCAAACCAGAATTTAAGGGAGGTGCAGTCCGCTGTTGAAGGCAGAAAAAGATAATATTGTTGTGAGCTTGTACTTCTTTTGAAGGGAGCAATTCCTCCGAGAACGGCAAGCTTGTTTCCGGATGTAAAATTTGTTACATCATTTTGTGACAGTACATTTTCCGCGTCTGCCCATATGTTGAGCGATGAGCCCTCAAGATCAAGCGGGCTCTCTGCCGCACCGGCGCTTATCGGTGAGATAAGCAGTGTTGTCAGCAGTATTGCCGCAACCAGAAGCAGTGAAAGCGGTTTTTTTATTGCCTTTTTCATAATTTTGCCTCCTCTTTTTATCTGTTTGCCACGATTCTTGCATCACCGACATTTCCTTTAAAAGTAACCTTTGTGCTTTCATATCCCTGTGATGCAACCGTGTAGTCGCCGTTTTTTCTTATTTCATTTGATGAATAGATAAATTTTATACATTTGTTATAGGAGTGCTTTTCCTGGATTCCGTTTCCTGTTATCTTAAACGAAATCAGCTTTTTTGCCTCAGTCGAGTTCGGAGCTTTTACCGAACGGCAGGTTATGCTCGGCTGTGTTGAGGACTGAACAGTTGTGATGTTTTTGCTTTCACCCCTTACAATACCGCCGTTTATTTTAAATGTGTGTTTTGCTTTGTCGGTTATTCCGTCTTCTTTCTTGATTGTATTGTCTCCTTCACGAAGTGCCTCCTGATTGTTTACACGGCGCACTTTGAAACAGGATTTTTTAAGCGCAATCGAATTTATGTTGCCATCGTAAATACATATGGAATCGTCGGCGTCAATTCCGTCGGCCGCTCCCGAGTTCAAATCAACATTACCGTGGTAAAGATTAAAATCATCGCATCTTATGCAGTCGCCATTTGATCTGATGTACAGTCTTCCGCTCTCAATATCCACTCTTGAATATGAGAAAATACCTTTTGCGGACGAGAGTGATGAATTGACATCAGCATCCGATGTGGTAAGATTTGCGGTTACATTTTTTATAGTAAGGCTCTTTGTTGAACAGATTACATTATTTGCATTTCTTGAAGCAGTGAAACGGACTTCTCCGTTGCCGCGTATGGTGAGCTTTGATTCGTTATATACAACGCCTGTAAAGCTGTTTGCGGAGGTTTCAAAGGTGCTCTTTGTTCCTGTAGGGAAAGACAGGTCCACATTGGGCGCTTTCTCATTTTTTGAAACAAGCTTCATTTCATCCTTGAGCTGATTGTCGCTGTTTGTACCCGTTGTTGCCTCAGCCTCAATAAAGCTCCTGTCGGTTTTTATGCTTGTGTCAATTATTTTTATTATGTTGGGGCTTGTGTTTGAGATGTTTACATTTTCAAATCTTAATTCGGCACTTTCTGTGTTTTTTAATTTTACGATAATCTGCCCATGCCACTTTTGGCTGCCTGTATCCTGTGTGATAACATAGCTGCCGCCCTTGTCAATTTGAACGGTTCCCATACCGATGGTAACATTGTCCGAGGAGCAGTCCGCATTTGAATTTTTTTCAAGCTTGATGGAGATGGGCGCGGGGGCAGGTGCAGCAGTCGGCTTCGTTTCAGGGTTCGGTTTAGATTTAGGGACTGTGCTGCTCGGTTTTTTTGTAGTTTCGGTTTTCTTTGAAGTGCCCGGAACAGAGGATGGTTTAGTACCGGAGGAGGTGGCGGAAGTATTTTTTTCTTCTGCATTGCCGGCAGAGGTGTCGGATGCTGAAGAAGTTGTTTTTCCGCCGGACGCTTTCTGTTTTGTCGGCGCTGTCGAATTTTTTTCAGTCTGCTTTTCGGTTATTTTTTTTATTTCCGTCACCGCTTTTCCGTCTTTTCGCGTAACGGTGTCTCCGCTTTTATCGGTAACGGTGACAATTTCGGTTGCCACGGCAGGATCTGCGCTGTGTGTACAGCCTGCAATCATCCCGCTTATAAGGAATATTGCTGTCATTATGCATAAAGCTTTTTTTCTATTCATATGGATAACTCCTAAATATAGATGAAAAAGTTGAAAAAACATCAACATATTGAATTTTTTAAAAGTGGTTATAAGATACTTTAAGGGAACAGTCATACCGTTCCCTTAAAAATTATTATTGAAAATGAAAGCTTCTGTTGAGAGTCTCAGGCGTGGAAAGCATAATTTTCAGATTTCCGTTCATGGCTCTGAGGTCGTCTATCATTTCTCTGATTTGTTTAGAATCCTTTATGTCCACATCAAAGCTGATTTCAAAAAGAGCGCCGAAATCAACACTTTTAACGCGTGTCATTTTAAAGGATTTGCAGTATTTATTCAGACATTCGTCAAAAGCGCCGACATAATTGAGCGTTTCGGGAACCGTTATCCTGAGTACAAACCGTTCTCCCTTTTTGCCGGCATAGTTTGTGAAATGCAGAATGAGTATAATTACGCACAGAATAGCCGTGCCCATGACTGCCCATATCCAGTATCCGAGACCGCAGGTCAGTCCCATTGTTACACTCATAAAGACAAACGCAATATCCTTGGGATCGCCGGGCGCGCTTCTGAAACGCACAAGCGCAAAGGCGCCGGCAAGACTGAACGCCGTGGCAACATTATTGCCGATTACAAGAATTACCATTCCCACAATGGGAGCAAGAAGAATAAGAGCCACACAGAATGCCTGACTGTACCCCTCTTTTTTATGCGTAAAGAGATAGATGAGGCTTATGATAAGTCCGACGGCAGTTGCTGCAATCAGGGTTTCAAGAACACCATGCCAAGTTAATGACGCTGCTTCACCTGAGGTTAGGTTGTAAAAGAAATCAGACATTGTTATACTCCTTAAAATTGATAAAAATAGTCGAAGCCGACTTCGTTTGCATTGCTGTCCGTAAGATGATATGCAAGCCGCCTGTTTTCCGCGTCACGCTTGTATCTTACGCCGTATTTTGAAAAACCGCGGCTGAAAAGCTCATTTTCACTGAGAAGGTGCGTAAGCCAAAGCGGCATAGCGCCGAGAATTTTAATTTCCATTATGTATTCCCCGTCAGAGAGGAGGAGCTCGTCCTCGTCACTTTCTCCGAAGCGGAAATGCGTTCTTCTCGTTCTGACATTTCTGTCAAAGGTCATACGGAATTCCTTATCCTCCTTGCCGAAAAGCGCAAGGCGGTCATACTGTACATAAAGCGCAGGATGTACTTTGTTTTTACTCAGATAATACTGAAGCTCCTTGGCAACCTGCGCAGACAAGTAATTTTTTGTTTCAGGCAGAATTCCCTCGTTAACGAAGGGCTCAACCTCCCTGAGTTTTATTTTTATTCTGCGCTTGTTTCCCTGCCCCTCACATTTCTTTTTTATTTCCATAAAAACCTTTTCCTCAGGATCGTTATGGTCATAATAAGAGCGGATTCTCATTTTTTCCTTGTAAACGGGTTTTGATGAGTTTTGCCTGATAACATCGTGATTGTCGGTATCGTAATAGATGCTGTAAATTCTGTATTCGTTACCGTTGAGGCAGTATGGGTCAAGCTCCATATACTCAAGCAGGACAGGCAGGATTTTGTCAAGTTTCTCTTTTGTAATGAGATATTTCTTTTCGTATCTCTTAAAGGTCGCAATAGCCAAAATCATACCTCCCCTATATTAAATCCCAACTCATTATAAATTATATTTATGGAATAGTCAATATGATTTTGTCTATTAATATAAAATAAATCGGTTTAAAACAGGTGTATATTTATGTGTCAATTTATATGTTGTAATGTGCGGCGTACGAATGATATAATATACTTACTCTAAAGCAGCTTGGGAGAAGATGAAATGAAGAAAAGAAGTTCAAAAAATCTCAAAATCAATACGAGAATTATCATTTCGTCTGTAATGGCGATTGTAATTCCGCTTGTTATCATCGCCGTTTCGTCACCTTTGCTCATAAGCACGACGGCGTCTTATTTCAACTTTTCAACAGTTACGACAAATACATTCGGCACCGTGAATCAGATGCAGTGGAACCAGACCGTGTCGGGAATTGCGAATGAACTTGCGGGGGACGACAGCAGCGAGAAAAAGCTCAGGAGTATACAGGGCTTTGTCGCACCTCTTGAAAGGCTTAATTCGCTTATATATATAGAGTGCGACGGAAAGTATTTTTACTCCACAAAAAACGGAGGAGATGTGCTTGAAAAGGCAAACAGAATTGTAAGAATTGACAACGACAGGAATATCAATTACTTTTCAGGAAACGGTCTTGTTATCGTAAATCATACCGATTCGCCGGAAGGGCGTTACAGAGTTGTCATAGTAAATAACGACTATACGGTAAACGATGCTTCGGGACGCATAAGCGTCTATGAGCTGAGGAATCTGCTTCTGGGAAGAACGGGAATCATCGTGCTTATCATTGTGCTTTTATTTATTGTATCCATTACAGTTTTGTCGTTTATAACATCAAAAACCATTGTGTCCCCGATAAAGAAAATAGAACGGGGTGCCGACGAAATTGCGCGGGGAAATCTTGATTATAAAATAGAATACAAGTCCACAAACGAGCTCGGCAGAACGGTGGACAGCTTCAATAAAATGAGGGCGCGGCTTAAGCAGTCAATAGAACAACAGAATAAGGCTGATGAACAGCGTAAGGCGCTTGTTGCCGGAATTGCCCACGATCTGAGAACACCGCTCACGAGCGCAAAAGGCTATGCCCAGGGACTTCTTGACGGAATTGCAGATTCACCGCAAAAGCAGATGAAATATATCAAAACCATCTGTTCCTCAATAGATGATACGGAACGGATACTTGATGATTTGTTGACGGTATCAAGGATGGAACTGAGCAGTTATCGCTTGAACAAAAATAATGTGAACGCGGTGGCATTTTTCAGCGATTGTGCCGAGGAAATCAGTGCAGTGCTTGAAAAGGCGGATTTCAGCTTCTCATACAAAATTAACTGTGCAAAGAATACGGAAATTTCGGTCGACACGGACAGATTTGCACGCGTGATAGGCAATATTATTTCCAATTGTATCAAATATACGCGCGAGGATGTTAAAGGCAGAGTTGAAATGACCTTGAATGAATATGAAAGTTCTGTTATACTTGAAATATCCGATAACGGTATAGGCGTGGACCGCGAGAGTATATCCAAAATTTTTGATATTATGTACAGGGCTGATCCCGCAAGGTCAAAGGTTTCAGAGGGCTCAGGGCTGGGATTGTCCGTATGCAAACAGATTATTGAGCTGCACGGCGGTTTTATTTGGGCAAACAGCAATGAGAACGCAGGTTTATCCATATTTATTTCATTGCCCAAGGAGGAAATGATTAAATGAGCAGAATTTTAATCATCGAGGATGACAGAAATATTCTTGAGCTTGAAAGGGATTATCTTGAGGCAAGCGGTTTTCAAACGCAGGCGGCTTCAGAAGGCAGGCAAGGTCTTGAACTGGCACTCAACGGCGATTTCAACCTTGTGATACTTGATATAATGCTTCCGGGTATCAACGGCTTTGATATATGCAGAAAAATAAGAGAAAAAAAGGATATTCCCATTTTGCTTGTAAGCGCAAAAAGAGAGGAGCTTGATAAAATCAGCGGACTTGGCTTCGGGGCTGATGATTATATCGTAAAACCGTTTTCACCCGGTGAGCTTGTGGCAAGAGTAAAGGCTCACATCAACCGTTATATGCGGCTCACTTCTAAACCTGCCGATGACAGCATAATCATTGATAAGCTGAGGCTTGATAAGCATTCGGGGACGGTTTATCTCGGAGAAAAGGAGATCAGCCTTACAAAAAAGGAATTTGATGTTCTTTATCTGATGGCGTCACAGCCTGACAGGGTTCTTTCAAAAAACGAGTTGTTTCAAGCCGTATGGAATTACGATTCGCTCGGCGATACCTCAACCCTTACGGTTCATATAAATCGGCTGCGTGAAAAGCTCAAGGATGCCGATAATAATGCTGACTATATAAAAACCGTATGGGGCAGAGGATATAAATTCAGATAATATGAAAATAAAAATTATGTCTGCCTGCGCAAGGCAGACTTTTTTTACATTCAGGCGGAAAAATGTAAAAAAGTATTGACTTTACATCTGATGTAAAAATTAAAATGGGTATGAAGGGAGGATGGTCCGATGAAAATGAAAGAACTCTGTGAAAAAACAGGCTTGCAGGACAGGACAATAAGATTCTATATAAGCAGCGGACTTTTGCTGCCAAGCTATAATGAAAATTATGCCGGCAGAAGAAATTTTAATTTCAGCGAAAAGGATGTAACCCGTTTAAAGCAGATAATGCTTTTGAGAAAATATAATTTTTCCCTCAACGATATTAAAACGCTTTATACCGATTTTTCTGATTTTGATTCAATTCTTGTCTCGCATCTTGAAAAAATGGAGCATGATAACGCGCAAAACCAAAAGCTTACCGACGATCTGATATCCATCAGGAATATTCATCCGCAAAACCTTGAGGATTTTTGCGGCAAGCTTGAAAATATTGACTACATTAAATCGCTCTCGGTTGAAAATGAAAACGACAGCAATGCGGCATATCGGCTTGTCTATCAGAAAAGCAAAAAGAAATACAGAATTCTGATTGCCGTAATAGTTGCGGCCGCGGTTTTGTTCGCGGGGCACGAATGGATAGATTTGTTTTATATCGGAACACCGACAGGGTATGCGTTTATTGAATCCGGCGGGTCTCATATAGAGCTTTATTCACAGCGGTACATTCCGATTGAGATAAAAGGTTGTCATGTGAAAACAGATGATGAAATCGTAGAGTTTAAATATATATTTTCTGATGAGTTGCCGATATTCCATCGGTTTTCCATATATGAAATAGATAATGTGAAAAACAATGAACTGATTTATTTGAAAACGCATGATAAAAGCAAATACCCGCGTTACTATGTTCTTGAGGAAAAATATGATTATTATAAAAGCTTAATAGACCATTTTCAAGAACACGGCTATGCCTGCGCGCTCAAGGGTATGGGCGGAAAAGAGTATGTTGTTGAGGCAAACAGGCAGATCAAAAATATGGTGGATTGCGTTCGGTTGTCTGAAAGCGGATTCTCGTATGATGAAAATAAAAATTATTACGATGCACGGATACTCGCATACGACGAAAGCGGAATTTTTTACCGCGTTAAAGGAAGAATTATTTATGAAGAAAATAAATATTATTATATTTCAGACGAAAATGCACAGGTATATGATATAAGCCAAGACTGTTATAATATGCTTGATATTATGTTTGAATACAATATGCGTTAGGAGAGGATTGTATGAGGTACATATTAAAGGCGATGGAATGGGTAAATATGTTGTCGCTCCTGTTTTATATTCCGTTTCTGATTTTTGGAAAGGATTTTTTTATACTTGCGGTCGAACACACATCTGACAGCGTAAGTATTCTTTGTGTAAATCAGGCTGTAATCGCGGTTTTTACAACCTTTTTCACGCTGATTTATGCGAGAGCGGCAAGGATTTATAAGACAAGATATGTTGTTAATATTTTTAAAAACAGTGAACTGCACATTCTTGTTATAACTGCAATTATTTATATTTCCTGCGTTGCAGTAGGGATTATCTGCTTCAAAAGCAGTTTAAGGGAGTATTTAACCGTCTGCTCTCTTCAGGCGTTGTTTGTAATCGTGTGCAGTAATGTAAACAAGAAAGCAAAATCAAAAAATAAGTGAAAAAACGCCGGAATCAAAGTGATTCCGGCGTTAATTGCAATTTATTCATCGACTTGTGTTGAAAGCAGAACTCTGTCATTATCAAATTCCTCGCCTGAGGTGTTTTTAAATTTCTCAAGCAAATCCTTTGTCGTAAGTCCCTTTTTCTCCTCACCCGACACATCATAGATAATCTTGCCGTCATTCATCATAATGAGACGGTTTCCGATTGCAATGGCGTCTTTCATATTATGCGTAATCATAATGGTTGTCAGGTTATTTCTTGAAACGATTTTCTCTGTTAAATCAAGAACCTTTTTTGCCGTTTTTGGATCAAGCGCGGCAGTGTGCTCGTCAAGAAGAAGCAGCTTTGGCTTTTTAAGTGTTGCCATAAGCAGCGTGACCGCCTGCCTCTGCCCGCCTGAAAGAAGTCCCACTTTTGATGTGAGTCTGGTTTCAAGCCCGAGGTCAAGATCACGGAGAATTTTTACATATTCGTTTCTTTCTTTGTGGCTGACGCCGAATTTCAGACCTCTTCTTTGTCCCCGTCTCGAGGCAAGGGCGAGATTTTCGTCAATCTGCATATCTGCGGCAGTACCGTTCATAGGATCTTGGAAAACCCTGCCTATATATTTTGCCCGTTTGTGTTCGGGGAGCTTTGTTACATTGATTCCGTCAATAATGATGGAACCGCAGTCAACGGGGTATACGCCCGCAATCATATTGAGCATTGTTGATTTGCCTGCTCCGTTTCCGCCGATTACGGTTACAAAATCACCCTCGTTCAGCACAATGTCAATACCCTTGAGGGCAACCTTTTCATTAATCGTTCCGGGGTTGAAGGTCTTGTGAACATTTCTGATTTCAAGCATTATTTTGCGACCTCCTTAACCTTAACTTTTTTCTGGGATATTTTAGATTTCCAATACGGAACACCAAGAAACAGCGCAACAACCAAAGCGGTCAGAATTTTCATATCGTTTGTATTAAATCCGACATTTACAACTGTTTGAATCACTATGTAGTAAACGACTCCGCCGAGTCCCGCGCCCAGCAGTCTGAGAGCAAAGTTCTTGAAAATTCTGCCAAACAGAACCTCTCCTATAATGATAGCGGCTAAGCCTATAACGATAGCGCCCTGTCCCATTGATACTTCCGCGGAGCCCTGATACTGTGCAAATGTTGCCCCTGACAAGGCAACAATGCCGTTTGACAAGATAAGGGCTATGATGGTGGTTGCGTCTATGTTGATGCCGTTTGCCCGTGCCATATTTTTATTTGAACCTGTTGCTCTGATAGAATGACCTAATTCCGTACCGAAGAACCAGTAAAGCACAAGAATTACCAATGCGAGAATAATCAGCAATGATATCAGGGAACGATTTGTATACATACTGCTGATAATCGGCGTAAACAAACCTCGCGGTATGGCTTCCAAGGCTTTGACATCCATTCCTTTTAGAGTGAAATCCTGTCCTATGATTCGGAGATTTACAGAATACAGACCAAGCTGTGTCAATATACCTGCCAATATCGGCGGTATGCCGAATTTGGTATTGAATATACCGGTTGCAAGTCCTGCCAGACAGCCGGAAAGAAAAGCGAATACCATTGCAATATAAATATTTATACCGTTTAAAACGGATATAACAAATACAGCGCCTCCTGTTGTAAACGAGCCGTCAACCGACAAATCGGCAAAGTCAAGAATTTTATAACTGATATAAAGCCCTATTGCCATCAATCCCCATACCATACCCTGAGCGATTGCCCCGGGCATTGAGGTGAGGAATAAATCAAAATTAAGCATTTTCTATTCTCCGTCCGTCAAAAAAGAGCAATATGTTACTATTGCTCTTTAGTATTTATTATTATTATAAAATTGATGACTGTTAATGTCAATAATAAATTATTCAGCGCTTAATTCCACATATTCAGATGTTATTTTATCGGATACGCCGTATTTTTCAACTGCATCTTTATTGTACTGCGCTGTCAGTTTTTCAGGTGCTTTAATATTCATTTCGGAAGGATTGGAACCGTTTACAAGAATTTCATATGCCATCAAACCTGCATTGTAGCCGATATCATAGAAATTGATAGAATATGTTGCTACAGCGTTTGTGTTTTTGGCAATATCTGTTTCACCTGCAATAATCGGTGTTTTTGCATCTTCACAAACACTTCTGATTACATCACAATTTTTTGCTGCCGTGTTGTCTGTAGGAATATATACGACTTCCGACTCTGCTGCGGCCTTTGTGATAACGGTTTGTAAATCCGTTGTATCCTTAAAGGTGTAATAAGTTACCGTGACGCCTTTTGCTTCTAAAAGTTCTTTCATTCCGTCAGCCTGATATTTTGAGTTCGCCTCGGATGTGCAGTAGAATATACCTACCTTTTTTGCGTCAGGGAAGAAATACATAAGCTGTTCAGCCTGTTTGTCAAGCGGTGCAAGGTCATGCGTACCTGTTACATTGACACCGCTCTTGCCCTCGGGTTCAAAATCAAGCTTTAATGCAGTTGCAAAATTTGTGATTGATGTGGCAACAATCGGGATTTCGGAAGTTTTGTTATAACATGCCGTAAGTGCCGGAGTTCCGTTAGCCATAATCAAATCCACATTCGCTGAAACGAATTTTTCCGCAAGAGCAGTACAATTCTTTGCCTCGCCTGCAACCTGAAGATCAAAAGTAATTTTGTCGCCAAGCTTATCTTTCAGAGCAGTCTGGAAGCCTTCAGTCGCTTTGTCAAGCGCATTGTGCTTCATAAGCTGGCATATACCAACTGTATAGGTTTTGGAAGCGTCTGCTGCGTTGCCCGAGGTGGATGTGTCGTTTTTATTGTTCTGTGCCGAGCAGCCTGCAAATACGGATACCATCATAAGTCCCGACAGAGCAAGAGCTGCAATTTTTTTGATTTTCCTGTTCATAAAAATACCTTCTTATAAAAATTTTATGCCTTGGGTAATTTTAGTTTAACACATAAAAGTGTTAAAATCAATAAAAATATAAAAAATATGGAAATTATTCTCTCTGACTGCTATAATAAGTGCAGTTAGGAAGTGTTAAAATGAGCAATACAGCATTACCTTCAGTGCCGTTAACCGAAAGCAAAAAAAGAATTGTCTGGCTCGATATGCTCAGGGCTTTTGCGATATTTCTTGTTGTTGTGATCCATGCATCATCTCAGAATTTTTATAATGTATCAGTATTTTCCTCTGACTGGATTGCTTTTGCCGTTTATGATTGTCTTGCACATATAGCCGTTCCGTTGTTTGTTATGATAAGCGGAGCGTTGTTTCTTGACGAGAGACGGAGTATAAGCATTAAAAGGTTATACCAAAAAAACATTTTGAGAATTTTTACAGCGTTTCTTTTTTGGTCCTCTATAAATGTTCTTGACATCATCATAAATGCGTATAGGGAAAAGGGAACGGCCGATGGTCTTGACGCGACTGAGCTTTTGGGAACATTTGTAACAGGCAGGGGAGTAATGTGGTTTGTATTTATGATTATCGGTCTTTATATCATCACTCCTCTCCTTAGGTGTATCACAAAATATGATAATTATACAAAGTATTTTCTGATTCTTTGGTTTGTTATGGGCAGCGTACTTCCGGCGGTTTTTGAAGTCGGGAAATTGAGCGGCTGGGAATTTATAAGCTATTTAAGCAAAGCATATAATAAAATCAACTTTACCTTCGCGCTCAAATATTCCGGTTATTATGTTTTGGGGCATTATCTTCTTAAAAATGATATTAAGCCTTCCGCAAGAAAAATGCTTTATGTTTTTGGAGTATCCTCTGCATTGTTCTGTATTCTCATAACCGTTTTTGTGTCACAGGGAAGAGAAAAGGCATATGTCTATTTTATAAATAACTATATATCCCCGAATCTGGTGCTGTGTGCAGCCGCTTTATTTCTTTTTTTCAAATACACTGTTTCGCAAATGTCATTTTCTTTACCGTGTCTTAAAGTCGTAAACTCCGTAAGCAGTCTTTCGTTCGGCATTTATTTTATGCATATGTTTATACTCGGCTGGCTTGAACGGTGGAAAATCACAAGCGTCAGCTTTTCAGGCTGGCTGAGTGTTCCGATTTTGTCTGTTGTTGTGTTTTTGGCAAGCTGGATAATCATATTTGTTGTTTCAAAAATACCCTTTTTTAATAAGCATATTATCTGACACGGGAATGAAACAAAAAAATCCGTCCGATTTTTCACGGACGGATTTTTGTATGGTCTATATTTTTTCCGCTCTTTCTATGTTTTCTCTTATAACCTTACAGGTGTATTCAAGCTGCTGCTGTTCCTTTTCATTTAAAGGCAGTTCAATTATATCTTCAATGCCGTTTCTGCCTATAACACACGGAACACCGCAGGCAACATCGTGCATTCCGTATTCTCCGTCGAGAAGAACAGATGCCGGAATCACTCTTTTTTCATCGTGAAAGATTGCCTTACATATGTCGGCACAGGCAGCGCCTATACCGAATTCAGTGGAACCCTTGCCGTTTATAATGTCGTATCCGATATATCTTGTTCTCTCAAGCACAAAATCCTCAGTGAGATTTGAGTATTTGTCCGGCTTTGCCTGCTCAAGCGCCTTGTAGTGCTGTCCACCGAGAGTGAGCGTTGAAAAAGGAACGAATGAGGAATCGCCGTGCTCACCTATAGCACAGGTGGTAATACTCCTTCTGTCAATGCCCGCAAGCTCGCTGACAGTCCTTTTCAGTCTCGCGGTATCAAGAGAGGTACCTGTGGAAAAGCATCTTTCTCTCGGAAGACCGAGGTGACGCCTTGCGTAATCGGCAATAATGTCAGCGGGATTTGTTATGGAAACAATTATTCCCTTGTAATCAATAGGTTTGAGTTTTTCAACAACATCCTTGAGCATAACCACTGAGTCATCAAGCATTTCAAGCCTTGTTTGTCCGGGTTTTCTCGGCATACCGATGGATATTACGATAATATCCGCATCCCTGCAATCCTCATAATCGCCAACGCTTATTTTGGTTGTTGAGCCTAAAAACAGACAGGCATCGGCAACATCATAGCAGTTGCTTATTGCTTTTGCATGGTCAATATCGATAAACACAATTTCGTCGCATGTACCCTGAAAGCAAAGCGCCATTGCGACATGGGAGCCTACATGACCTGCCCCTATAATTACAACCTTTCTTTTATCCAGCATTTCTAACACCTCAATAATATAAAAATATTATAACTGATCCGCAATAGACAGAATCAGGTCTTTTGTTTTGTTCCAGCCGAGGCACGGATCGGTAATCGATTTTCCGTATATACCGTCCTCAACCTTCTGGCAGCCGTCCTCAATGTATGATTCAATCATAAAGCCCTTGACCATGGACGATATATCACTGCTGTGGCGCATTGCGTGAAGCACCTCGTTGGCAATTCTGATTTGCTCAAGATATTTTTTGCCTGAATTGGAGTGGTTGGTGTCAACTATAACAGCAGGATTTTTATAATCATTACAATATAAATCATAAAGCTGTCTTAAATCTTCATAATGGTAGTTAGGATGGTTGATTCCGTGTCTGTCCACGCTTCCTCTGAGTATCGCGTGGGCAAGAGGATTTCCGCTTGACTCTACCTCCCATCCTCTGTATAAAAATGTATGGTCACCCTGAGCCGCTCTTATTGCATTGAGCATAATGGAAAGATCTCCGCTTGTTGGATTTTTCATTCCGACAGGTACATCAATTCCTGATGACACAAGCCTATGCTCCTGATTTTCAACCGAACGGGCGCCGACTGCGATATAGGAAAGCAAATCCGAAAGGTATCTGTAATTTTCGGGATAAAGCATTTCATCCGCGCAGGTGAGTCCCGTCTGCTCAATTGCATCCTTGTGAAGCGAGCGTATTGCCTTGATACCCTCAAGCATATCCGGCTTTTTGTCGGGATCGGGCTGATGCAGCATTCCTTTGTAGCCTGCGCCTGTTGTGCGGGGCTTTCCGGTGTATATACGGGGGATAATTATGATTTTATCTTCAACCTGCTTTTGTATTTCGGCAAGGCGACCGATATAGTCCAGCACACTGTCGGCTCTGTCCGCGGAGCAGGGACCTATGATGAGCAAAAATGTATTGCTTTTTCCCGTAAAGACATCTGCAATCCGCCTGTCTCTTTTCATTTTAATTTGCTCCGCTTCGGGCGAAAGAGGCATTTCCTCTTTTATTTCCTTGGGAACAGGGAGTTTTCTTTTAAAATTTGTATGAATCATATTTTCCATATTTATTTCACCTGATATCATTATAAAATGAATAAATAAAATGTCAACAATTTATGATAAAACAATAAAATTTGTTTATTATTTGCCAATAATGTTAATTTTCTGTGTATTATATGGATTTTCATTCTGCGTTATGATATTATGTTAACTGTCAGTCGAGGAGATTTTTATGGCACTAAAGGAAAAACGGATATTTAAACCAACAGCAAAGCACCTTGTTGCGCTTATTGCAGTGATAGTGGCTGCATCCGTTATACTGTCTGCAATTCTTATAAATACTGACGGAAAAGGCAGACGGCATGACATTTTTAATACATCAAAACAGGTTTTAAGCGGAATCGATGTGTCCGAGCACAACGGCAAGATAGATTGGAAGAAAGTTTCCCGCAATATTGAGTTTGCCTTTATAAGAGTAGGCTGCAGGGGATATAAAACAGGTAAACTTATGGAGGATAAATATGCGCGTGAAAATCTCAGAGGCGCGTCAAAAGCGGGAATCGCGGCAGGCGTTTATTTTTACAGCCAGGCAATAAGCGAGAAAGAGGCCGAAGAAGAGGCGGATTTTGTTCTTGATTTTATTGACAGCTATGATGTTGATTTGCCTGTTGTTATCGATTTTGAATACCCTGCCGATGCCGACGGGTATGAAACAGGCAGACTTGCCGGAGCAGGTCTGACCATGCAGCAGAACACCGATATTATCAATGCCTTTTGCAGTGAAATTGCCAATAAGGGTTATACACCTGCACTTTACGCTTCCACTTATATGCTGGAGTATCATATAGATACACAAAAACTTTTGCCGGATACGGTTATCTGGCTCGCGGATTATAATGAAAAACCCACCTACAGCGGTGATTATGATATATGGCAGTATTCAAAAACAGGTGCCTGCGACGGCGTAAAAAGCAAATATGTTGACAGGAATTACTGGTATATGAAGGATTAATGTTATGAAAAAAGGGATTATTAAATTTTTGTCTGTTTTTATGACTGTTTTGATAATGTTTCAGGGGACGGTTGTCGCTCTGGCATTATCAAAAACCAAAAGCTGTTATACGGGCAGCACCTATACGCATCAGACAAGATTTGACGGATTTGATATTAAAAACGGAATTGATGTGTCCGAGCACAACGGCGATATTGATTTTAAAAAGGTAAAGGCGGACGGAATCAGTTTTGTGTTTGTCAGAGTGGGATATACGGGGTATACGAAATCTCACCATTCACTCAACTACGACAAAAGATATAAAACCTATCTGAAAGATGCAATAAAAGCAGGGCTTTCAGTAGGCGTATATTGGTATTCGCAGGCGCTCAATGTTAAAGAGGCTCAGGCAGAGGCAAAAAAGGTTCTTGATGTAATAGGCAGTTACGATATTACCATGCCTGTTGTTTTTGACTATGAATTTGCCGATACCCCGGCAGGCAGACTTGACAGTGCGGGTCTTTCAAAATCACAGATGACAAAAAATTCGCTTGCTTTTCTTGACAGAATTCGCAGCGCAGGCTATGACGCGTGCCTGTATGCAAACGAGAGCTTTTTGAAAAATCATCTTAATGCGTCGCAGATTTCCGAAGAATACATCGTCTGGCTCGCGAATTACAGCAAGGAGACAAACTACAGCGGTGATTATGAGTTCTGGCAGTATTCTTCAAAGGGATGCGTAAAAGGTGTCGGCGGATATACAGATGTTAATTTCTGGTACACAGGCAGTATAACCGATTTGAAAAAGCAGTATTATACGGGAAAGCCTGTTGAGCCTGTTCCGTCAAAGGTGACAACCGAAGACGGTATTCGTCTTAAGGAAGGGACAGATTATGTTCTTGCGTATAAAAATAACACGCAGGTCGGAACGGCACTTGTAACTGCCGTAGGTATAGGCGAATATGAAGGCTTTGAAAAAAAGTACAGATTTAAAATTGTGCCTGAGCAGGCAACGGCACTCACCCTGAAATCGAGAACAACCACTTCGCTTCTATATGAGTGGAAATCGGTCAAGGGCGCAAAGAATTACCGTGTTTATGTAAAAAATAATACAAAAGGAAGTTCATTTTATATAACGGCAAAATCCGCAAAGGTAACGGTAGGCAATTTAACGCCTGCAAACGAGTATACCGTTAAGGTTGCCGTAGGACGCGCAGGTAAATACGGCGACATAGTGTACGGTCCGTATTCAAAGGAAAATAAAAAGCATACGCTCCCGGGGCAGGTTTCCAATCTCAGAGCAAAGTCAATAAAAACCTCCTCCGCAACGCTTGTGTGGGATAAAATGTCCGGTGCGCAAGGCTATCTTGTATACCGCTACTATCCCTCAACAGGCAAATATAAACTCATAAAGGAGCTTGCGGGAAGCAGTAAGAATAAGCTGAAACTTACAAATCTTAAACCGTCAAGTGTTTATTGCTACAGAGTCAGTGCGTACACAGTGGACTCAAAAAAGAAAAAGACAGGCAAAAAAAGCAAACTGCTCAAGTTTGCTTCCAAGCCGCAGAAGTCTGCGCTTAAATCGGTTTCAAACCCTTCAAACCGTAAAATACGCTTAAAGTGGAAATCGTTAAAATGCTCAGGATATCAGATTCAGTGGTCCACAAAATCGAATTTTTCCTCAGATAAGAAGTATGTATTTGCGAGCGCCTCAAAGGGTACTTCAAAGGTTATAAAGACAGCAAAAAGCAACAGAACCTATTATGTGCATGTAAGGGCATATAAGATGGTTGACGGCAAGAGATTTTACGGTTCCTGGTCATCAACTAAAAAAATAAAGGTGAAATAAAAAACGCCCGAAAGCTGCTGCTTTCGGGCGTTGCCATATTCAAAGCATGCGCATGCGATCACGCAAGGCTCTGATTTTTATTTTGATTTAACTTTTTTAAGATTCGGCTTGGTAAAATCAAGCACAAAACTGAGGACAACTACGCCTACAACGGTCAGTATTGCTTCAAAAAGCATGTAGAATCCGTTGTATCCCGCACTGTATGCCCAAACCGATTTCCAGCCGTTTGCATATTCACCCCAGATCGTTACACCCGAAATGAAGTGGCATAAAAATCGAAGAGCCGATGCCGCAAAAGCACCCAGTCCGAGAGCGACGGTCTGATTTTTAACAGCCTTTTTGAAAAGCGCTCCGCCTATGCCTAAAACAGCAAAGGCAATTACATAGTCCGCAAAAATAAGAACCAAATAAGATGCTATTCCCTTTACATACGCAAAGTTTCCGAGTCCCTGAAGAAGCATCTGAAGAAGACCGTGAATAACGCCTGTAAGCGCGCCCCACTTAAAACCGTATCTGTAGCCTATAAGTACGATCGGAACCTGACTGAAAGCAGTTATTGATCCGCCCATGGGAGCAGTGAAAACCGTTATGTAGGAAAGTCCTGTTGCAAGTGCGATCATAACTGCTGTTTCGGTTAAACGCTGGGTTGCTCTGATTTGTGATTCTGCCATATATGTTCTCCTTTCACTTTATTCTCAACAAGTCAAAAGAAAAGCCCCGTTCACAAAATGAACGGGGCGCAGCAATACATAAAAATACTTTGTCTCCGCCATCCGTGCTAACGGATGGGTCGAAGGGTATAATCTCAGCCTTATGGCACCCCTGACTTATTAAGTTAAATAGATTATATAGCCGTTGAATGTATTTGTCAACAAAAACTAAAAGAGTTTTTTTAAAAATTATCAAGCAGTGCTTTGTAAAACTCACAGTAATCCTGCCTCTTTTCCGCGGTGAACGCCATTGCTTCCCTTGGGTGGCGGTTGAGCTGACCGGTGAGCATATACTGAATATCATATCCCCATACCACACCGCTTTCTCTGAGAGGAATGATATAGTTTTCTATAAAAGTAAGCAGGCTGTACAGATTGTATTTCGGATTTTTAAGAAAGCCAAGGAGCAGCTCCATTGCACAGTTTCCGGCGCCTCTTCCCATTCCCGATGCCGTTGCGTCAAGATAAGATATGCCGAAGGAAAGCGTTTCAATCGTGTTTGCGAATGCAAGATTCTGATTATTATGGGCATGAAAGCCGATTGCCTTGCCGTATTTTTCACCTGCTTCGAGGTATTTTTTTGCAAGGTTTCCTGCTGTTTCGGGATAAAGAGAGCCATAGGAGTCAACAAGGTAAATAACATCAACATTTGAACTGCCGAGCATTTCAAGCGCCGCGTCAATCTGTTCGCTGTTTGCCTGGCTGATTGCCATAATGTTGCAGGTCGTCTCATATCCGAGATTGTGAAAATGCTCAATCATCTCAACAGCAGCAGGAATTTGATGAATGTAGCAGGCAACCCTTACCATATCAATTACAGATTCCGATTTCGGGATAAAGTCCTCTTTAAAATCACATCTTCCCACATCCGCCATAACGGATATTTTCATGTCCGATATATTTTCGCCTACAATGCTTCTGATGTCTGCTTCGTCACAGAATTTCCATTTTCCGAATTTTGACGGATCAAAAAGGTTTTTGGATGCACGATAGCCGAATTCCATATAGTCAACGCCGCTCTTTATATTTGTTTTATAGAGCTCGGTAACAAATTCATCCGTAAATTCAAAGTTGTTGCAAAGCCCGCCGTCGCGGATAGTCGCGTCAACTACTTTTACATCCGTTCTTACGGACATAAGATTTCCTTTTCTCGGTGCCATACTGGTTTATCTCTTCTTTCCTTTGTACTTTAACACTTTAAAGTCAAATCGATTTAAAGCGCTTTAGTGCGTATTATAGCAAAGAGAAAATAATTTGTCAAGTCCAAATCATATTTTTCCGTTTTCAATCAGCAATTCAAATTTATCAAGCGGAATATACCTGTGTTCAAATCCTGCGACAGCATCCCACACTACCGCCGTATCACCAAGACTTATCAGATTTTCGTCGGCAGCCGGCAGATAGTATGAGGTTTTAAAATATTCTGTTTTGTAATTGTATATTTTTTTCTCCCGCGCATACAGTCCCGTATAGATGCAAAGAAGCACAAGACACACGGCAGAGGACACATCGTAAAGCCTGTCTAATCTCAAACCGTAACGGACTGCCGCAAATTTTAGCGTGTAAACGGTTATAACCATTATGAAAAAGTACATAAAGAAACAGCATCTGTATCCGCAGGGTGAAACCAGAAGAAAAGGAGCAAATGACAATGCCGCGAAAAACAACAGGGCAATCATTTTTGCGGATGATGGCTTGCCGATTCTTTTCAGTATAATCAGGCAGAACAGAATCCCCAATCCAAGAAAGCTTATAACAAAGAGCATACCCAGAAGTACAAATAAGTATAGTTTGTCATCAGGCAGATCTCCGGGAAATTTGTAAGCGGTATATGTGCAGAGGATAAACAATAATATATAGGCGGCAAAAGGCAAAGCAGCGGCAGCTTTATGCTTTATGTTTTTTTCTTTTGCTTTATGCTCAATGTACATCATGGTGCTAAAGAGCACAGTCATTAAAAACAGATTGCTGCCGAGCATTATCAGCGGATACTGTGCATTTTTTAAAGCGAAAAATACTGCTCCTTTTATACCGCCGGACGAAAATGCCGAAAGTATGGTGCTGCGGTATGGCGTGTCGAACGACGCAGTATATGTTTTTGAATAATCAATATAAAAATTATATAAAAACATAACGCCTGCACCTATCATATTTGAAATAAGAAGAAGAACCGTTTCTTTTATAAAGCGCATATGTTTTTTAATACCGTATAGCAGAACCATAGCTGCAAACAGTATGTTTATTATTGTGTTATGTTCAATAAAAAGCTGTTCGCAAAAGCCTGCTGCAATAAGCGCAATTATGTACAGTCTGCTTTTTGACACAAGATTGTGTTTGATTATTATTATAGTCAATACAAAAAGCGCAACAGGAATGAAATAATTTATAAAAGCACTCATCCAGCTTATGATTTCCTTATAGCAGTATATCGGAAGCATTGTGATGAACGCCATAACGAGGAGTTTTGAATTTTTAAGATCTATAAGCTTTTCAACGCCTATGCAAAACAGTGCCACAATAACTGCCTCTATCGGATAGAATAACTGCGGTTGCTTTGAAAAGAATAGGATTATTCCGTTTCCGAGCAGTCGTCCGTTGCCGTAATAGAGGACCTGATTCAGATATTCCGTTAAATGATCAAATTTAAAAAAGAATGCAAACCTCAGATCATCATTTGTCGGTACAAAAAATGACGATAATATCAAAAACAAAATACATTCAGCCGTAAATATAATATTATATCTGTTTTTTATCCGTATGCCACGCACTGTCAATCTCCCCCTTAATGTTACATTATAAACAGTGTAGCATTCAATATGTGTATTGTCAACACAGTTTGTGGATATCATGCGTGTAGCTGATTTGAGATGTTATATTAAAGCTGAGGTGAACAATATGAAGTTTGGGGACACATTGCGTTGTTTGATAGAGGATAATGACAAGACCCAGAAAGAGATTGCAAAAGAATTGAATATTGCGCCCACCACACTGGGAAATTATATCAGAAATCTGCGCGAGCCTGATTTTAAAACGCTTATTTCCATAGCAAACTGTTTTAATGTATCCACGGATTATCTGCTGGACAACGCCGGAAGAAAAGAAATATCCACCGAACAGGAAAGACTGTTGAATATTTATTCCAGAATTCCTCGTGAAAAAAAGGGGCTTTTTATTGAAATAGGAAAACTTATGTGCAAAAAATAGTCAAAAAAAAAGCGGTCATCTTATCTAAAAGATGACCGCTTGAAGTTTGCTGTTATTTGATAACCCTGACTTTGATTACACCGTCAATCGCCTTTATGTCGTCAATTACTGTCTCAGCAGGCGCAGTATCGGTATCGATAATTGAATATGCGGTTTCACCGCGGTTTTTATCCTCAAAGGAGGAAATATTAATACCGTCTTTACTGAAAGTATCTGTAATTGTTGAAATCATATTCGGTTGATTTTTATGGATAACGGTTATTCTTGCGACGCCTGTCTTTGCCATTGAAACGGAAGGCAGGTTGACTGAATTTTTAATGTTGCCGTTTTCGAGGAAATCAATCAGCTCAAGAGCGCCCATGGATGCACAGTTTTCCTCGCTTTCAGGTGTGGATGCGCCAAGGTGGGGAATCGCAATAACACCGTCAACGCCTATCAAATCTGCCGAAGGGAAATCGGTTACATAAGCGGCAATTTTGCCGTCCTCAAGCGCTGCAACAACATCAGATGAAACAGCAAGGTCGCCTCTTGCGAAGTTGAGGATTCTGACTGTGTTTTTCATCATGGCAATATTGCTTTCGCCAATCATACCCTTTGTTTCGGGAGTGAGCGGTACATGAAGTGTAAGATAGTCCGCGACAGGGAAAATCTCGTCAAGATTGTTGCTGCGTGTTATGCCTGCCTTGAGTTGTGCGTCGTCGGAAAGAAACGGATCATAGCCGATAACCTTCATTCCAAGAGCAACGGCAGCCTCGGCAACAAGTCTGCCGATGGCGCCGAGACCTATAACACCGAGCGTTTTGCCCTTGATTTCAGGGCCTGCAAAGGCACTCTTTCCTTTCTCAACGACCTTGCCTACATTGTCGCCCTCGTCCTTGATTGTTTTGCACCAGTCAATCGCTTTTGTAATCTTGCGGCTTGAAAGAAACATACCGCAGATGACAAGCTCCTTGACTGCGTTTGCGTTTGCGCCGGGGGTATTGAATACAACGATGCCCTTTTCCGTGCAGTCTGCGACCGGAATGTTGTTTACGCCTGCGCCCGCTCTTGCGATTGCAAGAAGAGATGACGGCATATCCATATCGTGCATTGACGCGCTTCTTACCATAATTGCATCAGGATTTTCGATTTCGCTTGAATAAGTGTATTTGTCTGTATCAAATTTTGAAAGACCTACATTTGAAATCTTATTAAGTGTTTTAATGTTGTACATATCTATTCTCCGTTACTTGTTGTTTTTTTCAAATTCAGCCATAAACTCTATAAGCTTTTCAACGCCCTCAATAGGCATTGCGTTGTAGATGGATGCTCTCATTCCGCCGACTGTTCTGTGGCCCTTGAGATTTACAAAGCCTGCTTCAGTTGCCTCGGCGATAAATTTCTTTTCAAGTTCATCGTCGCCGATGATGAAAGGCACATTCATAAGCGAGCGATCCTCTTTTACAACAGTACCTTTGAAAAGCTCCGACGCATCGAGAAAATCATAGAGAATTGCAGCTTTTTTCTCATTTCTCTCCTGCATTTTCTCAAGTCCGCCGATATCATTTTTTATCCACTCAAGAACGAGCTTGCAGATATAAATTGTCCAGCACGGAGGCGTGTTGTAAAGAGAGTCCGCGTCTGCCTGAACCTGATAATTCATCATTACAGGTGTGATATCTCTTGCTTTGCCGAGAAGATCCTCACGGATAATCACAACAACAAGACCTGCAGGTGCAACATTTTTCTGTGCGCCGAAGTAAACAACGCCGAATTTGCTTATATCAAGCGGCTGGGAAAGAGCGCAGGAGGATACATCCGCGATGAGTACCTTGTCTCCCACGGGAGGCAGCTCCTTGTAAACCGTTCCGTAAATTGTGTTGTTCATACAGATATAGACATAATCTGCGTCCTCACGGAAATCCTCGGGCTTTGTTTTGGGTATGTATGAAAAGGTTTTGTCCGCCGAGGAAGCCGCCGCAACAACATCGCCGTACTTCTGCGCCTCCTGAAAGGCCTTTTTAGCCCACTGGCCGGTGATGATGTAATCAGCCTTGCCGGAGTTGTTCATAAAATTGAGCGGAATTGCCGAAAACTGAGCAGACGCTCCGCCCTGAAGAAACAATACCTTGTAGTTGTCCGGAATACTGTAAAGCTCTCTCATAAGAGCCTCTGCGTCCTTGATAATTTTGTCGAATACCTTTGAGCGGTGGCTCATTTCCATAACCGACTGTCCGCTGCCTTGATAATCCATCATTTCCGCTGCGGCCTGCTCAAGCACTTTTTCAGGAAGTGTTGACGGACCTGCACTGAAATTATAAACTCTTGCCATAAGTTATTTCTCCTATTGCTAAAATATAAATTTGCATTTGAGTGTTTCCCAATGCGATTATACTACATTATAGTCTTGTAATTTTTTTTGTCAATGTTTTATATGCAAGTTTAGTGAAAATAACAACAGATTGACAATTAATTAACAAATCCGAGCAAAAACAGGAACAATTTGTTCTATAACATCAAAAAATCAATCTGATTACTATACATTAAACCGTCCGATTTTGGTTTTGGATAAACGCTTTTAGTTGTTTGAAGCGGGAGAGGAAATATTGCCCTATACTTGAAAAATGTTTTCAGGCAACAAAAGACCGCCTGCTCTTCATCGGAAACAGGCGGTAAAACCGCTTACGGTATATTTCTTATTATTTCAGCTTCAGACCGTCTTTGAAAGCTTCTCCGACCCTTTCTGCGACTTTGTAATAGCCGTGGGTATAGGGGTCAAAGGCGATTGCATTGACCAAAGACAGATCAATCTTATCTCCGGCCATTACCTTTTCGTCCGCCGTGATGCGAACGACTTTGCCGATAACGCCGCAACCGTAGGTGTTATCCTGATATTCCATAAACGCACATTCCATACAGATGGGGAACTCATTGATTATCGGGGCGTCCACAAGATCGGATTTTGATGCTGTTAATCCGCTTTTTTCAAACTTTTTGCTCTCTTTATTGCCGGATACAATGCCAAAATAATCTGCTTCTACAATATGCGCGGCGTCGGCTATGCTAATGGTGAACGCTTTGTTTCTTTTTATATTCTGAACCGTCCTGTGGGTTTCGGTCAGGTTCAACGCAACATTTCCCCGCTCCTGCATTGTTCCCCAAGCAGCATTCATCACATCAACGCTTCCATCCTCGTTGTAGGTTGCTACCATTAAAACCGGCATTGGAAATATTCCCTCGGTTAAATGAAGTGTTTTTCTCATAACGATACCTCTCTTGTTTTGAATTGACACTTATTTTGTGCCTATATATAATTATAACTGATGCAAGAGAAAAAACAACTGCTATCTTAAAAAAATACCGCAAACCTTTATGTTCAAGAGTTTGCGGTATTTTTTCTGGCGTCCCCGGCGCGATTCGAACGCGCGGCCTTTCGCTTAGGAGGCGAACGCTCTATCCTGCTGAGCTACGGAGACATAATATTGTATGGAATCCGACCTGAGATTGGCACTGATTACTGCCGCGTCAGATTGTTTTAACAAAAAAGACACCTTATAGGTGCCTTTATGGTGACCCGGACGGGAATCGAACCCGTGTTACCGCCGTGAAAGGGCGGTGTCTTAACCTCTTGACCACCGGGCCGTTGGTGGCTTTAACTGGATTCGAACCAGTGACACTGCGGGTATGAACCGCATGCTCTAGCCAACTGAGCTATAAAGCCATATGTTTTTGCTGCAAATGCATAACGCAAACTGAATTATATATTATTCATTTAACTTTGTCAACACTTTTTTATTATTTTGCGGATAAGAAACAGGCTGACTATTTATTTTAGTACATATGTTTGACAAGCGGAAAGATATAGTGCTATTATATGGATACGAATATATAATATGAGTGAGGAATTTATGGAAAAATTAACAGAAAAGCAGGCGCAGGTTTTTCATTATATTAAAGAGGTTATATTCAGTCGGGGCGTTGCGCCCTCCGTGCGTGAAATCGGTCAGGCAGTGGGGCTCAAATCGACCTCCTCGGTTCAATACAATCTGGATGCTCTTGAAAAAGCGGGATATATTAAAAGAGAGCCTAATTTAAAAAGAACCATCCGTTTGTGTGCCGCAGCAGACGGTGTAAATCATATACCTCTTATCGGTACTGTAACGGCAGGTTCTCCGATACTCGCAGTTGAGCAGATAGAGGAATATATTGCTGTTTCGGGCGTGAAGGGAGACAATCTTTTTGCCCTGCATGTAAAGGGAGATTCCATGGTGAATGCTGCTATTCTCGATGGGGATATAGTGATTGTGGAGCAGTCACCTGTCGCGGACAACGGCGATATTGTTGTTGCCTTGATTGACGATGAGGCAACTGTCAAAAGATTTTTCAAAGAAAACGGGTATTTCAGACTTCAGCCCGAGAATGATAAATACGAGCCTATTCTTGTAAAGGAGTGCAGTATCCTCGGAAGAGTAAAAACATTGATACGCGGCTATTGATATTTTGCGGTGTTTATGCTAAAATTTTTAAAAATCTTACGGTGGTGTTATATATGAGCGAATGTAATCATGATTGTTCATCCTGCGGGGAAAACTGTGCTTCCAGAAAGGAAGAAAAAACAGATTTTCTCAAGCCTATGAATAAATATTCAAATATTAAGAGAGTGATAGGCATTGTGAGCGGTAAAGGCGGCGTAGGAAAAAGTCTTGTGTCCTGTATGCTTGCGTCAAAATGCGCTGCCGCCGGATTAAAAGCAGGCGTGCTTGACGCGGATATCACGGGTCCGTCTGTTCCAAAATCCTTTGGAATTCGCGACAGAGCAATGCAGGACGGCGAATGTCTCCTTCCTGCCGTAACAAAAAGCGGTATCAAAATCATGAGCATCAATCTTCTGCTGGAAGATGTCTATTCTCCTGTTGTGTGGAGAGGTCCTGTTATAAGCGGAGTAATCGACCAGTTCTGGACTGATGTGCGCTGGGGTGAGCTGGATTATCTGTTTATAGATATGCCTCCGGGAACAGGCGATGTTGCGCTGACTGTCTTTCAGAATATTCCGATAAACGGCATTATCATCGTATCAACGCCGCAGGATTTGGTAAAAATGATTGTAAGCAAGGCATTCAATATGGCAAAGATGATGGGCGTGCCCGTTCTTGGACTTATTGAGAATATGAGTTTTTATACCTGCCCTGACTGCGGCAGAAAAATTAATATTTTCGGCGAATCAAGAATTGATGAGACTGCACGGGAATTCAATGTTCCGGTTATTGCAAAGCTGCCTGTAAATCCCGAAATAAACAGATTCGTTGATGAGGGCAAAATTGAGGAGCTTGCGTGCAGTGAACTTGACGAATTCATTTCTGCTCTCAAGGGTGAGTAGTTAATATTGTGCTGTGATTCAGAGGAAATGTAATGGAAATTGATATTTATGATTTTGACAAGACAATTGTTCCGTTTGACAGCGGCTCGCTTTTTTGGGGATACTGTATTGTGCATTATCCCTGGATAGCATTGTTGCTGCCCGTTCAGTTTGTATGGATGGTTTTGGCGCTTCTGGGGATGATTAATTTTACAAAGTTTAAAAAAATATGTTTTCTGTTTGTTGCGCTTATACCGCTTCAAAGGGCGGTAAAGGGCTTCTGGGACAGGCATGAAAAGCAGGTACATAAATGGTTTTATGACAGAAAAAGATATTCCGTCGTTATCAGCGCCTCGCCCGATTTTCTCCTTAATGAAATACAAAAAAGGCTTGGTTTTGATTTGCTGATTTGCACAAGGCATAACAAGAAAACAGGCGCAATAGTTGGCAGCAACTGCCGCTCAGAGGAAAAAGTAAGGCGTCTTTATGAAGCGCTTAATAAGGACGACATTAAGGTAATGGATGTTTATTCCGATTCTTTAAAGCACGACAGGCCGATTTTTTCCTTGGGGGAAAATTGTTATCATATTGTTAAAGGCAAAAAAATTAAATTTAATTTTGACGAAGTATATAATTAGGTGTTTTTATGAGATATTTTAAGCGTTCACTTGCCATAGGTTCTATTATTCTTATTGCAGTAATCGTATTTTTTGTGTTCTCCGTTAATTACAGAGACAGAAGAATTGACGACAGTATAGTTCTGACTACGGCGGCAAAAAATACAGAAAACACAACCGAAAGAAAAAGAATTCTGATTGCCGAAAACAAAGAGGGCAACTATCAGATTTACTATGACAATGAGACCGTGTACCTTGTTCATGACGGCATTGAAAAGGAATTCAAGGGCTGGACTGCAGCTATTCATGAAAAAGACCCCGAAATGTACTACAAGGATTATGACGGCGATGGGGAGAAGGAGCTTCTCGTAAAGCTTGTAAGCGGTGTTGACAGAAATGTATATAAAGTAAAAACATATGTATATAATATATATCTGTTTAAGCCGATTGAGCTTGAAAATGGAAAAATGGATTACCAGATAATAGGCGCGACATCAGATACATGGCGAAAGCCTTTTGAGGAGGCAATCAGAAGTGAACTGACCCAGCTAAAAAGCTGCAACAAATTTCTCCAGTTTGTAATGGACGATGCGGATACCCCTCTGACATATGACAGCAAGACGGGAATATCCAAAAACAAGCATGTAGCCTTTGTATCCGCCCTTTCCGATAATAAAAAGAAGTATTATACCTTCAGCAACTGGTCGAGAGGCAAAGGTGTATATGAAATTAAAGAAAACGGTGATATCACCCTCGATATAGAAGTGCTTGCAAACTATGAAGAAGTTGACTCCACCCAGACAATCGGCGATATACACTGTGATATTGCGGTGCTTAACGGTGAATTTGCAATTGTTCCCAAAACAATTTATTTTGAACCGCGGGAGGGCTTCAAGGTTCTTGATCCCAGGGATACTGCTGATAAGAAGTGGTCTTATGTGATTAAAAACAGCAGTACTTCCGTGCCCGCAATGGATGACGGCAGCATTGACTGGATTGACACACGCCTTGAGTTAAGCAGCGGTGTTAAAGAGAAAAGCGTTTATTTAGGTGAAATGCAGAGCGAGATTAAAGCGGTTGACAGTATTAAATTTAACGGTGACTCCATTGTGTTAACTGCTAAAGCAGGATATCATTTTATGCAGAGGGTCATAAATAACGGCACATATTCTGTTACGATCAGTAAGGACGGCGGTGAATTTGATGTATCCTATTCAGCGTCTGTCAGCGAACGGAATGACAGAAGTGTTCTGACAATAAAGCTTGACAAACGATATAAAAAAAGTGATCTTAATCAGGCACAGATTAAATTCGGCGTTTAATTAAAATTAAAATATAAATTAAAACTAAACAAACCCCGTTTGTATTGATTATGAAATATTTATATGCTATACTCTTCCACTGAAAGGTGAGGATGAAGTGAAAAATGTTGTTATTACTGCGGATTCAACATGCGATCTTCCGTCAAAATTGATTGAATACAACGGCATAATAATTTTTCCGCTTTCTGTTTTGCTTGGAGAAAAATCGTATTTTGACGGTGTTGATATTCACCCGCAGGATATTTATGATTATGTCGCAAAGACGGGTATTCTGCCAAAGACATCAGCAGTTACGCCGAATCAGTATTACGATGTTTTCAAAAGTTTGACAGAACGGGGGAATTCTGTTGTTCATATCGGTCTTTCATCCGCAATATCTTCGAGCTATCAGAATTCGTGTATAGCCGCTGCTGATTTTGATAATGTTTACTGCGTTGATTCAAAGAGCCTGTGTACAGGTATGGGGCTTCTTGTTCTTAAAGCGTGTGATTTCAGGAAAAAGGGATTTGACGCAAAAAAAATATATAATAGGGTTAATTCCCTTGTCCCAAAGGTGAGCACAACATTTGTTCTGGATAATCTTGAATATCTCCACAAAGGCGGAAGATGCTCTTCTGTCGCGCGATTCGGCGCCAATCTTCTGGGAATAAAGCCGAGTATCGGTGTTGATCCGAAAAGCGGAACGCTGGATGTGCTCAGAAAATACAGAGGCAAGCAGGATATTGTCTATAAGCAATATATAAATGACTGCCTGAGAGAGGTTAATAAGATTGACACTTCAAGAATTGTAATTGCCCACAGCGGTGGGGTAAGCAGCCAGATGATAAGCTTTGCAAAAGGCGTTATTGAGGGCAAGGCCGCGTTTGGTGAAATCATTACCGCGGATGCAGGATGTACCATTTCCTCACACTGCGGACCAAAAACGCTGGCGATTTTCTATATAAAAAAATAATTTTGCCGCCGTTGAAGTGCTTGCTTTGACGGCATTGTTTTTCTGTAATTGTAAACCTGATTTGGAGGGGAAGTAGACAATGTCACTGAAAGAGGATATATTAGCGCAGCTTTTGATGAATGTAAATACATATACAAGCGGGCAGGAACTTGCAAAAAAATTCAATAAAAGCCGTGCCGCCGTTTGGAAAGCGGTAAAATCACTTTCAAGAGAGGGTTATGATATTGATGCAGTTACCAACAGAGGCTACAGGCTTAGTGAAAATAACAATCTTATCTCCTCACAGAGTATTGCCTCAAAGCTTGGAAGGGATGATGTTGCGGTACTGTACTATCCGTCGCTTGATTCAACCAACAACGCGTGTAAAAGACTGATTGCGGACGGAAAAGATGGCATTTTTCTTGTCGCAGCCGATGAGCAGACTGCCGGCAGAGGTCGTCAGGGAAAGCGTTTTTATTCACCGCCTATGACAGGCGTATATTTCAGTATAGTTATTCATCCCAAAACAACGCTTCAAAACGCTGTCACTGCAACTACAGCAGCCTCTGTTGCAGTGTGCAAGGCGATTGAAAAGCTCACGGATAAAAAGCCTGAGATAAAATGGGTTAATGATGTATATTTCAACGGTGCCAAAATATGCGGTATTTTGACGGAAGCCGTTACGAATTTTGAGACGGGGATTGTTGACAGTGTTATTGTAGGTATAGGAATCAATATAAAGACAATTGATTTTCCCGAATATGCCGACAATGCAGGCAACCTTGGTGAAGGCGTGAGCAGGAGCGCTCTGATTGCCGAGACCGCAAGGCAGTTTCTTACTATTGCAGGCGGCGACTACAAAAGCTTTATGGATTATTACCGCAGGCATTCGTTTGTCATCGGAAGAGAAATTGATTTTATTCAAAACGGCAGAGTGAAGCATGCCACGGCGGTTGAAATTGATGAGACGGGCGGACTTGTTGTAAGGCTCGAAAGCGGAGAATATACAGTTTTGCGCAGCAGCGAAATCAGTGTGAGAAGAAAATAAAGCTCTGTATTTTTTGATTCAAACAGGATAAAAAAACAGGTTCTGTAATAAATGCTGCATGAACATCTGTTACAGAACCTTTATAATATTTAACGATTACAGCGCGAGGTAAAGACCCGAGGTGTTTATGGTTGTGTTATCAACATACCAGCTATTGCCGATCTGAACAACATAAACCTCCTGCGTTGCGACCGGAGTACCGTCCGCAAGAGTCACATCTACGGTACATCTGTCAACTGCGGTAATATCATCGCAGACAACCTTTTCGTAAGCGCCTATGAAATTGGATTTGTTTTTAATTTCCTCTGTTTTTTTGATGAAGAGGATTTTTTTCTCTTTTGTTGTATCTTCAAGCTTAAACTGCTCGGCTCTCTGCGCGCCAAGCTCTTTCATCGGAGCAATTGTATTGTTGTAATGCTCCACATAATCTTTTACCTCATCGCCGGTAAGCGGTGTGCACTCGGTGACCTTAGTGGTGAGCTTATAGTCCTCGCCGTAAAGCTGCTGGTACTTGCCGATGGTTTTTTCCTGAATAACGGTTTTTCCGTCCTCAGCGATTTCTTCGTCAGTACCCGTAAGGCTCATTCCGTATTGGGACACATTCGATTCAAAAGCGCCGAACATAAAATCTCTGTCCATATACTCGTCGCCGTAAACTTCTTTTCTTACCTGGGAAAGCTCAGCAAAATAATTGCTGAAAACAGCGTCATAATTATCAAGACCGTATGTTTTGATAAGCTCAATGTAATACTTATACATTCTTGAATAAACGGCGTCCAGCGCCTTTGCTTCTTCCTCTGAGCCTGTGCCTACAAATTCCGCCTGCTTTACATCGTCGCCGTTATTGGTGTAAGGAAGCATATAAGCGTTGTAAACAAAATCACCGTATTTTGCGTTTCTGGATACGAGTGTATTCTTATACGCGTTATATCCGTCGCCTGTCTGAATAATTGTGTCAACATATGTCTGTGCAACCTTTTCAGGAGAGAACGCGGTGTATCTCGTTGTAAACGCAAAAATCGTGATAGCAACCAGTGCAATTGCGGTAAAAATACCTGCGGTGATTGCATAAAGACCGGCTTTAAACTCTTTTTTTGCCATTATCTGCTACCTCCTTACTCTGCAATTACATCAGGTTCGCTGTCGTCATCAGCGGCCTGTGCTGCTCTCTTTTCAGCAAGAGCGGCGGTAATTTTTTCTTTCTTTTCGCCGACCATGTCATAAAACAGGATAGGAACACCTTGTAAAATGACAAATATAGCCGGAATGATTGTATAAATTGCAAGGAATTTTGAAAGTGTGGAGTCCGTCTGAGATGCGTATGCAACATTCGGATCCTGTGAAAAATGGTAGCCTGACCATGTATAAACAAGGAAAGGACCAAGGTATTTTGTAAACGCGGACGCAATTTTTGAAAAAAGACCAAAGCCCGCGTAGGCAAGACCCTCCTGCCTTTTTCCTGTTTTGTATTCCATTTCGTCAACACAGTCGGCAATCATAATGTTAGGCGTAACATTTGTGTTGCCGTGCTGGAGTCCGCAGAAGAAATTGAGAATCAAAAACGGAATGACAAGACTTGAGCTGAAGCCGATAGCCTTTGAAACAATAAACAGTATTGCAAGTGAAGAAGCACCGTAAATACAGAAAATAATATATGTTTTCTTTGTGGAGAATTTTTTGAGGACTGCCTTAACAAGGAGCATTCCGACAGCGGTTCCGATTCCCATGGGAAGCATAAGCGCAAGCTTTAAGCCCTTTGAACCTAAAAGATAAATCGCTATGTAAAGTGATACTGTGCCGTATACACCTCTGCCGAAACCGGCAAGTTTTGTGAGTGAAACCATAAGCAGGTTTTTGTTTGTAAAAACAAGCTTGATCGACTCCGCAAGGGATACCTTTTCTGTTGTGTAAGGAACGCGCTCTTTGTTGTTTGCAAAGAAAATCATTACGAAAATGACCATTCCCAAGGCGCATATTGCAGTAGAAATGATAAGGTCAAGACCCTGACCTTCCGCGTTTTTAAACTGCTGCTGACCCATGAGCATTTTCATAACAGCGCCGACAACAATGATGACCACCTGACCGCCTGACTGACCTACCGAACGAAGGAATGAAGCGATGGAAATAGCGTCTCCTCTTTCGCTGGGGTTAGGCGAGCACAGAGCGCCGAAGCAGTTTGACGGCGACTCAACGGCACAGGAAACGGCAGTGTACAGAGAATAGATAATAAACATCCATACAGAGGCGATTCCGAGGCTTGCGGTATTAGGTGCTACAAAAACGAGCAACGAAATGATTGCGAGCGGAATTGCGCCGAAACCGATCCAAGGCTTTACTTTGCCGAGTTTTGTTTTTGTTCTGTCAACAAGAATACCGATTATAAGCTCGCAGATCGCGCCTACAAAGCCTGCAACGCCGAATACGAGTGAAACGGTATTTGCAAAGGAGGCTGAATCAAAGCCTTTTCCCTTGAAGGCGAAGTCAGCAAAAAATGTTGTGGTATAGTCAGGCATCCAGCCGGTAAGTAAAGCTACACCGAATAACCCGATACCAAAGGTAACAATTTCTGATGGCTTCATATACTTTTTTTCTGCCGCTGCCGTGCCGGCACCGGACTTCGTTTTTGCCATAAAGAAACCTCTCTTCCGATATATTTTAATCGCTACTATTATATCATCATATTAACAATAACTCAATATATTTTTAACATTTATTTAACTTTAGAATGCGCAGAATCTTTTGAGCCGTTGTTGTTTTCATATTTGCAGTTGCATGAATAGGGGCAGTTTCGGCAATTGTACTGACATTTTATTTTTTTACCCTTTCTTATTTTTATAATTTTGCAGACTGCTATTACCCCAAGAACTGAAATCCCTGCAAAAATTGCCGCATATTCCATATCAATCACTTTCTCCCGTGTATTTTCTGTTATGCTTGACTAAAAACCGTGAATTAAGGTATAATCAGTATATATTTATGATGAAGGGAGTAAAATTATGGCACTCAGTCCGCTCTTTCTTTTGGAGGTTGTAATACTTTTTTCGTTTGGCGTGACAGGCATATTTATGTTTCTGCCTGCAAGGGAGACGCTTGTTCATAAGATCTTCTTTTCGCTTGCCGTAATGCTTGGAATACTTGTTACGGTTATTGACGCAACCTCTCTGCCCCCGGGACTTAAACCTCAGATTATTATTGCGTGGCTCGGACTTGTGCCGTCGGCAATTGCGATTATCGCGGCAGTTGCGGCTTCAAGACCAACGGTGTTGTCAAAGCTGCTTGTGATGCTCACCAGTATATGGGGAGCGCTCGGATATTTCTTTCTCGGATAGTAAAACCGCCCTGATTCTTCAGGGCGGTTTCTTTGTCTTATACTCGTTTTACCGGTCATTTAAACAAATGATTTACATAATATCTGCCAGTGTTTTTGACGATAAAAATTTTTCTATAACATCGTCAAGCTCTTTCCATAGTGTATATGTTTTGCAGAAATCAGCGTTTTCACAGATGTCTGTTTCAACACAGGCAACCGGCGCAAGACTTCCCTCTGCGGTATTGAGGATTTCGGAAATGGTATATTTTTCGGGAGGGCGGTTTAGTCTGTATCCTCCGTTTTTGCCCCGGGTGCTTTCAAGCAGACCGCCCTTGATAAGGGAGGATACGATTATTTCAAGATATTTTATGCCGATACCCTCTTTTTCGGCAATGTCCTTCAGGGATACTGCGCCGTCACTCTGATTCACAGCAAGATAGAGCATGATACGAAGGGCGTATCTGCCTTTTGTTGAAACCATCATTTTTCATCACCTCCGAAATATGATTTGGCGATTCTTACACTTTCCATAGCGTCCTTGGCATAAAAATCGGCGTCTATCATATCTGCGTATGATTTTGTAAGAACAGCACCGCCGACAAGTGTTTTGGCGTCAGTGTTTTCGTGAATAAGCCGGATAGTCTTTTCCATATTCGGAACTGTCGTTGTCATCAGGGCAGAGAGCGCAACAAGCTTTGCGTTGTGCCTGACAGTCTCCGCAAGCACTGTTTCGCATTTTACATCCTTGCCGAGGTCAATGACATCAAAGCCATAATTGGACAAAAGCACTTTTACTATATTTTTACCGATATCGTGAATATCGCCCTCAACGGTTGCAATAATGATTTTATTTTCACTTTTTGTCTGCGTGCCCGTCATAACAAGGTGCTCTTTAATGACATCAAACGCTTCCTTGGCTGAGTCGGCGCTCATTAAAAGCTGAGGGAGAAAAATTTTATTTTTCTCAAATCCGGCTCCCACCGTGTCAAGCGCAGGAATAATGTAATTATTTATAATATCAAGAGGTTGAGTATCCCTCAAAAGCTCCTTTGCACAGACCCCCGCGTCATCGCGCATGCCTTTGATTATAGCTGTTTTTAAATCCATGGACGATAAACCGACGGCCGGATTGTGTGCGAACGCGGTTACGGAGTCTATATACTCTGTGCAGTTGTCATCAAAACCAGACAGCGCATTGAAGGAATAATACGCATTCATCATTCCTTCGCTCAACGGATTGATAATTCCTGCCGAAAGCCCGTTTTCAAGCGCAAGGGTAAAAAAGGCAGTGTTGATTGCTTCCCTCTTCGGCAGTCCGAAGCTTATGTTTGACACACCGAGCACAGTTCCTGTACCAAGCTCATTTCTAATATAATTTACTGCCTTGAGCGTCTCAATGGCATTATCCTTGTTTGTGGATATCGTCATTGTAAGGGCATCAATAACCAGGTCTTTTTTTTCTATACCGTAATTTTGAGCGGTCGAAATGATTTTTTTTGCTATTTCAATTCTGCCCCGGGCGGTTTGAGGTATTCCGTTTTCATCGAGGCAAAGGCAGACGACAACGCCACCGTATTTTTTTACAAGCGGAAATACAGCCTCCATGGAGGACTTTTTGCCGTTAACTGAATTTACCATCGGCTTTCCGTTGTAAATTCTCATGGCTCTTTCAAGGGCAAGCGGGTCGGAGGAGTCAAGCTGAAGCGGAAGCGGAAGAACGCTTTGAAGAGAAAATACTGCGTCACTTAGCATTTTAACCTCGTCAATTTCGGGCAGTCCCACATTTACATCAAGTATATGTGCACCTTTTTCCTGCTGTGAAAGTCCCTCCTTGATTATATAATCAAGGTCGTTTTTTCTGAGTGCCTCCTTAAACAGCTTTTTGCCCGTTGGGTTAATGCGTTCGCCAATAATCACCGGCTTTGCGCCGATTTCGACAGCGGATGAGTATGATGTGACAACCGTGCTGTTTTTCTTTTTGGGGAGAACAGCGGGAATGTCTGAGCAAAGCTCTGTCATTTTTTTGATATGTTCGGGTGTGGTTCCGCAGCAGCCGCCGAGATAGGATACGCCGATCTGCGCGATTTTTTTCATATCCTTTGCAAATTCTTCAGGGGAAACATTGTAAACCGTTTTACCGTTTACCGATTCGGGCAGACCCGCATTCGGCATAACAAGAATAGGAAGTGAGCTATATCGGTGAAGCTCATTTGTAAGAGAAAGCATCTGTTTTGGACCTAATCCGCAGTTAATGCCGATAACATCAACACCAAGGCCCTCCAGCATTGCGCATGAAGTCTGTATGTCAGCACCCGTAAGCAGCCTGCCTTTTTCATCAAAAATCATGGATGCGATAACGGGCAGACCGCAGTTTTCCTTCGCAGCAAGCACGGCAGCCTTAAGTTCATAAGTGTCGCTCATGGTTTCAATAATAACAACATCGCTGCCCGGTGCGCCTGCTCGCACAACCTCTGAAAAAAGAGTGACCGCGGTTTCAAAATCAAGGTCGCCCATGGGTTTTAGAAGTCTGCCTGTAGGGCCGATGTCAAGAGCAACCTTTTTGCCGGCTTTTTTGGCAAGCGAAACACCTGCTTTTACAAGCTGTTCAACATTGTCATATTTAAGAGAATTGGCACCGAAAGTATTTGTCGTAATAAATTCGGCACCTGCCTGTGCATATGCCCTGTGAACGGCAAATACTCTGTCAGGATCGGTTATATTCAGTTTTTCGGGGAGTTCGCCTGCTGAAAGGTTTAGCATACTTCCCATTCCGCCGTCAAAAAATCTAATCATTTTCAATACCTATAAAAGCGGTAACGGATTTTGTAGGCACCATCTGGTATGTGTCAGTAAGCGTGATTCCGATACGCTTTGTTATTTCCATAAGCTCAAATATTTTTTTGTTTTCTTTTATGTCAAGGTCAAAATACCCCGGTGAATATCTTTGTCTCAGGCTGTATCCCCGAAGCCGCAGCTCGTCCTCAACGCCGTCGCAGACCTCTTCGATTTTTGATGCAAGGCAAGCCTGCAAAACCATTGCCCGTGAAATGTTATCCGACGAGTAGGTTCTGAGCAGCCTGTCACATTCCGTGCCGAGCGTCGCGGCAAAAACGCATACTTTTTTACACCCCGCAAGATTTTGTGCAAGCCTTTTGCTTGAAAAGGCTGTATTGCCTATTATAAGACTGTCCGGTGTTACCGTACAATCCAGTATCCTGTAAATGGTTTTCGGAGAAACGCATCTGTTCACCTCTTCACAGCATTTGTCAATAAGGCTGAGCAGTCTTTGATCATCGGTTTTTGAGGATGTTCTGAGATAGCGTAAAATTTCTTTTCTATTCATGGATGACTGCCGACAGCCCCTCAACAATTTTATGCGCGATATCAGGCTTGTTCATTGTGTATATATGGATGTGATTGACGCCGTTTGCCATAAGGTCGATAATCTGTTCTGTGGCATAAACGATTCCTGCCTGCTTCATCGCCTGGGGATTATCACCGAAACGCTCCATTATTTTTACAAATTTTTTCGGCAGAGAGCAGTTTGAAAGCTCTATGCTTTTTTTTATGTATGATGCGTTTGTTATAGGCATAATTCCTGCGATAATCGGAATGTTGATGCCCTTAATCGCACAGATTTCACAAAAATCAAAAAATTTGTTGTTGTCGAAAAACATCTGGCTTGTCAAAAAATCAAGACCGCAGTCAACCTTATTCTTCAGGTGTTCAATGTCGTCAATTCTGTTTACGGATTCGGGATGTGTTTCCGGATAGCATGCTCCCCCGATACAAAAATCACCCTTTTCCTTAATCTCATTTACAAGCTCATATGCATAGTGAAAATACTGGCTCTGTGAAAAAACAAAATCTTTCGGTATATCGCCTCTCAGAGCAAGGATATTCTCTATTCCGTTTGCACGCATTTCATTTATAGCAGTGTCAATCTTTTCTCTCGTTGATGTCAGGCAGGTGAGGTGCGCAAGTGCACATGTGCCTCCCTGCGAAATCGCATTTGCAATCTCGGTAGTATATCCGCTCTTCGTTCCCGACGCACCGTATGTAACACTTATAAAATCAGGTTTGTCTTTCACCATCTCTTTGATAATGGCTTTCGTGTCCTCAATTTTTGCCCATTCCTTTGGAGGAAACACTTCAAAGGATACGGTAACCTTTTTGTTTTTTAATATTTGACTGATTTTCATACTATGTACCACCTATTTTTGCAATATAGGTGTATTATACTACTGAAAAGGTAGGAATTCAAGAAATATTTATATTACTGTTCTTGTTTTGGCTGCTGTCGGAATTACAGCAGATGGAATCACCTGCCGCTATTGTTGCAAGTGAATCGCCGAGTTGGGTGAAAAATACAGATAAAAGGGTAAGTTCATCGTTTGTTTTATCCTTTGCAATCGCACACGCAAGAGCGGAAACCGTTAAATTAAGCGAACAGCCGTCCATGATTTGCCTCCTTTTTTGTAAATTATAAATGAGCTTTTTACTTGTATAGAAGAGAAAAAGTGAGAAAATGAGAGAAACAACCTATAAAAATAAAATTATTTTGAAAATACTATTGACTCAAAAAGCCCTCTGTGTTATTATATTCCGGCAAAAGAAAAGAGACTTTCAAATTCATTAACGGAGGATATTGATTATGTCAACATTTATGCCAAAAGCTGACGATATCGAGCGCAAGTGGTATGTCATTGACGCTGCTGACAAGCCTCTCGGACGCGTAGCAAGCGAAGCTGCAGTTCTCCTCAGAGGAAAGCACAAGCCGTTGTTCACACCGCATGTTGACTGCGGCGATTTCGTTATTATTATCAATACCGATAAGGCTGTTCTCACAGGTGACAAGCTCAATAAGAAGCTTTATCAGCACCATACAGGTTATATCGGCAATCTTAAAGAAGTTAAGTACGGCACACTTATGGAAGAAAAAAGCGATTTTGCGATGAAGCTTGCTGTTAAGGGTATGATTCCCGATACTACACTCGGCAGAAAGCAGCTTACAAGATGCCATATCTATAAGGGTGCACAGCATAAGCATCAGGCTCAGATGCCTGAGGCTTGGGAAATGTAAGGGAGGTATCTGAACTATGTACGAAACAAATCCTTATTTCTACGGAACAGGCAGAAGAAAAGAATCTGTTGCCCGCGTACGCGTTTATGCAGGTACCGGCAAAATTACAATTAACGACAGAGATATTGACGATTATTTCGGTCTTGAAACACTCAAACTCATCGTCCGTCAGCCTCTCGCACTTACAGAGACAACAGAGAAGTTTGATATCGTATGCCGCGTAAACGGCGGCGGCGTAACAGGTCAGGCAGGTGCAATCCGCCACGGTGTAGCAAGAGCGCTTCTCCAGTATGACGAGGCACTCCGCCCGGCGCTTAAAAAAGCAGGCTTCCTTACCCGTGATCCTCGTATGAAGGAAAGAAAGAAGCCGGGTCTTAAAAAAGCCCGCCGTGCGCCTCAGTTCTCAAAGAGATAATCTGCAAAATTCTCACGACCGCTCAAAGCCTCTATTTACAGGGCTTTTGGAGTTGTCAGATGGACTGAAAAGTTGTGGATACCCAGTTATAAGTAACACACAAGCAACAAATTTATATGTATCAGAGATGTTTTTCCGAATGGAAAGGCATCTCTTTTTTATGTTCAAATTTTGTGGATTGCTATGAATGGGATTAGGAATATTGCTATTAATACCACTTTTCTTCAATCTTTTTTTGCCGAAATGTACAAAATCTTGGCAGATGTCAACAGACACCATACGGATTCAGTATGATTGTCCTCAATCTCGTTCATTCAACATTTGTATTTTTTGACTTGCTAATAAAACTCCGTTTAAGTTCCTTCAAAATATTATTCCTTATTAAAAATATCCTATGGGGCTGTGCTTAAAAACGAGCAAAAAAAGGACACGCTTTGCGTGTCCTGAAATTCAATTTTAAGAAAGGTTGCTTTCAACACAAACAAACTTGGGATTTGAGAAAATCTACCCGTTTATCATTTTTTCAAGTCTTTCACTGTCTTTTGAGAAATGCCGCTGACTGATAAGGATAACGAGTTCGTCACCCTCCTTTAACACCGTTTCGCCTTTAGGGGTGATTGACACATCGTTTCTGTCAATGCTTACAACAAGACAATGCTTTCCCCAGTCAATATCCATAATTGCTTTTTTATTGATTGGACTTCCGACAGGAATAATGTATGTTTTAACCACCTTTTCGTTTTCATTGTGAAATTCGGGCTTCTTCGGATTCGAGATTAAAATTTTTTCAAGCAGAGTTTCATATATAGGATTAACGCCGATGAGATTGGCAGCCGCGTAGCTTATCAGGCTTACTGTTGCTAACGGCAGCAGGCTCTCAAGATTTCCCGTCATTTCAAATACAAGAATGATTCCTGTAAGCGGTGCTCTGACAATTGATGCAAACATTCCCGCCATTGAAATAACGACAAATTCCTGCCATAAATTTTCGTCGAGATTAAAAAGCGGTATAAAAATATTTGCATAAACGGCACCGATATATGTTCCCAAAATCAGCAGGGGAAAGAAAATTCCTCCCGGTGCGCCGGAGCCGAAGCTGATAACGGAAAATGCAAATTTTGCAATCAGTAAGAAGACTAAAACCGTGATTTTGGGCTTGTTTTTCATCAGCAGCACAACCATTTCATGACCGCCGCCTGTTATTTCGGGGATAAAAAGAGCAATGAGACCGCCTGTAATAAATACAGCAGTCATTTTCAGTGCAAGGGGTATTTTATTAAGCTTTTTAAAAATATCCTGCCCCCTGCTCATGATTATGTTATATCCGCAGCCCAAAAGACCAAGAAGCGCGCCTAAAATAAAAAGAAGCCAGTAATATCTGAGAGGAATATTGGCAGTTTCATATGAGAAGATATTATCCTGTCCGAAGAATATTTTTGACACAAAGTCGGCAGTGATGCAGGCGACAATTCCCATACAGATTATGCTTTTGTCAATTGTTCTGTGTATTTCCTCAAGGATAAACATAACGCCCGCGAGAGGGGCATTGAACGCGGCGGCCAAGCCTGCTCCTCCTCCGCAGCTTATCATTCTGAGCTCGCTTGTCTTATCCGCTTTGGTAATCAGCGCGGCGCCCTTGCCTGCCATGGCACCGAGCTGGATGCTCGGTCCCTCCCGGCCGAGTGAAAGTCCGCTGAGAATGGATAATGTTCCGCCAGCAATCTTGGCTATGATGACACGCCACCAGCATTGCGAAAGATCACCTTTGATTTCACCGCTGACTTGCGGTATGCCGCTTCCGGCGGACATAGGCTCCCATTGAATTATTTTTGCCACGCAAAGACCCATCAGTGCCAATATTGCAAACCATATTATACCTTTCAGTGTGCTCTCTTTTGCAAAGTCGGCGGCTTTTAAAAGCAGTGCTTCCGCGTTTGTCAGAATGAATCTGTAAAATACGGAAATAAGCCCCGCCGCTATACCGACCTCAATTCCTCTTACGATAAGGTAAATACTTTCCTTTTTATGATATTCAATTTTTCTGAGTGTGGTTTTTTCTTTTTCTTTCATTTTTCTGCGCCGTCATACTTATTTTTACAATCTAAGTATACGAATATTTATAAAATTAAGCAAGCCTTTTCCGCCTTAAAAATGGAAATAATATAAAACCTTATAGGAATTTTGGCAATAAGCAAAGGCAGACAAATGTAATTTTCATCTGTCTGCCTTTTGGTTCTGACCTGAACTGAAAAAATTAAACATTTTTATTTATCATTGCGAAGTCTTTTATATTGATAATATTATCACAGTTAACATCAAGCAGATATCCGTTGCCGTAACTTGAAGGGGCTTTGTTAATATAGGTCGGGTTCCATAAAGTTAACAAATCGCTTGCGGAGTATTTCTGCTCCTTCCAGCACCAGAGACAGTAATAGGAGTATGTACTGTCATAATTATCCTCACACATATACTCGCAGGTGTGTCCGTCAAGAGTTTTTATCACGGTTACGCCCGCGTTATCAGCGTTTGTGACGGGGTTGTCTGTAAGAAGTGTCAATGCAGTGCCGAGAACTGCATTTTTATTGATTTCAATATCCATATCATGAAGATAGTCCGCAAAAATCATCTTAAGTGACCTGCAATTATAATAGGACCTGTTATAATTAAAAGACATGCAGCCGCTTTCAAGCAGCTTTAAGCTTTCACAGTTTTCAAGAATAGAGGTGTTGCCGTCTTGGAGTTTCGGCAATGACAGACGCGTAAGCTTGTTGCAGTTACTGAAGCAATATCTTCCGCATTCCGTTACGCCGCTTGCAATAACTGTTTTGAGGTTCGGGCAGTTTGAAAACGCAAATGCGCCGATTTTGGTAACACTTTCAGGCAAAACCACCTTTTCTATGTTTTTATTGCCCATAAAGCAATATTCCCCAATTTCCTGAATTTGAACTCCGTCCGCGTATTCAGGGACTTCAACGCATTTTTCCGAGGTGTTATAATTACTGAGCGTATTCAGACCGCTGCTGCTTTTATCCGCTTTGATAACCGAATATTCTGAAGAATTAAAGTTGGGTATTCTTATCAGTTTATAATTTTTTTCTTTGCCGGGAGAGTATGCGCAGACACTTACCAGTCCGCCGGAGGAAAATCTCAGAGGTTTATTATATTGTTCGACATAAGGCTTTAGATATATTGTGCTTGCGCTGTTTTTTCTGTAGCAGATTTTTGTGTCATCCGGAGCGTTTATTGTTAAAATGGCGTTATTGGTAGTTTCATCTTTTGTTATTTTATAAGTGAATTGAGCCTTATTCAGACCGTTGGAAGCGAGAAGGTTTTTGACAGCCTCATAAGCATCCGCAATTGTATAAGCTGCTGTACCCTTTTCTTCATTAAATCCGTACCCCGTGTTACGCAAGAGCGATACAATTTCATCATCGGTAATATCGGGATTGACTGCCAGCAGTATTGTACATAACGATGCGAGTATGGGGGATGATGCTGAAGTGCCGCTGAAATTCTCGGTCAGGCTGCCGTTAACATTACAGGTGCTTACATTGTTACCGAGCGTGTAGATGTCAACCAATGAACCGTAGTTACTGTATGATGCCTTTATGTTTTTTAAATCATTTGCTCCGGCAACCAGTATATTGTCGCATTTTTGCGGCAGATAGTATAAATCATTCAACTCTTTATTGTCATTGCCCGCACTGCATACGATATGACAACCCAAATTTTTAATCTGCTTGATGATGAGATTCATTAATAAAAGATGGCTGTTATAATTCATTTCAGATATGGGATCATTAATATCATACGGAATATGAGCACTTAGATTTATAATATTACATCCCTGAGCGGCTGCAAGCTGAAATGCGCTTGCGATTATGGATAGTCCGGAGTCTCCGTCTTCTCCGTTAGTGAATTGATAGCTGCATATTTTAACATTATCAAGCGTGTTTCTGATTACGGTTCCGGCAGTTGATGTTCCGTGATAGCCTTTTGATGTGGCGGGAATCTGTGTTCCGTTTATATTATAACCGTTCAGATAGGAGTAACCATCCAAAAGCCGATTGGAAGTAATATCATTTACCGCCACGCCGGTATCCACAATACCTACTCTTATTTCGGGCAGATCTATATTATTTTCGTCTAAGAGTTTATATGCATCGTCAATATTACTGTTGGTAACACTGTATGTATTAGAGCTGAAATTTCCGGGATCCGTTGATGAGAGCTGTATGTCCGTTAAACAATCAAAGCAGGCAGCCAGAACATAACTCTTGCTGTTATAATATTCAAGTGCTTCTTCCGCCTGTTTTCTGTTTTTATATTGCAATACATAGCTGCCGTCGCTGCATTCGGCTGACTGCACTGCGTCCCGGAAGTCTATTTTTTTGTTTGCCATAACAATAAGACGGCTGTCAACGGCATTTTTTTCAAAACTCATTTCTTTAATTTGATCGCAGTACTTTTTAACCTCTTCATAACTGGCAAGAGGCAGGGGTTCTTTTCTGTTTTTTATGACGGGAATCATAAAACATGATGTTGTAATCGTAATGAACAGCATCACGGCAAGAGTAACTGAAATATATTTTTTCATATATTTTCTCTCCTTATATTCTGCATAACAGCCGTAATACAAAAGCTGTCCGAGCCTATAAAACATAAAACAATTCTTTATTATTCATCATTCGCCGGGATATATAAGGATAACTCTTCTGTAGTCATACCTTGTTCGTCATTCCGTTTCCTGAAAGCAATTTCATAGTATATGGGATGACGATCGGTTTTATATACCTTAAACCCTAAACTTTTATAAAATCTGTTTGCCGGGTTTTGAACAAACGCTTTCGTGATGATCTTTTATCATTTTCTGTCATTGAAATAAATTAGGTCAGTATAGCTGCATAATTTATATCTTGCTTTATTGCTTTTTATTTTCTTAAATACTGTCCTCCCATCCGTCAATTCGCTCAATCACCATTTCATTGTTGATATTAATTGTTGATATTATAAGGTCAAACAGGAATTGCTCATCATAAGTTCATTTTCTCGGAGCATATGAACATATTATGGCGTTTGACCTCACGAAAAGGTGTGTTAATTAAATCGTACCACATTGACAATTTTTTGTCAATATTAAATTGTTAATTTTTTGTCAAAGAAAATAAGACATTTTTATCCATAATAACAGATATAATCGACAGAATTTTATTCAAAACTTACAAATAAAATTATTTTTTGCTGAAGAGAATTTCTAACCACGGTAGAAAAACACTCAACAAATAAGTTATTGTACAGGTACGCGAAACAAGCTATTATGTAGTTACAGCAGGTACCGCTGAATCCATTTTGAGGTGAATTTATGAAGCTATACTTTGGTGAAAATTTAAAAAGTTTAAGAAAACAAAACGATCTCACGCAGGAAATGCTTGCTGAGTTTCTCGGCGTATCCTTTCAGGCTGTAAGCAAGTGGGAGAGAGGAGAAAGCTATCCCGATATTGAAATGCTGTCTGCCGTCGCATCGTTTTTCGGGACAACGACAGATCTGCTTTTGGGAATTGACAAAATAAGCAATGAAAAAAAGATACGCAGCTACATTGAACGGTATGATGCTCTTCAAAGAACCGACAGCCCGAAAGCACTTGAAATGATGAAAAATGCCGTTCATGAATTTCCCGGAGATTACAGATTGCTGATAAGGTATTTTGAGATTTTGATAAAGACAAAGGGAGGATTTGAAAACGGCTCGGTTATTTTGTCTGAAGTACAGTCGGTTTACGACAGGATTGATAATTTCTGCACGGACGACAGTATAAGAATATGGGCGCAGCGTTTAATGGCTACTTACTGTAAATCCATGAGTCTTGTTGACGAAAGCGGTCTCGGACTTGATGATATGGAGAAAATACTGCATAAAATGCCGCTTATGTATAACAGCGGGGATTTTGCCGCAACCTATCTCTATCCCCCGGGAGAAAAGCACCGCGAGGCATGCCGCTGTGCTGTTGACGAACTGATGTATCTTTTCGGTTGTACCGTAACCAATTATTGCTCCGATTTCGCAGCAAATGCTTTTGAAGAAAAGATAAAGGCGATTCAAACTCTGCTTGCGGTGCTGGATTGCGTTTATACTGACGGAAATTACAGAAAAAGCTGGGTTCATGTTATTTATAATTACGGCAATCTGGCAAACCTGTATTTTCAGCTTGGTGATATGGAAGAGTCGCGGAAAAACCTTAAAATCTGCGCGGAGCTTTCAAAACGGTATGACAGTCAGCCGCAGACGGTTGTCAGCAATACTGCTTTGTTTAACAAAACAGAGTTTACAAAGAAAAAACAGGGAAAAACATATTGTATGAGAATGCGCGGCAAAATGCTCCATGCGTATAACTTTACCGAGGAATTCAGGCAGAGCAGGGAATTTGCGGAAATACTGAAAATGCTTGACTGATCCTTTTCATATATGTATAGTAACGACGGTCTATAGGTTTACAGACGCAAAATGGTGCAGCCACCGAAAGGGTGCTGCACCATGATTTGTGTTATAGCAATGTTGTTGAGATCCGTCAAACAGAAACGGACTGTAGCAAGCAAGGAAGCTGATTGAACGCCGTTTCAGCAACCGTGCGCCAAGCGAAAGTCCCATTTTAATTTTTCACGCAGAATTTGGGAATAAAGCCCACTTCGCCGCTTTGGGCGGTGCCGAAAAGATAATGTTCGGTTTGCGATACAACATAGAATTTTTCCCCCGCTTTTACCGACGGAAAAGAATCAAGGTGTATCCATGAATGAAGCCCATTCCATTTTCCTGTAAAGGAGGCGGGTACCAATCCTGTTTCTCCCGTGGTTTTGTTTTTGGCAAGCATAAAATCACCTTGCTGTCGGATAAATTCCATGAGATGATTTTCCCAGTCAATATATTTGGGCGTCCTGTCCGAAATGAAATCGGTTTCTGTTATAACTTCGTCGCCTGCGGGAATAAATAATGTTTCAAAATCGCAGTAGTCACCGTCCACATTTATTATAAGGGCATTAATCTGTCCGCTATACTTTGTGTTCATACCTCCGTCTATGCCTATCATTCTTTTTTCACTGTCAAAAATCGGCAGATTGGTAAAGTTGGAACGGCGGTAATTGTAGGTTGGATAGTGTCCGCAGATAACGGTTTTGCGTTGCTGATGTTCAAGGCGCAGGAACCATGGCGCGGTAAGAACAAAATGCTCATCGCTGTTTTCCCAATCGGGGCGGTTTTCTATTCCCGCGTGTATAAAAATAAAATGGGGCGTTTCAATGGCCAAGGGCGCGTCCCGCAAAAAGTCAAGCTCCGATTTATACGCCGTTATCACTTTTCTTCGTTTTGATTTAAAATCGGTTCTGAAGTCGGTTATGCCGAGCGTTTGAGCCATTTGGATAAATGTGTTTACAGGGCGTTGCTCAATACGGCGAAGAAAATGCCTCTTTTTGTCGTCATAAGCCATGTTAAGAGACATCAAATCGTTGTTGCCCTTTATAAAAATCGTTTTTTGGTTTTCACAGAGTTTCTTGACATACAGGAGGGTTTCGAGGTTTTCCGTTCCCTTTTCAAGGATATCGCCGAGCATAAAAAGATAGTCGGTTTCGGGATTATAAGCGCATTTATTAAGCAGCTTTTTAAAATGTGTCAAAGCGCCGTGTATGTCGCTGATACAGATTATTCGGTATTTTTCGGGGAGCTTCGGTTGCACCGTTTTCATATGTATTCACCCTGTGTGACCGTGTGCTTTAACGGCGTTTTTATTTTGTTAAAGCACGCATATATCATTTCATGAATTTGTCAATTGCGTTATTCAATTCCGTTAATGCCTGTTCATCGCCTTCTTCAACCGCATGAACAATGCAGTGGGAAAGATGATCCTTAAGAATGATTTTGCCTGTGTTATTGAGTGCGGACTTTACAGCCGCAAGCTGAATGAGAACATCAGAGCAATCCTGCGACTCCTCTACCATCCGCTTTACCTTCTGGAGATGGCCTATCGCCTTTGCAAGGCGGTTGATTACATCTTTTGTATGCTCATGGGAGTGATTATGTGTAGGAGCATTTGTATTTTTACATTCGTTACTCATATTTGATCAAGCGCCTGTTCAATATCGGCAATAATATCATCCGCGTCTTCTATTCCTACGCTGAATCTTATAAGATCGGCACCGACACCGCATTCTTCAAGCTGCTTGTCGGTAAGCTGACGGTGTGTTGTTGACGCGGGATGAAGACAGCAGGTTCTTGCGTCGGCAACATGCGTGACAATAGCGGCAAGCTTTAAGGAATCCATAAATACTGTTGCCGCCTCTCTTCCGCCTGCTATGCCGAAGGATACAACCCCGCAGGTGCCGTTTGGCATATACTTCTGAGCAAGCTCATACTGATCATCAGACGCAAGCATAGCACATTTAACCCATGTTATTTTATCATGATTTTTCAGATATTCTGCAACCCGAAGTGCGTTTTCACAATGCTTTTTCACACGCAGATGGAGGGTTTCAAGTCCCACATTGAGAAGAAATGCGTTTTGCGGGGACTGTATGGAACCAAGGTCTCTCATAAGCTGGACTGTCGCCTTTGTGATATAGGCTCCCTTGCCGAAATCCTTTGTGTATGTTAAACCGTGATAACTTTCGTCGGGCGTTGTCAGACCGGGGAATTTGTCACTGCCTGACCAGTCAAAATTGCCCGAATCAACAATCGCGCCGCCGATAGTTGAGGCGTGACCTTCCATATATTTTGTCGTGGAATGCGTTACAATGTCACAGCCGAATGCAAACGGACGGCAGTTGATCGGAGTGGCAAAAGTGTTGTCTATAATGAGCGGTACGCCGTTTGCGTGTGCAACTTTCGCGAATTTTTCAATATCCAGAATATCCAGACTCGGATTTGAAATGGTTTCGCCGAAAACGGCTTTGGTATTAGGCTTGAAAGCGGCCTGAATTTCCGCTTCGCTTGCGTGCGGGCTGACAAAGGTAAACTCTATGCCAAGTTTTCTCATTGTGACATTAAAAAGGTTGAATGTTCCGCCGTAAATTGCGGAGGAGGAAACAATGTGGTCGCCTGCCTGCGCAATATTGAATACGGCATAAAAGTTTGCTGCCTGACCTGACGCGGTGAGCATTCCCGCAACACCACCCTCAAGCATTGCTATTTTCTGCGCCGCGTAATCGCAGGTTGGATTTTGAAGACGGGAGTAAAAATATCCTGATTTTTTCAGGTCAAACAAATCACCCATCTCTTCGCTGGAATCGTATTTATATGTTGTGCTCTGCACAATCGGGATTACACGCGGTTCTCCGTTTTTAGGCTCATATCCTCCCTGTACACAGATTGTATCCAGATTCATTTTTAATCTCCTTTACATTTCATTGCCGTTATATTTGATAAAAAAGTCTTTTGCTATACATTTTCAAACAAGTCAGTCTTCAAGAAAATGTCGCATGATTGATGGACCGAAGTCAATATAATTTCCTGTTTCGGCTGCCGTCTGTTCATGGATTGTCTCAACACCGTCCATTTCCTTGTTTTTGTGATAAATCAAGTAAGGCACGGGATCGCTTGCGTGTGTGCGTGTGACAATCGGTGTGGGATGGTCGGGCAGTATCATTATTTTGTAGTCGCCGTATTTTTCAAGTCCGTTAAACAGTATCGGGAGTACTCTCTCGTCAATAAGCTCGATGGATTTCACCTTGTTTTCGGGCTCGTTTCTGTGTCCGCACTCATCGGGGGCTTCAAAATGAATATACACAAGGTCGTTTCTCTCAAGCAGTTCAAGAGCTGCCTTTGCTTTGCCTTCAAAATTTGTATCTATATATCCTGTTGCGCCCTCAACTTCGGCAACCTCCATTTTTGCGCATCCGCCTATACCCTTAATCAGGTCAACGGCGGATACAACAGCGCCCTTTATGCCGTAAATTTCCTCAAACGGAGACAGTGCGGGTCTTTTGCCTTCACCCCACAGCCAGATTGAATTTGCCGGCCTTTTGCCTGCTTTTTTTCTTGCGATGTTTACGGGGTGATCCTTGAGTAAATCGTATGATTTCTTCATCATCTCAATGAGAGGCTTGGCGTTGTCGGATTTTGAAAGATATTGCGTGATAACTTTTCCCGTTATATCGTGAGGAGGAGTCATCGCTCCCAAGTCGGTTGTTCCGTTGTCCCATATCAGGCAATGGCGGTATGAAACACCGGGGTAAAACCTAAAGGTATCGTTTCCGAGCTTTTCATCAATGTATTTTATGAGAATTTCCGCTTCCTCGCTCGATATATCATCGGCACAGTAATCCTCTATCGTTTTTTCCTCGTAAGGCTTTGCGTCCTCGGAAAGTGTAACAAGATTTGTTCGCAGAGACACATCGGTCGGCTTCATATCAATTCCGATTGACGCTGCCTCAAGTGGACTTCTTCCCGTGTAATATTTCATCGGATCAAAGCCCATAACACTCATATTTGCAACATCGCTGCCGGGCTTGAGTCCCTTGGCAACCGTTCTTATAAGACCTACCTCCGCCTTTGATGCAAGCATATCCATATTTGGTTTTTTGGCACACATCATAGGTGTTTTTCCGCCCAATGCAGGAACGGGATAGTCTGCCATGCCATCATATAATACTACTACATATTTCATCAGATTTTCCTCCGTATTGCCGTATTGCAGATTATTTAAAATATTGAACGCCGCTTTCAAATATTTTCATATCTTTTTCAAACGGAACATTGGCATAAAGATTTTCTCCTTTTCTTTCGCAATGCCCCATTTTACCGAAAACTCTGCCGTCGGGAGATGTTATTCCCTCAACAGCACATACCGAGCCGTTGGGATTAAACGGCATATCGCTTACAGGCTCGCCGTCAGGGTTGACATACTGCGTTGCAATCTGACCGTTATCTATAAGCTTTTTGATAACAGAATCGTTTGCGACAAATCTGCCCTCACCGTGGCTAATGGGTATCGCAAACATATCACCCGCGCTGACATTGCTCAGCCAAGGCGATTTGACGCTTGAAACTCTTGTGTATGCCATAGAAGATATATGCCTGCCGATTGTATTAAATGTAAGCGTAGGATCATTTTCCTTGATTTCTTTTATTTCTCCGTATGGTACAAGACCAAGTTTGATCAGAGCCTGGAATCCGTTGCAGATGCCGAGCATAAGACCGTCGTGGCAGTTGAGAAGCTTTGTCACAGCCTCCTTTACTTTCGGATTTCTGAAAGCGGTTGCAATAAATTTGCCCGATCCCTCAGGCTCGTCACCGCCGCTGAATCCGCCGGGAAGCATGATAATTTGTGCGCTCTCAATCTCTTTTACCATTTTATCAATCGTTTCATTGATAGCCTCGGAGGAAAGATTGTTTACAACAAGCACACTTGTTTGAGCGCCCGCTTTTTCAAACGCTCTTGCGGTATCGACCTCGCAGTTTGTGCCCGGAAAGGCAGGAATAAATACTTTAGGTTTTGCGACCTTGTTCTTCGCAACAAATATAGAGCGCTCTTTGTAAAGAGGAACATCATAAGGCATATGAGCCTTTTGACCCGAATCGGTTGCAAACACCTTTTCAAGTTTGCCCGTCCATGCGGATATGAGCTCATCCGCTGTCTGTACAGTGCCGTCGATTATAAATACACCGTTGTCGTTTGTTGTTCCGAGCTTTATGCCGTCAAATGAATTTTCATCTGCAAGCTCCACAACGAATGAAGCGGCTTTTGCGGCAAAGAGTGTTTCTTTGTCAAGATTTTGGGCAAAAGTAAAACCTGTTTTATTGCCGAATGCCATTTTGCACACGCATGCTGCCGCTCCGCCCTCTTTTACGACAGAGGCAGAGAGAATTTTTCCGGAGCGGACACCCTCATAAACACGCATCATAAGGTCCATTGCCTTTTCGTATTCGGGAAGTCCGCTCTCCTCGTCAACAGGAAGGGGCAGAAGTTTTACGACAGAGCCTGTCTTTTTAAACTGTGATGATACTGTCCGGGAAGCATCGCTAATACCTACCGCAAAGGAAACGAGGGTAGGCGGGACATCCAGGTCATTAAAGGAACCGCTCATCGAGTCCTTTCCGCCTATTGACGGGCATTTGTATCCAATCTGTGCGGAAAGCGCGCCGAGAAGTGCGGCAGCGGGTTTGCCCCAGCGTGTCGGAACATCATTGAGTCTTTCAAAATATTCCTGGAAAGTAAGCCTTGCGGTTGACGGATTGCAACCAACGGCGGCGAGCTTTGCGAGCGATTCTGATACTGCAAAGGTTGCCGAATGGAAAGGCGACCAGCGCGAAAGTTTTGGAATAAAACCGTAAGCCATGACGGTTGCCGTGTCGGTTTCACCCTTTAGTACGGGGATTTTTGCCACCATAGCCTCTTCGGGAGTGAGCTGATATCTGCCGGCGTACGGCATAAGCACGGTTGCCGCGCCGATTGATGAATCAAAACGCTCAACAAGTCCTTTTTGTGAGCATACCTCAAGCCTTGCAAGGTTTGCCCTGAGAGCCCGGGCATTGCTGAGTGATTTTAGGCAGTCAGGCACCTGTTTAGTGTAATTCAGGGTATCGTCAACTGCCGTTATTTCAACATCCGCATGCTGAGTAACGCCGTTTGTATTAAGAAAGTCACGGCTGATGTCAACGATCTTGTCGCCGCGCCATATCATTTCAAGACGGTTGTTTGATGTGACATCCGCAACAGGAGTTGCCTCAAGGTTTTCTTCGTTTGCAAGCTCTATGAATTTATCAACATCGCTCCTGTCAAGAACGACTGCCATTCTTTCTTGTGATTCCGAAATGGCAAGCTCCGTTCCGTCAAGTCCGTCATATTTTTTAGGTACTTTGTCGAGGTCTATTCTCAGACCATCTGCAAGCTCGCCGATCGCAACAGATACGCCGCCTGCGCCGAAGTCGTTGCAGCGCTTAATCATTTTTGCTGCCTGCGCATTGCGGAAAAGGCGCTGTATTTTACGCTCTGTGGGAGGGTTTCCCTTTTGTACCTCTGCGCCGCAGGTTTCTATAGATAATGAATTGTGAGCCTTTGATGAGCCTGTTGCACCGCCGCAGCCGTCACGGCCCGTGCGGCCGCCGAGCAGAACAATAATATCTCCATCCTGCGGACATTCGCGGATAACATTTTCTTTCGGGGAGGCGCCGATAACTGCGCCGATTTCCATTCTTTTTGCGACATAGCCCTCGTCGTACAGTTCTGTTACCTGACCTGTGGCAAGACCTATCTGGTTGCCGTAGCTTGAATATCCTGCTGCGGCACCTGTTGTTATTTTGCTCTGCGGCAGCTTTGCATCAAGTGTTTGCTCAAACGGAGTGGTAGGGTCACCCGATCCCGTTACACGCATTGCTTGATAAACATATGCTCTGCCGGAAAGAGGATCGCGTATTGCTCCGCCCAGGCAGGTTGCGGCGCCGCCGAATGGTTCAATTTCAGTGGGATGATTGTGTGTCTCATTTTTGAACTGAACAAGCCACTTCTCCTCCTTTCCGTCAACTATGACGGGTACCTGAATGGAGCAGGCGTTGATTTCCTCACTTTCGTCGAGATTATCCACATAGCCGCGCTTTTTGAGAATTTTTGTACCTATACATGCCATATCCATAAGGCATACCGTTTTGTTTTTACCTGCGTAAAGCTCTCTGCGGATTTCAAAATATTCGTCAAGTGCCTTTTCAATAGCCCTGTTATATTTGCTCTCGTTAATCCTGATGTTGTCAAGCTCAGTTGCAAATGTTGTGTGGCGGCAGTGATCCGACCAATATGTATCAATAACCTTCAGCTCCGTTAAGCTCGGGTTTCTGTTTTCTTCATTTTTAAAATAGTCCCTTACCCAGCACAGATCGGCAATGCTCATGGCAAATCCCATTGATTTGTGGTATTGTGCAATCTGCTCATCGCTCTTTTCAATAAAACCGTCAATTCTGATGATGTTCTGCGGAGGATCTGCGTGCATATCAAGAGAATCAGGCTTGTCCTGCGACGCGAGTCTTGACTCGACTGGGTTAATGATGTATGATTTAATCTTTTCAAATTCGCTGTCCGAAATATCACCCTTTACCGCAATCACCTTTGCAGAGAGAACATCGGGTTTTTCACCCGCGGTGAGAAGCTGGATACACTGTGCGGCGGAATCGGCACGCTGGTCGTACTGACCGGGTAGATACTCCGTTGTAAAATATCTCCAGCCCTGCTCAACCGAAAGCTCGCTGTAAGTGTTGTCAAGGTTGGGCTCTGAAAGTATCTGCTTTACCGCCTCTTCAAACTCTGTTTCACTGAGTCCCTGAGCGTCATAACGATTTATTACTCTAAGTGCCTCAATGCCTTTTATTCCGACATTTTCCCTCAGATCCTTCATAGTCTGGACTGCTTCGATATCGTTTCCCTTTTTCTTTTCAACAAAAACACGAAAAACCTTTGCCATTACCGTTCTCCTTAAGAAATAGTGTGAAAAATCACAATCATTTAATTATATGCCGTCAAAATTTGCCGGCGGCATAATTTTGAGATGACTGTAATCACCATATACGCTTTGTCCGAATGCAGCAAGGTGTGTATGCGATTTTTAATGAACTGCTGCAGCCGGAAAGGCAATGATGATTAATATGACTGATGAACGCATATATTCTAACACAAAACATTTAAAATTCATATAGAAAATTTAAATTTTGTCTGAAAAACATTGCACACAAAAAATTTATTATTTATTTACACAAACAGTTCAATCTATTAAATTTTTATGCTATAATGTTTTATTGGTGAAATTATATAAGACAGCCGGGTGATTTTTTGCCGGTTTTGTTCATATTTATATTTTACGGGAGGAGTGACGGTGTGCCGGATAAAAGTGTTGATGATGATTTGTATGAAGTAGAATTTATGAATCTTGTTGTGGATAAAGCCAATAATTTACAGGTGGTTGATTGTGACAGCCATTTTTCGGAATTTGCGGGAGTGCATTTTTCAAAAATAAAACAGGGAAAACTCTTTTTGTATGATTTAATAAGACCTGCATACAGAGAAACAATTATGAGTACACTTTGCAAAAAGAACTCGCCGTATGTTTATTTTGATGCGGAGTTTACGGATAAAAATGCAAACGATGTCTACATACACTGCACAGGTCATAATTATGAGAATTCTACGCTCTGTCGGCTTACGCTTGCCGATGTTTCAAAATCAATGGAGCATCAGAAAGCGCTGAGAAAGCAGGCAAAAGAGATGAACTATCTTATAGACCTTGTGGCAGGCGGTGTATGTCTGTTCAAGGTAACTGCCGAGATGCACATTGAGGTGCTGTATCTCAACGAGGGCGCCTGCCGTCTTTTCGGCACATCAAAGGGCATTTATAAAAAGCAGAATTACCGAATAGACGAGCTGATTCACCCCGAGGACAAAACCGAGGTTTTTCAGGCAATCGGCAGGGCTATGGCAACGGATGAGACTGTTGACGCCCAGGTAAGAGTAATGCGACACAGGGATGATTTCATCTGGTGCAAATTCAGTGCGGGAATTCAGCGTTATGACAAGGACAACAATCCTGTTTTTCACGCGATGTTTACTGATATTACAAGAGTTAAGGAGGCTGAAGCAAAGGCGGATTCCCTCAGCAATATGCTTGTTGAAATGTTTAAAAATCTGCCTGAAGCGATTTTCTGTACAGATATCCGGCAACCGCTGGAGCTTCAGATTGTAAGCGAAGAGTTTGTAAGATTTCTCGGCTATTCCCGCTATGAACTGTTTGAAAAACATAAGGGAATGATGAGTGATTTTATGGTGAGCAGGGAAGTAAAGTTTGTGAATGCAAACATCAAAAAACAGCTTGCCGAAGGTGATGAAATCACAATCAGATATTCCGTGAGGACAAAACGGGGCGTGTTTGTTGTTGTGGAGGATAAACGCCGTGTTGTCACGCAAAGCGACGGGAAAAAATCAATGGTCTGCAGCATAAAAGAAATTCATACATAAACAAAAATTGGCAGGCATCACAGAAAGTGTTTCTGTGATGCCTGCTTTCAGACTGCCGATAAAGGGGTCAGGCACGACGAAACGGTTAGAATTTATACCCTTAAGATATTGTTAAATCACCGTATTGCCTGATTGACTTATACATTATGAAAGCCGCTTGAATTCGATGTTCAAGCGGCTTTCGGCGCTTTCAGCCTTTGAGAACCGCTCTGCCGGATTGGATACGCTTATCGGCTAAAATCATTTTGTTTTCCTCCGTATGGATTTATCCGAGGTGTTATGCAAGGTCGAAATTTGTAAATATCGAACAAAAATGCGCACAAATATTTGGTGAATATCACGATTTATCAAATCTTGAAAGTTTTCCCATTCTAATGTATAATAATTGTTATAATAATTAAAGTAATATGCCCTGAAATACCCAATTTTCACAAGGAGGAGTTTTTGCTATGAAGACAAAATTCACCAAAAGGTTACTTAGTCTTTTTATTGCCGTGCTTATGGCTGTCACGGGACTTGTGCCTGCGGCAAGCGCTTTTGCGGGAGACGGTGTGGAAGGTTATTATGACATTGAGCTTTTCTACAAGGAAACAGGGACTATCGTTCCCTCGACTGCCGATGATTCAACAGAAAATGAGTATATTGAATATATGCTTGAGGGAGAAGAGCTGGAGCTTACATATAAACTTATTGACACCGAATTTCCCGACAACGGTTATGTGAATTGGTATAGTGAGACGCCGACTCTTGTTGATGTCACGCAAGAGGGCGTTGTAAAGGCGTTTGACTCCTCAAAGGGCGCTGTGATTCAGTCATGGATTGACAATGAGGTAAAGACGATACCGCTTATCGGAGGACTTATTGCAAGCGCGATTGAAAAAGTGCTGTTTAACGAATATGTTGATCTTGATACCATGGACACCGAGGAAATCATTAATGTCGTAGAGGGTGCTTTTGGCTCGGAATCCATACTTGCAAAATATATTGAATCCTATAAGGGAGAGCTGATAGACTCACTGAGATATTATCTTGACAATATAAATTCAAATGTACATGTTCAGCTTTTTGCAGCGGATGGTACGCTTCTTGATGAAGATGTTTTGAGAATATGCGTCACGAAAAATGAAGAATGGTACGCAAATTTTCTGCCAAACGGAACGCATATTACAAATAAATCACAGATAAACACAACTGTTGCAGTGGGTTCCAAGGTTCAGTTATATGCCGTGACGACTCCTTTAAGACTCAAATACGGTGTTATTTATTCGGTTAAAAGCTCTTCCATATTCGGACAGGGCAAGGTAATCGCAACAGTCAATGACAGCGGTGAGGTTACATTTAAAAACAAGGGTACCGTAACCATTGTGGTTTCTCCCGATACGGAGCAGATTATAGAGGGCATATTAAAACTGGTAAATTATGTATATGCGCTTGACAATACGGGAACGCTTGACACCGATAAGATTGCCGGTATTCTCATTGATTATATAGGAATAGATATGAACAGAACGGTTCTTGCCGGTATTCTTGATGTATGCTTTGCCATCAAGGATGTGGCACAGAATGTGGCAGACCCCGTTCAGCTTACTGCGACTGCCGTTGAGGTTATATCCAATCTTGTTCTTCAGTTTGTTTACAATGACACAATCACCTTCAATGTTGTTGACGCACAGCCGATTACGAATTTTGATATTGAAGGTCCTGCAACGGTAAAAGAGGGCAATCAGATTCAAATGTCGATTGTCAATGTTGAGCCGAGCATGGGCGATGTAGGCGATATAACATGGCGTTCGTCCGATCCGTCGATTGCATCTGTTGATCCGAAAACAGGCGTTATAACAGGCCGTGACGCAGGCGGTTCTCTGGGTGCTCTCTCGTCACAGAAATGCGTTATCTATGCCGTATCTGCCGCAAATCAGATAGAAAAGGCTGTTAATCTTACCGTAACGGGTAAAACAGGCAAATATCTGTCCGATGTGGAAATAACGGGAAAACAGTATCTTGAAATGGGTGATGAGACCGATTATCTGTATACTGTATATCCTAAACGCGTCGCGGAATCAGATAATCTTTACATTGACTGGGGTATTCAGGACGGCGTTGACGAAGAGGGAAATCCGAATTATATATGGGCTTCTGATGAAGCCCCTGCTGATAACGGAATAGGCAGAATCGATAAACTCGGCCATTACACAGTTGTAAGCGGAGGCAAATGCAATATTGTTGTCAAGGCAACAACGGGATATTATCTGTCAAACGGAAAATTCTATGAAATTTCATCCTATACAGGCATTTTGCAGGTGACAAACGGCATTCCTATCGACAATATTGCAATAGCACCTACGAGCGCTACGGCAAAGGGCAGTACTCTTGATACAAAGACGGTCAGCATCAACGGAAAGGATTACATTTATGCTACCGTGTACAGATCTATTACGGAGGCCTATATCAATACCGGTGCTGTCGTTTCGGCTACAATCACTCCTGCAAACGCTTCCAATAAAACACTTAATTGGGTTGTAAGCAACAATCATTTCTCTAAGGATATTTCAGAGGACACACAGAGTGTTACCATCAAGCATAACGAAGGCAACGAATATGCGGAAACATTTAATGTTTATGCCGAGTCGGAGGATGGCAGCATAGCATCAAATGAGGTAACGGTATGTGTTACAAGAAACAAGGCTGTAAATAATGTTATTGATCAGGATGCCATTAAGGTGATAAAAGGCAAGCAGTGTGATGCCACCCATACAATGAGCTTTGACGGTTCATGGACAGGAGGAGCCTATGCCTGCTACAACGCAAACTGGTATTCAAGTGATGAAAGCATATTTACGGTGCGCAATAAAAATAACGATAACAGCGATGCGGTCATATCTGCTGTTGATGTAGGCAGTGCGACTCTGTACTGCGTATCCGCTGATGGTGCCATTGTTGATGAATGTGAGGTAACTGTTTATCCTGATAAGGATTATCTGCGTGATATTGTTAATTTGTGTGACAGAACTGTTATAAAAAGAACGGCTGAGAATAAAAGCGAATATAAGGAATATATGAAAAAGCTTGATCTCGCGTATTATGTTCTTTATGACGAGGATATGTCTTCGCAGACAGTCTGTGATACTACGGCAGATGATCTCCTTTACGCTTTTTATAAGCTCGGAGGTTTTGTAGGAATAGGAAAAGCCGAAATACTCGGTCAAAACAGGGCTGAGCTTCCAAGTGATTTCATAACCGTTAAGGTAGGCTCAACAAGCAGCTATAAAAAGTACAGCTATGATTTTGATTTTAAAGTTTTTCCTTCAGAGGCAATGTACAGTGATGTTGTATGGACATCTTCAAACCGTTCGGTAAATGTTGATAAAAACGGTGTGTGTACTCCTGCATCCAATGATCCGTGCGCGGCTCAAATAACCTGTACAATAACGGACTATATGGGAACAAAAACACAGGACAGCGTATATATCGCCTTTGCGCGGACCCCTGCTACAGGTGTATCTCTTGATACAACAAGTATTGTCGGCGGAAAAATAGGCAAAGATCAGACGCTTACCGCAACGGTTAAGCCTACACCGACAATCGGTATAGGCGGTGCAAGCTGTACAGATGTTGTTTGGTCATCGAGCGATGACAGTATTGCATCGGTTGATGAAAACGGAAAGGTTATTTTTAATCAGGGCGGTGACTGTATCATCACCTGTACAACAATGGATGGCGGTCACAAGGCGGAATGTGCGGTCAATGTTGTAACAAACTATGAACCCCTTGCTCTTCTTGTAAACCAGTATAATGATTTACACCTCAATGAAATAAATTATTATCCGGACTCATGGGAAGTCTTCACCCGTACTATGGCGGAAGCTTCGGCAATGGTGCAAAAGGGCGGATATTCACAAAATGAAGTAGACAGTATGTATGCAAAGCTGGAAGATGCGTATAACAGTCTGGAAAAGTATAATTATATTCAAAAAGTAGAGCTTTACCTTGACGGTGAAGCAACCAAGGAATTTTATCAGTATGATCTTAGCGTTCTTTCAGAGGGCTTCAGTTATAAGAATGCGATCCTTGATTTAAATGTAAGAATTTATCCTAATAACGGCTCTTATGCTTCTGTTAAGTGGGAGTCATCAACTACAGATATTTCGGTAACGAATGACGGTCAGTGTACCCCTACATCAAACAAGAGTTGCTACGGTATGATTACATGTACCGTAGAAGACCACTACGGAAACAGCTTCACCGATTCCGTATGGGTATCGTATTCTTATTTCCCTGTTACAAAGCTGGAGCTTTCCGATACCAATATTTCCGGTCCCGTCGGAAGCACATATCAGCTTGCCTGCACCGTTTATCCTACCGGTTTGCCGGGAAGTCATTTGGGCTCTGCGGATATCAAGGATTTTTACTGGGAATCAGACGACAGCAGTATCGCAAAGGTCGATCAGAGCGGATTAGTCACATTTATGGGCGCAGGCGCTACAGTGATACGCGCGGTTTCATATGACGGCGGAATTTATGCGGAATGCACCGTTTCGACGGAGGGAGACAGAAGTTCTCTCATGGCGGCGCTTGAAAAGTATAAGGATATTGATTACACCGATTATGAATACAGTTACGGTCTTGAATTTAGAGATTCCTATGAACTGGCCCAGGCAGCTTTAACCGATAACAGACTTTCACAGGCTGAAATTGACGCCGCCGCGAACAGACTTATTGCAGCAGGTGAGGCGCTTGCAAGTCACCCTTATATCCATGTCGAATCATTTGATATTTCATACACGGCATATAAGGATCCGACCTTCGGCGGTGTTTCGGCTGTGGAATCGGGCGTAATTTCCTCCAATGATTCTCTGTCGGTCAATCTGTCATCCTCATATGCAAATAACAATAATAATAACTATGTTACTTTGAATGCTGTGGCAAAGCCGGCAGGCTCAATGTATCAGTCCATAACATGGCGCGTTGACAGCTCAGACAAAATGGATGCCAAGATAAATTCGGAATCCATTACACTTACGCCTAAAGAGAGAAATGCGGGCGGTTGGGCAACGGTTACGGTAATAACAGCAGATCATTACGGAAAAACCAACGAAAGAACAGTGACTGTTTGTATGTCGGACAATGTATGTACGGGCATTACGGTTTCAGAGCCGGCACACACAATGTATGCAACAGCATCTGCTTATCAGATAAGCTATGCGTTGGAAGGAAATCCCGAATTCGCCACAGTATTGTGGTCATCATCAGATGAAAATGTTGCACAGGTTGACGGAAAAGGACTTGTCACTCCGGTGGAAAAAGGAAGTGCGGTGATTACCGCAAAAACGCTTGACGGCGGTTATACCGCAACTGTAAATATTACTGTTCAAACTGATTTTTCTTCTCTTGCTTCAAAGCAGAATGAATACTTCACGCTTATTGAGTCAGTTAAGGATTCATTTGAATATACACAGGATTCCCTTGATGTTCTCTCGGCGGCAGTCAGTGATGCAAAGACAATGATAGACGAGGGCAAGGCCACACAGGCCGAGGTCAATGCAATGCTTGAACGGCTTGATAACGCGTATCATTCCCTTGTTAAATATGTGGTCACAACAGGAGTAAGTATCAAACTTAATGATAAGCAGGATGCTGTATCCGAACCGAATCCCGGCTTTATCCGTTACAGTGACACACAAATCTCAGGAAAGACTGTTACACTCTCAGCGCTGATTGAACCGGAAAATTCAATCTATGAGACATTGGAATGGACATCGTCAAACAAGAGTGTGCTTGTTGATGAAGGTGTTGTTAAAAATGATTCGTATTCAACACAGTTGTCAAAGATTACCTGTACAGTCACTACAGTTGGCGGTAAAACCTACAGTGACAGTGTTTATGTATCCTTTATAAGAGACGGTGCAACGGGAATCAGCTTTGAGGATGAAATCATATTCGGAGCGCCTCAGCAGACAGTTACGCTCAATCCTGTTATTTCAAATAAAGGTCATTCCGTTGTCGGTGTTATAAGAGAATTCATTTACAACTCAAACAATCCTGAGGTGGCGTCTGTTGATGAAAACGGAGTTGTCACATTCAATACACAGGGTACTGCGACAATTACCGCAACAATACTTGACGGCGGTTATACTGCAACGATTGAGGCCTATACAACATGGGATACAACGGCTCTTAAGGGAGCAATTGATTCAGCCGCCGCCATAGACTATATGGACTATGCCTATGATTACGGCACAGCGTTTAACACGGCATATAATAAGGCACTTGAGGTTTACGAAAATGTATATTCATCGCAGGAGGAAATTGACAACGCTTGTGCTTCTTTGACTGAGGCAATGTCGGCGCTTGAGGGACACGAATTCATCACGCCTCAGATTGACATTGTCCGTTCCGGCAACGAAATTACAGACAATTCTTCACTGGAGCTTGATGAAAACGCACAGGTGGTTCTTTCAAAGTCAATCAATGAGGGCGCAATGTACAAATCGGCTCAATGGGTTGTTGAAAATGCGGAAAATGTTGTGACCAGCACAGATTCAGACGGAAATCTTGTTCTAACAAAAACTGCCGAAAGAGGTTTGATTACGGTTAGTCTTGTTGTTGTGGATGACTATGACAGAGAGATAACAAAGTCGTTGACGCTGCATATTGTTGATAAAATTATCACAATTACCTCTATTGCAATTACGGCAGACGGTGAGCTTGTAACAGACAGTATTGTGCGTTCCTGCGGCGGTACATACACATCTTTCAAAGGAATTAAGATAGGATACATAACAACGCCTGAAAATGCAAACTCAGCGCAGAGCGTTACCTATACCTCATCTGCTGCGAATTATGTAACAGTGGACAATAATGGCTTGATAGGGCTTACAGCGGCAGGAAGGATTCGCTCCTCAAATACGGCGACAATAACCTGTACGGTTGAGAATCTTGACGGCTCAAAGGTAACGGCCTCTGTTAATGTAACAATCACAAGAGCATAAGGAGGCAGTAACAATGAAAAAATCATTAAAAAAATCTTTATCGTTTTTAATGTCATTACTTATTCTTTCAACCTGCTTTTATGCTTTTGCGGATAATCTTATTGTAATAAATGACACCACTTTCCCTGATCCTGTGTTCAGGGAGGTGGTAAGGGTAAACTATGATAAAAACGATGACGGTTACCTAAGCGCTGAAGAGAGAAATGTAAATATTATGACAGTAAGCGGTATGCTTGAGGATTTGATAGACAGCGGTACCAGCCCTGTTGTAAATGAGCGTTCCTTTATTGAGAATCTTGAAGGTATAGAATACTTTGCCGACTCTCTTAAAATTTTAAGATGCGGGGATATAGGGCTTAAAAGCCTTGATATTTCCGCACTTGAAATGCTGACTTCCCTTTCATGCAACGGTAATGAACTGACTGAGCTTGATTTGAGGCATAATGTAAATCTGACCGATATCAGATGTCAGGGTAACGAGCTTACAACGCTTAATCTTGAGGGACTCAGAGGTGTTGAAACTCTATATTGCTATACAAATTATATAACGGATATTGATCTCTCAAATATGATTTCGCTTGAGGAATTGATGTGTTTCAATAATGAGCTGGAAACGCTCATAACATCAAGTTGCCCGATGCTCAGAATGCTTAACTGTTCCTATAATCATATTCTTTCACTTGATCTGAGCAGAAATACCTCTCTCGGTATAGTTACTGACTATATGATCGGCAATCAGACCGCATCGGCAAGAGCTGTGCTGATTGATTCTAAGGCGAATATCAGCTTTATAGTGGATAATGCCTCATATTTAACGACATCCAGCCTTGATACACAGGAGGAGAAGGCATATACAGGCACAGGCTTTATTGTTGATGAGGTCGATAAAATTGCAGATGGAATAGACTATACATATTATGTAGGTCTTAGCGGCAGTGAGGATATGAGGGTTCATCTTGATATTATCCGTGATTTTTACCAGGTCAATTTTTATACATCCGATGATATGCAGGAAAGGTTGAGCTATGCTCTGGTCAATGAAAATACAGCCGCCGTGGAGCCCGCACTTCCTGATGCGCCTCCATGCAAAGTGTTTGATTCATGGAGCGAAGATGTAACAAATGTAACCTCTGATATGGATGTGTATATCGTTTGGGCGGATAATCACACGCCTGCGCTGTCAGCTTTCGCGGACGGGGAAGCGGTAATAAGCTGTACCGTTTGTTCTGAAAACTTACAGACGGTTCAGTTTGCGGAATGTATTCATGCATCACAAGGCGACAGCAATTACAATGCATATCTGGATGTTGTTGCCGACGGAATCATAAATGCCAAGGATTTTGCACAGCTTAATAAAATGTTTTAAATTTATATGATAAATAAAAAATGTACAATCACTGAAGATTGTACATTTTTTATTTCAATATCATTATGCGGTTTTTATTATAAATTCGGATTATGCGTTTTTATCATGCCGCAGATAACTCTTAACAGTTCGTCTTTTTTGAAAATGGGAAGAGGATCAATCAATGCGTCAATACATCCCGCGACGGCGAAGGTAATTGTAGATACTTCATAATAGTTTTCTTGAATGGTAAAACCGTTGTTTTGCGCAATGGCCACAACAAGATTTTCTTTGAGCACTCTAATTGCGGGACCGCATATACTGCTTGACTTGAATTTGTAAAGATACTCGGTTTTCTTCTCAATCTCATCCAGAAGCTCGCTTATTACCGGACGGGGATCCCTTTGTATCTCTATATAATCGATTTTTTTTGATATTTCGACAACACTATCCATTACCTGCTGAAAACAGCTCTGCAGGCAGTCGTCTATGCTTTTATAATGCAGGTAAAATGTACTTTTGTTTATGTCTGCTCTTTTGCACAGTTCAAGAACAGTTATTTTGTTGGTCTCCTTTTCAACCAAAAGATCAAGAACTGCGTTGAAAACAGCACTTTTTGTTCTCTTTATTCTTCTGTCCATCCCATTCACCCATAAAGAAAAATAAACATCTATATAAATTTTATCATAACAATTTTTATAAATCAATCAACTGTAAAATATTCGGAAATAGTACCAAAAAAGGCGTCTTTAATTTGTTAAAAAAGAACAATTAAATGTAAAAATCATTCACAAACCCGGTTGATAATAAAGAATTTTTTTATTATCTGTACAAAAAACATTGTAATATTGAAATTGGTATTATATAATATTATCATTATTTACTAAATATTTTCAGGAGGATGAATATATGACGGATTTTTGCAGCAACGGCGCATGGCTCAAAGGTAAAACCGTTATCGTGACGGGTGCGTCGGGAGGAATGGGCGCCGGTATTGCGGCTACGCTCATAAAAAAGCATGGCTGCAGAGTTGTAGGCGTAGCAAGAAGCGAGCCTAAGATGCTCAAATTTATTGAGGAGCTCGGGCCGACCTATGCCGAGCAGTTTTCCTACAAGCTTTTTGATGTGTCTGTCAGGGAGAATTGGGAGAATTTTGCAAAGGAGCTTGAGGAGGACAATATAAGACCTTCCCTGCTTATTAATAATGCGGGCATTCTTCCTAAATTCAAAAGATTTGACAGATATTCATATGATGAGATTGAACGGGCAATAAATATCAATTTTTACTCATGCGTGTACAGTGTAAAAACTCTTCTTCCTGTTCTTCTTGAGCAGGATGATCCGGGCATTGTCAATATTGATTCATCCGCAGCGCTTATGACATTGGCAGGAACATCCATGTACAGCGCCTCAAAAGCCGCGCTTAAAGGTTTTACAGAGGCTTTGAGGGTTGAGTTTAAGGGCGAGTGCTATGTGGGACTTGTCTGCCCCGGCTTTACAAAGACTGATATTTTCCGCGACCAGAAAAATGACGGCGGCAAGGGACAGAAGGTTATGGATATGATATCAACGGACTGTGACCGTATGGTTAAAATGATTATGTTCGGCATTGAGCATAAGCGACCGATGATGGTTCACGGTTTTGACGCACATGCGATGTCCGTTTTCAACAGAATGATGCCGGTTATAGGATCGGAGCTTTTTTCCGCTGTTATGAAAGCGGCAGATATCGACCTTTTTAATGATGTGTTTAAAAACTGATTGATAAAAAGACGAAACAGCCAATGGCGGTTTCGCCTTTTTGCGCTTATTTTCGGAGGTGTTGCTTATGCGTAATTCTGTAAATGATATAACCACACAAAAGCATATGAAATTCAAGGAGATTGCAGCCTATTCACTGGGACTTTTCGGCTTTCAGGCAATAGTCGGTCTGCTCAATTCATATCAGGCGGAGTTTGACGCATCAGTTTTAGGTGCGGATATAGCAATAGTAGGTATACTGATTCTTGTTGCCAAAATCGTTTCAGCCGTTTTTGACCCGGTTGTGGGCAATCTAATTGACAGATCCAAAAGCAGGCATGGTAAATTCAAGTCTATGATTATGTATTCTCTTTTACCGCTTCTTGTTATGACAGCTGTTGTGTTTGTGAATGTTCCTTTTAAAGAAAATAAAATGGCAGTCTATATATGGATTTTTGTTACATATCTTGTCTGGAGTCTTGCGATGACGCTCGGTGATGTTCCGTCACAGGGAATTGCGTCGGTTTTAACGCCGAATCCGACAGAGAGGACCAATGTCGTTTCTATTTCAAATACTTTTAAGCAAATCGGCTTTTCTGCCTGCGTGGTCATTGTTCCGATTGTGTGTATCATTATTCCTAACGGTTCAAAGGTGTTTGTTTCAAGCGGTGAAACAGATACGCCTATGATTTCAACAGAGTATTTTTGGACCGCTGTACTGACTGCTCTTTTGGGCTGTATTCTTTTTGCGCTGATTCCCATGCTCAATAAAGAGCGTGTTCCGTATGTTGCCGGCGAAAAAACAACATTTAAGGATATGATTTCGGCATTAAAAAACAATAAGCCCCTTATGCTGGTAATCATTTCTTATTTTCTCGGCTTCGGCAGGCAGATGGCAATGGGAATTCAGGTTCAGGCCGCAAATGTACTTCTCGGAAGCCAGAATCTTGTTGCTGTTTTGGGCATAGTTACCGCTGTTGGCTCAATGATAAGCATGGCAATTTGTCCTCTCCTTATTAAAAAAATGGGAGAGAAAAATGTTTATATTCTGATGTCCGTTTACGGTTTTGTTGTGTCTGTTTTGTCATTTATTGTCGGATTTATGATGTTCAGAAATCCCGATAATACGATTTTAAAGATTCTGTTTTATGTATTTCTGTTCTTAATTGGACTGCAGTTTGCCGCAGTAACACTTATGCCGATGATAATGACCGCTGACTGTGTTGACTATTATGAATATGAAACAGGTAAGAGAATGGAGGGCGCAGCGTATTCTGTTTTAACCCTCACAATTAAGGTTTGCCTTGCGCTCGGAACCGCTTTAGGGCTTGTATTCATTCAGGTCTCGGGTTATTCGGATACAGTATCTCAGATTACTGCCGGAACAGTTGCCGGCTTTGATACAAAGACAAAGGATATTGTATTCTTTGCATATACTGTTATGCCCGGTATCCTTTCGCTTATTTCCATTATTCCTATGTTCAAATATGATATAGTCGGCAAGAAAAAGGCTGAGATTGCCTCAAAGCTTGCACAGCGCAGAGCAGAAAAATAAAATATATATTCGATTTGAAAATAAAATGATGAAACGCCTTGCATTTGCAGGGCGTTTCATTGTTTATGTCAAAATTGTCCGTGGATAACGGCTATTTGATTTTAATGCTTTTTATATCGGAAAAAGCACCGCAGGTATATTTTCCGTTGGATTGTTTTTGGCGCGCGCGAACCTTGATGTAATAAGTTTTGCCTTTTTTCAGCTTTTTTGTATAGCTTGTTTTTGATGTGGTTGTCATACGCTTATAACTGCCGTTCTTTTTTGCGGAGTAGTATATCTGATAATCTTTTGCACCTTTTGTTTTGCTCCATTTCACGGTCAGCTTTCCTTTTTTTGCGGATAACTTTACGCCGCTTACCTTGCCCGGCTTTGTTTTTGCCGTAATGGTTTTGCTGAAACTGCCGTAAAATTTACCGTCGTAAATCTTTTTTATAGCTCGCACTCTGAACTTATAGCTTGTAGAGCCGCTGAGTTTTTGAACGGTATATTTGTTTGTTTTTGCGGTTGCGATTGTTTTCCACTTTTTTTGGCTGCTCACATAGCGCTGAATTTGATATTGCGATGCGCCGCTTACTTTAGACCATGTAAGTTTAACGGTATTGCTTGTTGCGGACGCTTTTAAGCCGCCGACTTTTTTGGGATTGCTTACAACTTTGTAATCAATGCAATGTATAGGATAATTAAAATCTTTAATATATTCAAGAACCTTGGAATCTGCCGGGCAATAAACAATCGGGTCTTCTGGCGAGCCTAAATACGGCTCATCATAGACGGATTTAATTTTTGTTTTTTTGCCTGTAAACACAATTGCTTCCAGCGAATTACAATGTACAAAAGCACTGTCGTGAATGTATTTGGTGCCTTCGGGAATCGTAACGGATTTCAGATTTGAATATCCGAAAGCGCTCCAACCTATACTTTTCAGAGTACTCGGCAGCTTGACGGTCTCCAGATTCGGAAACATGGATTCAAAAGCACCGCCGCCTATATCGGTAATTCCTTCGCCGATTACCATATGTTTGACATGGCGTGTTATGTCCTTATAGAAGTCGGGTAGCTGAGAATTCTCAATACAAATATCCTCTTTGCAGTAATCGGTTTTGGTATATGTGTTTGTTGTTGCCTCGTATATATAATAATCTTTCTTTTTTTCGTCAAAATAAGTGTTAAAGAGTAGTTCATCATCATACCAGACGCCGAGATAATATTTCGGAATTTCTCCTTTTCCGGTGATGTAGAGCGTCTTGGTCTCATATTCATACTTGTATGAGAGTGTTTTGTTTTCAGTGGCTTCAGCCGCCTGAGCGGTAATCTGAAGGCCGGAAACGCTGCTGATGAGTATCAGTAAACTCAAAAGAACAGATGCTGCTTTTTTCATCTTGTTGCTCCTTTTTATTGAATAATCAAAATTGTCCGTGGATAACGGCTATTTGATTTTAATGCTTTTTATATCGGAAAAAGCACCGCAGGTATATTTTCCGTTGGATTGTTTTTGGCGCGCGCGAACCTTGATGTAATAAGTTTTGCCTTTTTTCAGCTTTTTTGTATAGCTTGTTTTTGATGTGGTTGTCATACGCTTATAACTGCCGTTCTTTTTTGCGGAGTAGTATATCTGATAATCTTTTGCACCTTTTGTTTTGCTCCATTTCACGGTCAGCTTTCCTTTTTTTGCGGATAACTTTACGCCGCTTACCTTGCCCGGCTTTGTTTTTGCCGTAATGGTTTTGCTGAAACTGCCGTAAAATTTACCGTCGTAAATCTTTTTTATAGCTCGCACTCTGAACTTATAGCTTGTAGAGCCGCTGAGTTTTTGAACGGTATATTTGTTTGTTTTTGCGGTTGCGATTGTTTTCCACTTTTTTTGGCTGCTCACATAGCGCTGAATTTGATATTGCGATGCGCCGCTTACTTTAGACCATGTAAGTTTAACGGTATTGCTTGTTGCGGACGCTTTTAAGCCGCCGACTTTTTTGGGATTGCTTACAACTTTGTAATCAATGCAATGTATAGGATAATTAAAATCTTTAATATATTCAAGAACCTTGGAATCTGCCGGGCAATAAACAATCGGGTCTTCTGGCGAGCCTAAATACGGCTCATCATAGACGGATTTAATTTTTGTTTTTTTGCCTGTAAACACAATTGCTTCCAGCGAATTACAATGTACAAAAGCACTGTCGTGAATGTATTTGGTGCCTTCGGGAATCGTAACGGATTTCAGATTTGAATATCCGAAAGCGCTCCAACCTATACTTTTCAGAGTACTCGGCAGCTTGACGGTCTCCAGATTCGGAAACATGGATTCAAAAGCACCGCCGCCTATATCGGTAATTCCTTCGCCGATTACCATATGTTTGACATGGCGTGTTATGTCCTTATAGAAGTCGGGTAGCTGAGAATTCTCAATACAAATATCCTCTTTGCAGTAATCGGTTTTGGTATATGTGTTTGTTGTTGCCTCGTATATATAATAATCTTTCTTTTTTTCGTCAAAATAAGTGTTAAAGAGTAGTTCATCATCATACCAGACGCCGAGATAATATTTCGGAATTTCTCCTTTTCCGGTGATGTAGAGCGTCTTGGTCTCATATTCATACTTGTATGAGAGTGTTTTGTTTTCAGTGGCTTCAGCCGCCTGAGCGGTAATCTGAAGGCCGGAAACGCTGCTGATGAGTATCAGTAAACTCAAAAGAACAGATGCTGCTTTTTTCATCTTGTTGCTCCTTTTTATTGAATTAAAATGAATGTATTGTTAAAATGAATGTATTGTTTTTTATCACCCTTTCCGCTTGTGTGGTTAGAATATACCATCTATCGATGTCTGTATATGCTGATTTTGTCTGTTATCTATAATACATCATTATAGCATAGAGATTGTTATAAAAAAACAGTATTGTAAAAATTTAACATTTTCAGTACATAACTGTACCTTTTCATATCCCTTTTCCGTTTTGCAAATTTTACCTCAAATATGCGGTTGATAATTGTATATACATTTGGTATAATGAATAAGATGATACAGTGCGCAAAAGAAACAGATTGCTCTTTTTATGTCATCTTCTGTTTACGGTCAAAACCGACTTATTTCCTCACATTACTATATCGCTGTGAAAATGTATTTTGTGACAAAATTTTCTAATTTTCTAATTATAATCTTTTATGTAAACAGTCGGTTTGTAAAAGCATTCTTTATTTTGCATGCGTCATAAGATAAGTCAAAAAGAAGGGGTATTGTATGAAAAAAACACTGTCAGTTATTATGGCAATTGCCTTGACTTTGACATCGGTTTTCTGCTTTTCCCGTATTGCGTACGCAGGCATTGAATGGGCGAGCGGTGATGTCACCGTAAAATACGACAGTGGCACAATTACTGTGTCCGGAAAAGGGGATATGGCCGATTATACGGGGAATACCGATAAGAATAAAGTTTGGCGTGACTATGTTAATGAGGCGAAAAAGCTGGTTATAGAAAACGGTGTAACCTCAATCGGTAATTTTGCTTTTTCAAGTATGTTTGCCATTGAAACCGTTTCCATCCCAGATACTGTTACAAGGATAGGCGAGCGTGCATTTTATGCAAGCAGGTCAATAACATCTTTTTCAATCCCTGCATCCGTAACATCAATAGGTAATGACGCGCTTAGGACAGCTACTGATTCGGTGGGCTCGAATTTGCAGAATATAACGGTTGACAATAGCAATCCTAATTATTGTTCGCTAAACGGTGTGCTTTATAATAAGGCAAAAACGATCCTGATTTCAGTTCCCTCGGCAAATTCTCTCGCTGAACCGGCAGTGCCGGATACCGTGAGGGAAATTAAGGATTACGCCGCCTTAAAGTGTACAAATCTAAAGACGGTACTTCTGCCCGAAAGCGTGAAAACAATAGGAACAAAAGCCTTTTACGGTTGTTCATCTCTAAAGACGGTACTTCTGCCCGAAAGCGTGAAAACAATAGGAACAAAAGCCTTTTACGGTTGTTCATCTTTGCAAAAAATAACGATAAAAAATAATAACTGTGTCATTCCCGTTGACGCAATCCCAAAGAACAAAAATCTTGTAATATGCGGGACGGAAAATTCAAATGCAAAACTTTTTGCTCAGAATAACGGCTTTGATTTCGAGTTGATTTCAACGGCTCATGCGCATGAATGGAATGATGGTGAAATAACGACGCCCGCAACCTGCACAGCGGCAGGCATAAAGACATATACCTGTTCATCTTGCGGTGAAGCAAAATCTGAGCCGATTGCAAAAACGCCGCACAAAGCCGAGACAGACAAGGCGGTTGCGGCGACCTGCGCAAAGACAGGCAAAACAGCAGGCAGTCACTGCGCCGTGTGCGGTACGGTTATCACGGCACAGAAAACGGTTGCCAAAAAAGCGCATACCTACAAAACAAATACTACGAAAGCAACGGTTAAGAAAAACGGAAGTAAAATAACAAAATGCACGGTGTGCGGCGCGGTTAAATCAAAATCGACGATTTATTACCCAAAGACAATTACCCTTTCCAAAACAAGCTATACCTATGACGGAAAAGTAAAGAAGCCGTCCGTAACGGTAAAGGACAGCAAGGGAAAGAAAATATCTTCAAAAAATTATACGGTTTCCTACGCAAAGGGCAGAAAGAATGTCGGCAAATACACTGTAACGATTAAATTCAAAGGAAATTACAGCGGAACGGTAAAAAAGACCTTTACGATCAAGCCGAAGGCAACAAGCCTCAGCAAGCTGACGGCAGGGAAGAAGAAATTTACCGTTAAGTGGAAGAAGCTGACAACACAGACAACGGGATATCAGATCCAGTACAGTACAAGCAGCAAATTCAAATCCGCAAAAACGGTAACGGTATCGAAGAACAAGACGACCTCAAAAGCAATCTCAAAGCTCAAGGCAAAGAAAAAGTATTATGTTCGTATTCGTACCTACAAAACAGTTAAGGTGAACGGAAAGAATACAAAGCTTTATTCTTCCTGGAGCAAAACGAGGTCCGTTACCACGAAAAAATAAAAAGATAAAGCTGGCTCAATAAAAATTTGAGTCAGCCTTTGTATATCATTGATTATTTTAGGTATAGATGCTATAATTATGTTAACGAAAATATTACGGTGATATACATTGAACGAGGAAAATATTAAAACAAAGGATAACCTTGTTATCGGACGCAATGCTGTTTTGGAGCTTCTTAAAAGCAACAGACAGGTTGAAAATGTCCTTATCGCAAAGGGAGAACGGGAAGGCTCGATAACCAGGATTATTGCTATGTGCAGGGAAAAGCAGATAGTGATAAAGAATGTGGACAGAAAAAAGCTTGATTTTATGTGCGCCAACGCAAATCATCAGGGTGTTGCCGCCAATGTTCCGGCGCATGATTATGTAACAGTTGATGAAATGATTGAATATGCCGACAGGCGGGGCGAAGCTCCTTTTCTTATTATCTGTGACGAAATAGAGGACAGCCATAACCTCGGGGCAATTATCAGAAGTGCGGAGGCATGCGGTGCTCACGGAATCATTATTCCAAAAAGAAGAAATGCGGGACTGAATTTTATTGTCGCCAAAACCTCCTGCGGAGCACTTGAATATATGAGAGTCGCAAGAGTGAGCAACATAGCGGCGACCATTGACGCACTTAAAAAGAAAAATATCTGGGTTTATTGCGCAGATATGGATGGACAGCCTTGGTGCAAAACCGATTTTTCGGGAGGGTGCGCCCTTGTCGTCGGCAGTGAGGGGCACGGTGTCGGAAGGCTTGTAAAAGAAAAATGTGATGTTGTTGTAAGTCTGCCGATGAGAGGCAAAGTTAATTCCCTTAACGCGTCTGTTGCGGCGGGAATTATTATGTATGAGGTCGCAAGACAGAGGCTTGAGTTATGAGTGAGAATTTATCAATTGATGAAATCATCAGGCAGGCAGAGGAGATAAGAAAAAAAACCGTCAATAAAGCACATAGCGCTATTGAGGAAATTAATACTTCTGCACAGGAGATAACACAGCGCACGATAGAGATTCCAAAGGCACAACCAAAAGAAAGATCGGAAAGCAAAACGCCTCACACGCAAGGAAATTCTCAAAAAACGGCTGTAATAGACAAGAAAAAATTATCGTCAGTTGCCTCTGACGATAAGACAAAAACAAAAATTATTGAAAAACCGCCGGTCAATAATGATAAAACAGGCGTTATCAATACTGTCAAAGACATAAAAAAAAGCTTTTTCAAAACAAATTCCGACGAACCTCTTTATTCAAAAAAACCTCCTGAAATCATTGAAAGACCGGCAACCATAAAGAGTAAATCGCGCTTTGATAAAACATCTGATTTAGAGGAAATACCGACAATAGTCGCTGTTGACGAGCTGGAAAAAACAAGAATTTCACTCGGATCGGGAAATAATGCACCCACTCCTGAGGAAAGCGCAAGTGATCAGGAGGAACAGTATCAGATTGTTCTTGAAGGGTTTGAAGATTCAACTGAAAAAGTTTCAACAATTGACGAGGAGCTTGCGGAAAAGCAGCTTCGCGAAAGGCGCAGGGACAAAGTAAATAAATTCCGCCTTTTCAGCCCTGACGAAATAGAAAAAAATTTTGATGAAAAAAAGAATGAAAAAATAGCAGGAGTTGAATTTAATCATATCGATGACAAAACGGCTTTTTTGGAAAGACTTTTTGCGTCAAAAACATCTGTAACATTGACCATTGCCATTACACTTGTTGTTTCAATCCTGCTCGGACTTCTTACCTTTTTTAAAGACAGTGCTTATATGCCGTCGTTTTTGCTTGACAACAGCGTATATTTTACAACCATGCTGGCGCTTTACGGTTTTGTAATTATAATGAACAGCAGAAATATTATTCACGGCTTTAATTTTAAAAATTCGATAAATTATGATTTCCCTGTTTCAATAGTCAGTCTTGTAATTCTTGTTCACACCATTTTGCTGCTTGTAAACAGCGATTTACTTGTTGACAACGGCTGCGCATATCCTTTAGCCGCTTCATTCGCGTTGCTTATGAGTTCGGTCGGCAAGCGTGAAATGCTTTTGAGAATGATTAAAAATTTTGAATTTTTAACTAATCAGGAGGAAAAGCATACTGTAGAGACGATTGCCAATAAGGTTGACGCGGCAATAATAAGCCGGGGGCTTCTTTCGGGTGAGTCTAACCTGAAAACAAGTATTAAAACAGATTTCACAACAAAGTTTTTTGATATAAGCAGCAGTGACGAACCTGCCGATAAGATCGCCAAAACAACAGGTGTTATCATGCTTGTCCTGAACGCTGTCTTATTTGTCGTTTTCACAATCATCACAAAAAACTGGCATATTGCCGCCAATGTGGCCGCATGCGGCATATGTATTTCGTGCCCGTGCATTTCTCTTTACACAACAAACAGTGCTCTTTCAGGCGTTTCAAGGCATCTTGAAAGGTATAACGCAATGATTAACGGCTTTGAGGGCTCAAGGGCAATTGATGACGCGAACGCAATTGTTATCGAAGCGCAGGATTTGTTCGGACCGAACAGTTGTGAAATTCACGGTATTAAAACATTTAACGGCGCCAAGGCAGATGATGTCATTCTTAAAACCGCAGCGGTGATGATTCAGACAAAGAGCCCGCTTGCAGCCGTTTTTGACAAGGTTATAATAGGTAAGCAGACTATCCTGCCGGAGGTTGACGGCATTGTTTATGAGGACAGGCTCGGTACATCAGCGTGGATTTACCGCAAAAAGATACTCGTAGGCACAAGGGAGCTTTTACTTCATCACGGGGTAAATGTCCCCAAGGAGGATTTTGAGAAAAAATATACTCGCAAAGGGAGAAAAATTCTTTATCTTGCAGTAACGGGAAAGGTTATGGCAATGTTTGTCGTATCCTATAATGCCGATCCGGATTTAAAAAAGGCCCTCAGAAGACTTGAAAAAAGCGGTATGACCGTTCTTGTTAAAAGCGCCGATCCCTATATTAATGATGAGAGTGTTGCGCAGCTTTTCTCTCTGCCTGACGGTTTTGTAAGAATTATGAGTGCATCAAACGGCAGAGCGTTTGATAAATATTCTCAGATGTGCGTTGAAAAATCACCTGCATATGTTGTGCACGACGGTTCTGCGCTCGGCTTTGTCTCCGCGATGAACAGCGCCGAGAATATTGAGGAAACAAGGCGGCTTTTAAGTGTTCTTGTATCTTTCGGATGTGCAATCGGATTCGGTGTTGTGGCAATGCTCGGGATTGTCAAGGGTTATAATCAGCTCAACGCGGTCAATGTTGTTGCGTTTCAGGTTATGTGGGGTATATTTATGGCGATAGTGTCAAAACTAAAACGACTGGAAATATAATTTATAGGAGGAAAAAAGATGAAAAACTTAGAAGGAACAAAAACCCAGGCAAATCTTATGGCAGCTTTTGCGGGTGAAAGCCAGGCAAGAAATAAGTATACTTATTATGCCAGCAAAGCAAAGAAGGACGGTTATGTTCAGATTGCACAGATATTCCAGGAGACTGCCGACAACGAAAAAGAACATGCGAAAATCTGGTTCAAACTTCTCAACGGCGGTGAAATTGCCGACACAGCCTCTAATTTAAAGGCTGCTGCGGAAGGTGAAAATTACGAATGGACCGATATGTATGCCGCTTTTGCCAAAGAGGCACGGGAAGAGGGCTTTGACCACATTGCCTATCTCTTTGAAGAGGTGGGAAAGATTGAAAAAGAGCACGAGGAAAGATATTTAAAGCTTCTTGAAAATGTTGAAAACGGCCTTGTTTTCAGCAGGGACGAGGATAAAATCTGGATTTGCTCTAACTGCGGTCATATTGTTATCGGAAAGCAGGCACCTGATGCTTGTCCTGTCTGCCAGCATCCTAAGGCATACTTTAAGCTCAAAGAGCAAAATTATTAATAAAACAGGTTCAGATATGGGGCTTTTTATAAAAGCTCCATATTTTTTTGTTTTTTTTATTTCAAAGCGGCAAAATAGTTTTGTGTTTGATTTTTGGATAAATACTTGTTTTCGGAGATGTTTTTTTGCTGTACCAATTTGATGATGAGATAATCACTGTTCAGGCAGATAATCTTAACGATATGCTTATAACGGCAGGATATATGAATTTTACCGAGCTGGAAAAGGTTTACCGGCAGTTTAATCTGTCTGTTCAAAGTATGGAGCAGTGCAGGGGGAAAAACGGTTTTTTTTCATCCGATATTGAGGTGAACGATGAATACAGTTTTGTAAAGCTGAATCTGATTGATGTAAAAACGATAGGGACAAGAGAGGATTGCCTTGCGTTTTTTATCAAAAAAAATCTTTTTCTTGTTATTGATATTGAGGACAGTGACTGTTCAAACAGAAATATTTTTATGAAAACTCTCGCACGCATATCGTGTGAAAATATTTCCATTGAAAAACTGGTTTGCATATTTCTTGAAGGACTTATTTTAAGGGATAATCACGCACTGGAACAGCTTGAACATAAAATAAACCGCCTTGAGGAAATGGTGCTGAAAAATGAGGCAGACAAGGATTTCAATATGAGGCTTCTCACAATGAAAAAAGAATTGCTCGCTCTGAGAGGATATTATGAACAGCTCATAGATATAGGGGATGCGCTCCGGGAAAACGAAAACGACCTTTTTGATCCGGCTGAGCTGAGATGTTTTAAAATTTTTACAGATAAGGCAGTTCGACTCAAAGAAAATGTTGATCTTCTGCGGAGCAGTGTTGTTCATCTGTGGGACGCCTATCAGGCATATTTAGACATGAAGCTTAATCAGACGATGAAAATTTTTACGCTTGTTACAACAATTTTTTTCCCGCTTACACTGATTGTAGGCTGGTACGGAATGAATTTTAAGTATATGCCGGAGCTTAGCTGGAGATACGGATATCTGTTTGTCATACTGATTTCCGTTTCAATCATTGCAGTGCTGTTTTTTTGGTTTAAAAAAAGAAAGTGGATATAGGTATAAAAATACCGCGCAAAAAACAACAGCTTTTCGCGCGGTGCATAGATAAATTTATTTGAGTACCTTGAAGTCAACTTTGCCTATCTTAGTTCTCGGAAGTTCGTCAATATACTCGATCTGCTTGGGTACAGACCATTTTGAAAGATTCTGTATGCCAAAATCAATAATTTTTTTCGTGAGTGCCTCTTCGTCGTCCTGCTCATATTTTTTATTTTTGACTACAAAGAGCTTTAATTTTGTGTTGCCCTCGTCACCTGTTCCTATTACGCAGCAGTCATAAATTTCGGCCATGGCCCTGTATGCCTCTTCGATAAAGGAAGGATAAACAAGGTATCCGCTGATTTTATATACTCTCTTGAGTCTCTGTCGGTAATAGATGTCCGTGGTTTTCTGATCAATGTAACACATATCGCCTGTATGAAGCCATACTTTTCCGTCAGGGTGTTTGACAAGAACCTTTGCCGTTTCATCGGGATCATTATAATATCCGTTCATAAGCGTAGGACCGTAAATGCAAAGCTCGCCGTCCTCTCCCTTGACTTCATCCGTTGTTCCGGGTTTAACCGTCATTGCTTCAATATTGTAGCAAGGAATTCCAATGCATCCCTGAGGTGCCTCTCTGCTCGGATCGGTGAAGGAGCAAACGGTTACACATTCCGTTAGACCGTATCCCGATACAAAATGGCATTTTGCTCCGTTTTCTTTAAGAAGTCTATCCATTTTTTCAGTAAGCGAATAAGGTACGACATCTCCGCCTGAACCGATTAATTTCATATTAGACATATCTATGTTTTTAAGATAGCCTGCCTTATGTACTTTCTCAAAGAAATCCGGAACCCCGAAAATATAGTTAATGGAGTATCTTTTAATGGCAGATGAACACATTTTTGCGTCAAACTGAGGAAATAGTGATTGAGGCATGCCCGTGCATACGGAAACATGCATACAAAGTGCAAAGCCGAAGCCGTGGAAAACAGGCAGAGCGGTAAGCATTGTGTCTGTTGACGGATCAACCTGCATATGAAGCACATTTTCAACAACATCAAGAAGCTGATAGGACAGATTGTTGATTGCCTCATTGCACAGCATAACGCCCTTGGGATTTCCTGTTGTACCGCCCGTCATCATAATTGCGGCAATATCAAGGGGATTTGAGTTGATTTCAACCTTGCCCCCGTTTTTGAGAAAATCCTTGCCTTCTTTTAAGAATTGAGACCATTCAATATTTTTATGCACTTGTGTAGCAGGGGCGGTTTTGCCCTTGATTTTCTTTTTATAAAGCTGATTCGCAATAAAGCCGTAAGCCGATTTGGGGAAATATCCGGCAGTTTTGCAGCGTACAAGTGTCAGATTTTTCATACCCTGAAATGATTTTTCGGATACATCAAAGCAAAACGCAAATTTTGCGCCTACAAGATTAACAGCGTATTCTGCCTCGGATTTAACCGAAAGCGGATGCAGCATGGATGCGATTGCGCCGATTTTGTTGACTGCGTAAATGGCAGTGATGCACTGCGGTATATTCGGAGCACAGATAATCACTCTGTCGCCCTTTCTGACACCGTTGGCAACCAGCGCCGCTGCACAGAGGTCAACCATCTCTTCAGCCTGAGCCCATGTGATTGTGTTGTTGTAATAGTAAAAGCAGGGCTTATCTGAATTCTGCGCCGCGGAATCGGCAAATTTTTCGTACATTGTCTTTTTTACATCATATCTTGTTTTATATTCAATCATAAATTTCCCTCCATTGCACTGAATTGATTATATCAAATAAAAGCATATCATTTCCACAATATATAAAATAGTTTAACTTTATTTAATAATTTGACTTTTTTCGTATCTATGGTAGAATAGGTTTGCACTGTTTGGGGCAAACTGACTGACGGAGTGCCTGTTCAGGGAAACGCAAATCGGTAAAACAATCCCTTCGGAGGAAGCGTATGGCATACAAAATAAAAAAGGATCCTGTAGAACTTATACCAAAAGGACAGTTGGTTTTTTGGATTTTGGTCAGAATTTCACTGATAATCTGTGCCGTTTATTCATTTGTACACGGGGATCTGGTAATGGGATTTGAGAGTGTTTTCTGCTTTATTTTCACACATCTTTGGGATATGTTTCAGATTTTCGGAAACGGAAGCTTTATCGAGGAGGTGCCTCCTCTCAGCCAGACCATGCTCAATATAATCATTTTTACGGGTATTGTTATAGGCTCATATTTCGGCGTGTTTGACAACACGGTGTGGTTTGACAATATAATGCACATTCTCTCGGGCGTGGTATGCGCTGTGTTCGGGTATGATTTTGCCTGTATTATTCAGCGCAAAAAAGGGCAGTGTGCCGCCACTCTTGCAGCTATATTTTCATTGATGTTTGCGCTTTCGATTGCGGTTGGCTGGGAGTTTTATGAATTTTTGATGGACACGCTCCACGGAACAAATCTTCAGCTTTCAAAGGCAGGGGACGAGACTGCTATATTTGACCTGTCAAAATACAGCAACGAATACGGTCGGCTTGGACTGGTAGATACTATGACCGATATGATGATGAATGCGGTCGGCGGAATTATCGGAATGATTTTTATGATTGTCCTCAGAAACAGAAAAAAGAAAAAGAAATAATTCATGCAATATTTTTATGAGCGGTTAAATTCCGCTCTTTTTTTTACATTTTTTGCGGAATAAACAATATATAATGCTTTGGAGGTGATGTTACGGAGGTTTTGGGAGTGCAAAATGACTGTAAAGGAAAAAATCAAAGATACATACAGGTTTAACCTTAAAGATACGGCGGGAAGAATAATCTGGCTTTTGATATCCTTTTTTTTGAGCTTTTCGTCTGTTGTAGGGGGAAGCTGTCCTTTTGCTGTCTCGCTTATATGCGTTTCAAGTAAAAAGAATTTTCTGTTCTCGGCAATAGGTGCGGGGATAGGTTATATCATTTTCTGTGATACAAACGATGCAATAAGATATTTCAGCGCGGTGATTATAGCTGCTCTCGGAGCGTTTGCGGTAAATGTTTTCAATGTCAAAAAAGAACCTTATGTTCCTATGGCAGTCGCATTTTTATCTGTTTTTTCAACAGGATTTGTAATGAATTTCAGGACAGGAACTTCCGCAGCCGGATATGCGTTATCCTTCGGTGAGGCGGTGCTCGCTCTGGGCGGTGCGTTTTTCTTTTTCAGGGCAGTACATTGCAATATCAAGCGTTTGAAATACAAGGCTCTCCCCGTGACCGATCTGACATGCGTTATCGTATCTTCGTCTGTAATCCTGTCGGGGTTGTCCTTTCTTGAAGTAAAGGGCATATCGCCTGCAAGAATCATAGGCGTTATCATCATTTTGTCCTCTATCAGGTTCGGCTCGCAGAGATGGGGGCTTATTATATCGCTTTGCCTTGGTTTTGCGCTCGGTATCAGCAGGGAAAACAGCCTTTTTTTGCTTGGCGCATACGCTTTTTCCGCTTTGGTATCAAGCCTTTTTGTAAATATGTCAACAGTTGGAATAGGGATAAGCTTTACGCTGTCCATGGCATTTTTTGCGGTTGCAGCCGATATGGGCTCGTTTTCCGTATGCTGTGTTATTGAGAGCGCGGTTGCCTGTGTTGTTCTTTCACTTTTGCCGGGTGTTGTTACAAACAAAATGACAGAGCTGTGGGAAAGCGGAGCCGATATTGCTCCGGACGGAAGTCTCAGGCAAAGCCTTGTGGTAAGGCTGAGGTTTGCGTCATCAGCGCTTGCCCAGGTAAGCGAAAGCGTAAGAGATGTGCGTGAAAAAATAAATGAACTCGGCAAAACAGAGCCGATGGAGAGTGAAATCAGAATGGTTGCCGCAGATCAGTTTTTTTCAATATCCGATATGCTCGGTGATCTGGCTTTTGAATTTGACAGTGCGGAAAATTTTGATTTTAAGTCCGCGGGAAAAATAAGGCGCATGCTCGGCGAATACGACATATATCCTGAAAATATTTCGGTGATTGTGGATAAATACGACCGTATCAGAATTGAAATTCTTGCTCCGCGCTCGACAAAGGGATTGAACAGTCCCAGATTAAAAAAGGAAATTTCGCGCATATGCGGCAGAGAATTTGAACATTCCAGAGTAAATACCTCAGGTAATGATTCCATGCTGACGATGATGGAAAAACCGAATTTTAAAATGAGTATAGGCTTTGCACAGTACTGTGCCGAAGGACATCTGTGCGGGGATACAATCAAAACCATAAATGACTCGCGCGGCCATATGATTTTAATTATCAGCGATGGTATGGGCAAGGGCGGCAGAGCTGCACTCGACGGTGCGATGGGAGCAGGTCTTTTGTCAAAGCTGTTGTCGGCGGGATTCGGCTTTGATTCGTCCTTAAAGGTTGTCAACAGCGCTCTTCTTGTAAAAAGCAGTGAGGAGAGCCTGGCGACACTCGATTGTGCAAGCATTGACCTTTTTACAGGCAAGTGTGAATTTTATAAGGCGGGGGCACCAAGGTCATATATAATAAAGGGAGATCTTATAACAAAGTGTGAGCTTTCATCAATGCCCGCCGGTATATTAAGGGGTATAGAATTTGCAAAGAGAACGACCATGCTCAATGTCAACGACGAGATCATAATGATGTCCGACGGTATAACCGATATAGGAGAGGAGTGGCTGGAGGAATTTATTAAATTGGATGAAAGCGAAAATCCCACTGAAAAGGCAAATGCAATCTTGGATTTTGCAGTTAAAAACAGTGATGAGAGGCATCGGGATGATATGTCTGTAATTGTTGCGAGGCTGATAAAACAATGAAAAATATTTTTCCAAAAAGAAAAAAGCATATTCCCCCGGTCGAAACGGCTGTTAGTAAGGACGGCTTTCCCGATTTTATGAAAAAGGAAATATTTACGCAGATGAAATCGATTGAGCGGTTCCTGAAAGCATATACAGATGCGGGCAAAATCAATTTTACATTTTATAAAATTCATATTGAAAAAATAAAAAGAGCGTATATTGTCTGTGATTATGCTAACTACTGCTGCGCCGTTTTTGGTGCGTATAATTTTGAAATTATTGCCGATTTAATTTGTATGCCTGTCCTGATGTCGGAATTTAACTGTGCAAATCCTGTACTGGACAGATATACTCTTGTTATAATGGTCGGTGAAAGTGACTCGAGAGATAAATCCTCCTGTGTCAACCGTGTATTGAAGTCGGGTGCAAAGCTCATTTCCATTCAGAATAAATGCGCCGGTGATAAATTTAAAAACTGTGTTGATATTAACTACCGCCAGCTTGGCGTTGTTCCCACAGCGGTGAATACGATGAATAATATCGCCCTGTCTCTTATGTGTCTTTATTTCGGTAAAAAAGGACAGGTCATAACCGATTTGTATTATGAAATTGCGTCAAAGATGATTTTTGAAATAGGCGGCAGAGTAAAGCAACTGCTTAAAAAGGACTGTATATTAAACAGCCTTTCAAAAGAAATCGCGCAGTGCAAAAGAATAATTTTTACAGGTATTAATACAGACTTTGCCTGTGCCGTTTACGGCGAATTTATGGCTGAGAAACTGTGCGGTATACATGCAAAGGCAGTGCCGGCAGGAGAACTTGCGTTTTCACAGGAAGCGCCTGAACTGATTATAGCCTTTATATCAAACAGGGAGCTGATGCCGCCGGCCCTCATGGCGTTGTATCCGTACCGTGAAAATACGCTTTTGGTTGTTCCGCAGAATCTGAAAAACGAGATGAGCGGTTTTGAAAACAAAGTCACATATGACGGGTTGCTTCCTCTTTATAATCCGATTATGGGCAATGTTGTTCTTCAGATACTGTTTTATCATATTGCCGGGTATAAATCCATACCGACGGACAAACGCGGTAGCGAGTAAAAATATCGATGTAAAAAAACGGAGACCTCCTAACAGGATTGGTCTCCGTTGCTTGTTTTTTTATATGATGGTGTCGCGGTAATATTGTGTAAACGGTCTGAAGCGTTCCTGCTCCTCCCAGATTTCTTTTGCTCTGGGCGCCCAGCTTTGTGCGTATGAATCACATTTTGCGCAAAGCGCATCTACCGATTCAGGCATAATCATATTTGTCGATTTTGCTCCCGATTTTTTGACAATGTGCCTCAGCGCCTGCGGATTTTCAAGCATAGGGCATGGACGCAGCATATTATCGTTAAACGGTTGTCCCTTATAATATTCCTGAAATAAAGGTGATTTAAGACATTCGATTATACTTTTTTCCCTGATATTCGAGTCAGAGTAATGCACAAATACACACGGTTCGACATAACCGTCGGAATTGACATGAAAATAATTTCGTCCGCCCGCAATACAACCGCCGACATATTCGGCATCATTCTGAAAGTCTACGGTAAAAATAGGTTTTCCCGTTTTTGCATTTCGTTTTGCCCTTATGGCTCTGTAAACATATTCACGCTGAGATGGAGTTAAAAGCAAATCAGTATCTGCGTCACTTCCGACAGGCATATAATGGAAATACCACGCATATCTTGCGCCGTTTTCTATCATCAAATCATAAAACGCATCTGATGTAACCGCGTCATAGTTTTGGCTTGTATAGCAAACAGATATTCCGAAAAGGCATTTGTGTTTTTTAAGAAGACGCATTGCGTCAATCGTTTTTTTATACGATCCCTCGCCGCGCCGTGCGTCGTTTGATCCCTGCGTACCTTCAATAGAGAGCGCAAGCGCAAAATTGCCGCAGCTTTTCATCTGTTCGCAGAATGTATCATCCACAAGAGTAGCATTGGTAAAGGCGAGAAAAAGACAGTCGTTGTTTTCCTCTGCAAGAGTCAGTATATCCTTTTTTCTGATAAGCGGTTCGCCGCCTGTAAACATAAAGAAATGCGTGCCAAGCTCCTTACTCTGCCTTATGATTCTGCGCATTTCATCAAGCGTAAGATTTGACTTGTGGCCGTACTCCGCCGCCCAGCAGCCTTTACATTTAAGATTACAGGCAGAAGTCGGATCAAGAAGAACCACCCAAGGGATATTGCATTTTTCAATATCCCTTTTTTTGCGCAGCGTGGAGGTTCCTATCAGACCCAAATCTATTCCGAAGGTCAGAACGGCTTTTTGCAAAAAAGCATGGTCAATCTCATCAATCCCTCTGAAAAGGAATTGATGCCAGATGTTGCTTTCGTCGGTTATAATTTCTATAGGTTTTGTAAATGTACTTTCGGGGTACATTCTGCCGGCAAAAACCTTGCCGAGCCTGACAAGCTTCAGCATATTCTTTTTAGGATTTTTATACAGATAATGAAACAATCTGTTACCTACTGTATGAAGTGCTTTGCTTTTTATTTGGGCCATTTTCCCTCTCCTTACATAGATTCCGGAGTAGTAATTTTAAGCATAGTAAGTATGTTTTTGATGGTATCTCTCACAGCCGTGCAAAGATAAAGGCGTGCCTGCATGAGTCCCTCGTCCTCCACCATAACTCTCTGTGCATTATAGAATTTATGAAAGAGAGTTGCCAGTTCAATAACATAGTGGGTGATTTTTGCAGGATCATATGTTCTGGCTGCCGATATGACTTCGTTTGTCAGGGACGAGAGGTGGCGTATAAGCTCCCTTTCCTCATCTGATGTGAGCAGTGCAAGCTCGCTGTCGTCAGGTGTTCTCAGCTCAATTCCCTCGCTGCGTGCCTTTTTGAGAATGGAGCAGATGCGCGCGTGCGCATACTGAACATAATAAACAGGATTGTCGCTTGACTGCTTGGCGGCAAGCTCAAGATCAAAATCAAAATGAGAATTCGGCTCACGCAGATTAAAGAAAAATCTTGCCGCATCAAGCGGAACCTCGTCAATAAGCGTGTTGAGTGTTATAGCCTTTCCCGAACGCTTTGACAGCTTGATTGTTTCACCGTCACGGACCAGCCTCACCATCTGCATAATAACGGCGTCAAACTTTGACGCGTCAATATCGAGGGCCGTGAGCGCCGCCTTCATTCTTGCAACATAGCCGTGGTGGTCCGCTCCCAAAACATCAATTGCCTTATCATAGCCGCGTGTGACGAGCTTATTGTAATGATATGCAATATCCGGAACAATATATGTCGGCAGTCCGTTTGCACGGATAAGAACTATATCTTTATCATTGCCATATTCGGAGGCTTTGAACCATAAAGCGGAGTCCTTTTCATATGTTACTCCCTTTTCTTTAAGCGTATGAATGATTTTTTCAACCGATCCGTCATTGTGAAGCGACGATTCCCTGAACCATCTGTCATATTTTATTCTGTATCTTGCGAGATCTTCTTCAAGTCCCTTAATGTTTTTAGGCAGAGCAAAATCAACAAGCGCTTTTCTTCTTTGCGCGGATTCGCAGTCCACATATCTGTCGCCGAACGCATTTATGAAGTTTTCGGCGTGTTCCGTTATGTCAGCTCCATGGTAAGCGTCCTCGGGCATTTCAATATTATTTTTGAAGTGCTGAAGATATCTGACCTCAAGCGAGGTCGCAAATTTTTCTATTTGATTACCGGCGTCATTGACATAGAATTCACGGTTCACCTCATATCCGGCCCAGTCGAGTACAGAGGCAAGGCAGTCGCCGATTGCTCCTCCTCGGGCATTTCCTATATGCATGGGTCCTGTCGGATTTGCAGATACAAACTCAACAAGAATTCGTTTGCCCTGTCCGTAGTCGGACTTTCCGTAATCATTTCCCCGTGCAAAAATATCCTTTAAAATTTCGCTGTAATATTTCTGTGACAGAAAAAGATTAATAAAGCCCGGACCCGCTATTTCGGCTCTGTCAAAGAGGGTGTTTGTGAGGTCCAGATTGTCAACAATGCTCTGCGCAATAGCTCTCGGAGCTCTTTTAAACACTCTTGCGCCTGCCATTGCAGCGTTTGACGAATAATCGCCGTTTGCCTTGTTTGACGGAATTTCAATGATAAATTCAGGTATTTCAGCCTGCGGAAGCTCACCGTTGCGTATAGCTGATTCCATTGCCAGAGTAATTCTTTGCTTTAATATATTTTCCGTTTTTTTAACTAATTCAGACATCTTTTTACTGCTCCTGATTTTTTCTAAATGTCATTTTTACCTCGTTGCGTGAGGCAAGTGCTCCGTTTACATCAATGTCGTATCCGAAATTAAAGCATCCTCTGCTGCCGTTGAACTCACTTTCTATCGAACGGCCTGATATTCCCATAAGAATGTCTCCGAACTGAGTTCCGTAATGACAGAGGTTACGCTTTGATTTTTCAATGACAAGGCAGGAATCATATGCTCCCGTTCTCGTCATTTCCACCGAATTACCGTTTTTATATATTTTAACAGTTGCCTGTACCGGTGAAAGCGGAGGCTCCTGTTCCTCTGTATAATAAACTATGTAAGCATCATCAATCTCTTCAATCTCGCCTACGGTTGTAAGCTCAATTTTATCGCGCTGACTGTCAATTTGCTGTGTGCCGGTTATTTCAAGCAGAATTTCCTGTTTCATACTAAATCACATAGCCTCTTCCCGGCTACAATTTTATTTAAACATCACGGTGTCCCTGCGTAGCCGACAGGGATGATTTAACTGTTATTTTAATATGTCATATGACGGCGTCTAAAATACACTGCCGCGTTTGAGCGCATAATCAATCAGCCTGTCAATAAGCTGTGTATAAGGGATTCCTACAACTTCAAAAAGCTTGGGATACATACTGATTGAAGTCTGCCCCGGAATGGTGTTAATCTCGTTGAGCAGGATTTTTCCGTCATTCTTTGTTATAAAGAAGTCAACGCGGGCGAGCCCCTCGCAGCCAAGTGCCTTGTATGCTTTCAAAGCCTGTGTCCTTACCTCGTCTCTTTTTTCTTGGGGTATATCGGCCGGTATATAAAGCTTGGATTCGGGATTGTTGTATTTTGAGTCAAAATCGTAAAATTCTGCGGCAGATGCAATTCTGCCGACCTCGCCTGCAATAGGCTCCTCATTTCCGAGAACTGCGCATTCTACCTCAAGACCGTCTATAAATTCCTCAAGAACAACCTTTTTATCCTCTTTAAACGCAATATCAATGCCTTTTGCAAGCTCCTCTCTTGAACGCGCTTTGGAAATGCCGACTGACGAGCCCGCGTTGGCAGGCTTGACAAATATGGGCAGTCCCAGCTTTTCGATTGCCTCGTCAAGACAGGTGTCGGGATTTGCGTAATAGCTGTGATGCGTATAGGCACACCATTTTGCCTGCTCAATGCCATATGCGTCTGAAACGGCATTTGCTATAGCCTTATCCATACACACACCTGAGGATGTCGAATCACAGCCTACAAAAGGTATCTGCGCAAGCTGCAAAAGCCCCTGCACAGTGCCGTCCTCACCGTTTTTGCCGTGAAGAACAGGGAAAACGGCGTCAAGCCTGATTACCTCACCCTTTTCGGTTACGATTCCGTGAACCGAAGCGTCGGGAGAAATAAATGCGGGAACAAGAGTTGCCGATTCAAGCCATCTGTCGTCGGGGAGCATATTTATATCATCATTGAAAATATACCACTTTCCCTGCTTTGTTATACCCATAAGAATAATATTATATTTATCGTAATCTATATTTGATAGAATACCCTTTGCTGATATTAAGCTTATATCGTGCTCAGACGATACACCGCCGAAAAGTACGGCAATTGTAATTTTATTCACACTGGCAGCTCCTGTCTGTTCGATTATTCATAATATTGTAACACAGTAAATCACAATAATCAATAATATTTATATTTAAGTTCACGCAGTATTTAGAATAAGTTAATAAAAATTTTAGTGACAAACGGATACGAAGATGATATAATACTATCTTGAATTATATAATATTTGTTCTTTAAAATAATTTTACGGGAGATAGAGTATGGAAATAAATGATGCTCTCAAGCTTATTGAGAAGAATCTTGAAAACATAAACAGTGAGCTCGGTTTTAAACAGAAACCATCCGATGTGGAAAACTGTATATCTTTTTCGTCAGAAAAGGGTGCGTACAGGGTGGTTTATGACGCGCAGAGCAGTGCTGTGTCGTTTGAATACGCAACTGAGACAGACGGCGAAAAAACCGAATTCAATACAATTTCAAGAAGCCTTTTTGATACGCGCAGCTATGACGAAAAGGATGCAAAATCGCTTGCGAATGAAATACAGGACGAAATTGCGTCTCTTTTTAAATCAAAGAAAAAGGTTGATCTGGACAAAATAAAAATGCCCAAGGCTGTTTCAAGATCGAAAGCTAAAAGCGGAGCAATCAGTTATGATACCGATTCTCTTGCAAACCGTTTCGGTGTACTTTATCCTGATATGAAGAATCTTATTAAGGATAATATTTCAAAATATAATGAATTCCTGCCCGAAACATTTTTTGTTGAGCATGGAACACCGAGAGTTATGAGCGTGATCAGGGACGGCAGCGAGGCCGAAAGAAAAAAACTGTTTAAAATGCTCAACGAAGTTTATGAAGATGCCACAAATGAAGTTCAGGATATTATAGGTGTTACGATTCTGGGTGAAATGAAAAATGATAAGGCAATGATGGAGGTTGCCGATAAATATATGTCTGATTATATGGCAGGGCCCGTTCACGAAATTAATAAAATTACGCAGAAAAACGGCAGGCTCGCGGGAAAGCTGAAAAATCCTCCCGCATATAAGCCTAAAAAGAAAAAGACAGGCATTATGCAGAATGCGCTGCAGTCTCAGGATATAAACAGAAAATAGCAAGGATTGGCGGAAAGCAGGATGGCTAAGAAAAAAATCTCTTTTTACAAGTGGATTATATACCCCGCAATAATAGGTGCGGTTATGACGATAGTTGTCTGTACCGTGCTTGTCCAGTCTGCGGACAAGTTCCCGTTCAGTGATGAAACGGTAACGCTTGCGGAATATGAAAAAGCACACCTCAAAGAGCTTGATAAGGATAGCGCGGACAGCTTTGACGGTATTGAAAAAAATACGGTTATGGGCACTGCGGAGATTGCGGATAAGGAATTTCCGTTAATATATAATGCCGATGAGGTCAACGGTTCGGGAAAGCTCAGTATTTTGGAAGACAGTGCTTTTTTCGATGAGACAGGATGTACCTTTATATACTGTAAAAAGAATGATTCAAAAACAATAAAATCACTTAAAAAAGGCAATGTTGTTTCAATAAATATAAAGAATAAAAGCTATACCTTCAAAATAACGGATACATTTGCAGCCGATAACCAAAATGAATTGAAAAGCTCTGCCGACGGTATCGGAAAATCTGTTGCGATTTATACAGACAACAGTTCGGGAGTGGGTATCAGCAGCAGATATTTTGTCGCTGTCGGTCAATTAATCTAATAGGAGGAAGCGTGCGCGGCACGCCTCGGATGTCTATGTCACTTAAAAAAACAAGAAAAATACTTTGTCTTATATTTGCCGCAGTTATGGTGGCAGGCAATGTGCTGTGTTTCGGTTCTGTTTTAATTAAGGGTACGCTGTGTTCGCCTGATTATCTAAAGCTCACATTTTTGACAAAACGCGTGGAGGAACAGTGCAAACAAAATTTTAATGACCGTATTCAGATTTTGTCGCTTGAGAGCTCCATTCCGGTAAGAGTTTTTGAAACCGAAATCAAACTTGATGATGAAATGGGTGCTGATGCAGTAGAAAGACTTTTCAATTCCCTTGATACCTCGCTTTATACATCCGCGAGAATTGAACTGTTTGAAGAGCTGTGCACGGAATATCTTGAAGGCAACAATATAAAATACAACAAACAGCAGGTTCATAATACAGCAGTCAAAGCGGCGGAAATATATGCCGACAGTTATGGTATTGATAATATAGAAAGTATGAAAGCATTTGTAAAAGAAACGCAAACCAAGTATTCAAGATATGCCTCAATAGGAATATTGCTTGTGGTTATTTCCATCATTGCGTTTTTTTCCCTTTTTTCAAAAAATAAGGATGCGTTTATGGCAATGCTTATGGGGTATATCGCAACGGGCATTACATTTATGCTTACCTCAATCACTGCGCTCATAACGGGTATAGGACAATCGCCTAAAATTTATCCATCCTTTTATGCCGATGCGGCAGCAAATTCTGTAAGATTTGTTTTTGTCATTTCATTGCTGCTCGGATTGGCAATTGCAGTAGTGGCCTATTTACTCGCTGATTATATCGAAAGAACACGAAATTACGATTAACCTTATATATTTATAATAGTATACGGCTGTCCCGATTGTACGATTCGAGACGGCCGTTTCTTTTTGTTGAAGGTATAGGCGCACAAAAGAAAAGGGAACTGGTTTGCGGCAAAATATTTGTTCATAAATGAATTGTTTATAAAATGAACAAATTATATATATTGATAAATAAATGAAAAAATTACTAATCTTTTCCAATATGTTGCGAAAAAATTATCTTTGAATTAAAAAGGTTACAAAATATGAAAAAGAAATCGCGGTTTTCTAACCTTTTTACAAAAAAAACATTTTACCGAATTAAAGCGTTAAAAATATAACCACAAGATATAGTTTAAAAAAGGACAAAATGAAATATTGGAAATTGCACTGTTGTGCAATTTATACAAAACAACACAAACAAAATTGTTGACACATTATGCACTTGTGACTATAATGTCTATCGCTCAGGGAAATACTAACGGTAAAGGCAGAAAATACTGCTTCTGCTTGGTGGGATTTTCAGCAAGAATGTATGGACTTCCCATTGATATTAGGAACAACTGTTTCACGACCTGAAACCCTAATATTTTCCGGATAACAAAGGAGATTAAGATGATAAACCAATCAGGTGCTGTTCATCTCAGAGGCGTCAGCCGTACTGTTTTAACAGCAGTAATCGCCCTTATTGTTACTGTAATTGTTTTTGCAACCACTGCGTTTGCCGATTTAGCGTCGGAATACAAGGTTGAAATTGCTGTTGACAATAACACATTTGCAGTTACAACGAATGAGAAGGAACCAATCGAAATCCTGTCACAGGCAAATGTTATTCTTGCCGAAAGTGACAAACTTGACATCAGTGCTTTTCGTTCAGGCGAGGGCGGAACCATCAGAGTGGATAAGCGCAATAGAATAAATGTGAAGTTTGACGGTGTTATAAGCACATATGATGTTTACGGTGATACAGTCGGCAAGGCATTTGACGAGCTCGGTATCACTGTTTCCGCTCAGGACAAAATTAATTACAGCCTTACAGATAACATAGAAGACGGTATGGTAATTGATATAAAATCTGCTATGTCTGTAAAGCTCATTGCCGACGGCAAGAAAGCAAAGTATGCCATTTATCAGGGTACTGTTGCCGATTTAATTTCGCTGGCCCAGATTGAACTTGGCAAAGATGATTACACCAAGCCGTCACTTGACACAAAGCTCAAGGCTGATATGACGGTTAAAGTCTTCCGTGTTGAATATAAGGAAGAGGAAAGAACACAGAAAACATCCTATAAAACAACAGAAAAAAAAGACGGCACGCTTGCCAGAGGTGTTACAAAAGTATTCAAAAAGGGTGTAAAAGGCGAGGATAAAGTAACCTATAAGGTAAAATATGTTAATGGCAAGGAAGACAGTAAGCAGGAGCTTTCGCGCCGGACTGTAAAGAAACCTGAAAACGAAATTGTAAAAGTGGGGACAAAAAAAACAAAGGGCGCTTCTTATAAATCAAACGGTGTTTCGTCCAAAAACGGCTACTCCGTAGGGCAGAAAATTAACGGAAGATATACACATTACTGCGCGTGCGCAGCCTGCGGAACGGGAACGGGCATGACGGCAAGCGGCAGAAGAGTGTATAACGGAATGCCCAATCCTTACTATATAGCCTGTAACTGGCTGCCTATGGGCTCAGTTGTCAATGTCGACGGAACAAACTACACCGTAGTTGACCGCGGAGGCTCCGGATTGTCCGTAAAGGGAAGAATAGATATTTTCACGCCCGAAGGGCATAAAGCCTGCTACAGATACGGTACAGGCAGTTGTGATTTAACCATCGTCAGACTTGGATGGTAGATTTTTAAAGATTATTATTTGAGCCATCGCTTTTGCGGTGGCTTTTTGTTGACTTATTGCGGAAAAAATAGTAAAATAATCCTGATATTGCATAAAGATTGCGGAGGTTCTTATCTATGCTGAATACAGAAAAAACAATGGAAAAAATAGTCGCGCTTTGCAAGGGAAGAGGCTTTATTTTCCCGGGAAGCGATATATACGGCGGACTTGCAAACACATGGGATTACGGCCCTCTTGGAACAAGGCTTAAAAATAATGTTAAGGATACCTGGAGAAAACGATTTATTCAGGAGAGAAAAAACAGCTATGAGGTTGATGCGGATATTCTTATGCACCCGCGTGTATGGGAAGCAAGCGGTCATGTGGCATCATTTTCCGATCCTCTTCTGGATTGCAAGGAGTGCAAAATGCGCCACAGAGCAGATAATCTGATTGATGACTTTAATCCCGACGCACACGCAGACGCAATGACCAAGGAAGAAATGTTTGCGTATATCAAGGAAAACAGTATTCCGTGTCCGAATTGCGGCAAGCATAATTTTACGGATATAAGAGAATTCAATCTTATGTTTCAAACCTACAGAGGCGTTACAAATGACAGCAAGAGCATCATTTATCTCCGCCCGGAAAATGCGCAGGGTGAATATGTCAACTATGTCAATGTTCAGCGCACTATGAGAGCGAAGCTTCCGTTCAGTATAGGTCAGATCGGCAAGGCGTTCAGAAATGAGATTACACCGGGTAATTTTACTTTCAGGACTATCGAGTTTGAGCAGATGGAGTTTCAGACCTTCTGTAAAGAGGGAACCGACACTCAATTGTACGATTATTTTAAGGAATACGGCAAAAAATATTTTGAGGACTTGGGTATTGCCGGCGAGCATCTTCGTTTTCACGACCATGAAAAGCTTGCTCATTATGCAAAGGCCGCGTGCGATATAGAATTTCTTTTCCCGTTTGGCTGGGGAGAAATCAACGGTACGCATAACAGAACCGATTTTGACCTTACAAGGCATCAGGAGTACAGCGGTCAGAAGATGGAATACCTTGATCCTGTTACAAATGAAAAATATATTCCTTATATAATTGAGTCTACCTACGGACTGGACAGAACCGTTCTTGCTCTTCTCTGTGAAGCATATGACGAAGAGGTAATAGACGCAGAAAAAAAGGATACAAGAGTTGTTCTTCATCTCAATCCTGTTGTCGCTCCGTATAAAGCCGCAGTTTTGCCTCTTTCAAAAAAGCTGTCAGAGCAGGCGCTTGAAATCTGCCGTGAGTTGAGCGGGCACTTTATGACTGATTTTGACGAGACCGGTTCAATAGGCAAAAGATACCGCCGCCAGGATGAGATAGGCACACCTTACTGTATAACCTATGATTTTGATTCACAGGAGGACGGTTGTGTAACAGTCCGCGACCGTGATACAATGGAGCAGGTGAGAATTCCTGTTTCAGAGCTTGCGTCATTTATTGAGGAAAAAATTAAATTTTAATATTAGATGAAAGGAATGTGTTATTGTGAACAAAATTAACAGACCGCTTGTCAAATCACAGGCAAAACAGCTTATTAAGGATAAAATTTTTCCTTTGTTTCTGATTTGTGTTATTGTCATTGTGCTTACGGGCGGAGCATCATCCATTTTTACAATTAATAAAAGTTTTGAGAATATAGTTTCTCAGTCCGACAATCGTTTTGAAGACAGCTACCCACAGGAACAAAATGACTACGATGATTTCGAGGACTTTTTAAACGGGGAGTTCGGTTTCGGCTCACAGGACAGTCAAAATCCGTTTGATTCGTTTGAAGAAAATTATAATAACCATAATTCAAATAATAATAATGTATTAGAAAATATACGGCCTAAATTTACCGTTAATATAGGCTCATTTGTTCCGTCACTGATTGCGTTTATTCTTAATCCTCTTACCGTGACGCTGTCAGGACTTTTTGTTCTGTTTATCAGAAGGCGCAGTGATGAGGAATTCAAGCTTTCACAACAGCTTGGCAATCTCTTTACATTCAGCTTTAATGAAAGCTATCTTAAAAAGCTCGTGCTCTATTGTTTAAGAAATATATTGATAGGTCTGCTTATACTGCTTTTCATTATCCCCGGCGTTATATATTATTACAGCACATATTTTTCCTATGAAATTATGTGTGACAATCCTAATCTCAAGCCGAGTGAGGTGCTGAAGCTGTCCAAAAAAATCATTAAGGGCAACAGGACAGAGCTTTTTGTTCTGGATTTAAGCTTTATTCTCTGGTATCTTCTTGTCGGTGTAACATTCGGTATAGCAAGCGTTTATGTTCTCCCTTATGTTAATACGACAAGGGCACTGTATTATGAAAATTTCCGTTTAAGGGCAATCAGCGAAGGAAGGGTTACAGATGATGATTTTCTTTCCGAGGATGAGCTCAGGGAAAAGTATAATTCCTTTCAATCTCAGAACAATGCCCAAAGCTATTACAATCCGGATATAAATAACGCACAGCCGACAAATTATTATACACCTTCGGAACATAATGATTATGCGCAGGCTGGACAGGAGCATACGCCTGATAACGGCGCGCAGTCCGGTTACTATTATAATCCCGCGCCGCAGGACAATACGCCTCAGAGCGAGGATACTCAATATTACAATCCGCCCGAACAACCCGATGGAGAGAATGATAACGCGAATATGTAAAATATTAAAAAACGGAGCTGTCCCAACCAAGAACTTAGTTGGGACAGCTCCGTAAATTTATGCATTTTCCGCTTTCAGTGTGCCTTTCGGGTGTCCGAATATTTTTTATAAAGATAACCGCAAACAAGCGAAACAGCAGCGGTTACCGTGAATATTGCCACAGCAAATTTTATATTGTTTTGCCCGAGTGAGTATCCGCAGACTGTCGAGGTGATAATGGACGGAATTCTGCATATGGTTGTGATTATAAAAAATTCTGCGAGATTTATATTTATAGTTCCGGCAATATAAGTGAAAATATCCTTTGGCGATCCCGGAATGAGATAGAATATAATCAAAAACAATCGTTGGTTTTTCCTGTCGCTGATTATTTTTAACTCGCTTATCTGCTCTTCGTTTATAAACAGTCTTACAAATTTTACACCGATCCATTTTGAAAGCAGGATAATCACAAGAGAGCCTATAAATGAGCCCAGAGAACACAGGGCGGTTCCGCCCCATATGCCAAACGCATAACCCGCGGCGATTTCAAGAGGCTCTGCCGGTATAATTTTTATCACTGTCTGAAATGCTCTTATAAACACGAAGATAAGACCGCTCAGATGCTTGTAAGAATCAAGCCATATCTTAAAGCTCTGTGTATCGGTTACAAATTCGGCAAGATTTCGGCCGACAGTCAGATATAAAACCAAAAACAGAATAAGCAGTATTCCCAAACCTGCGCCGTAAACGGCAACAGTTTCTTTTGACGGCTTTTTTAAATATTTTTTCAGATTCATTTTAAGCGGGTGCATCTATTGACCTCGCAAAGGGAATCGTATCATTTGAAACTGTATCGTAAAAGCCGTGAAGACTGCCGTCATATTCTTCATTCCATGGCTTTTGCTTTCCGTCATAATGTATAATGACGGTTGTTTTTTTGACATATTCAAGCGCCTTTTTTTCAGAGCCTTTGAGCTTTGCAAGTCGCCGGAAGCATCTTTCGTCAAGGTTAATTCTGTACTCGCTAACCGTTTCAATTGCTCCCTGATAATACACATTGAGTGCATCCTGATCGGCAAGAAACAAAATTCTCTTATATTTTTCGATAAGCGCAAAAAGACTGTCAGGTGAAAATTTGTTTCTCATTTCCTTAATATTCATAAGCAGGACGCCTGCGTTGATATAATGCGGAGATTTTTTTATAAAAAGTCTTCCCTTATTCCACCTGTCCACAAATCCGTCAAAATGCTTTGCGCCGACGATTAAAGAGCTCTCGAAATCCATAGAGTAGAAAGTTTTAAGGGGATTTATAACTATCGTGTCAGGATCAAGATAAAGAATCCTGTCCACGGATTTCGGAAGGTAAAGCGGGGCAAAGAGCCTGTAATAGGTTTCCTTAGAGAGTCGTTTGAGATTCGGCGCGTTTTTAAAATAGGCGTCATCCACACAGATAGGGTGTATTTCCATATCATAATCGTATACTGTCGATTCAATGCGCTTAAAATCCTTTTCGGTTAAAGAGGAATGCGCAATATACAGCCTCATCTGTTCACCGACATTTGATTTTTTGATTGATTTGAGCATTGTGCAAAGCGGAGGTACATAATTGCTGTCCAATGCCACTAATAGGTTTATCATTCCTGTCACCTCTTTATGCAGGTAAATCTTCTCTCTGTTATTTTAGATTTTAGGATTTTTGTTCCGTTTCAGAGAGCGCCTGATTTGAAAGCGCCCATTTCGGAACATGATCCGATGGAATAAATGTTGTGTAATATATTTGTTTTCCGGGATATTCCAATAATACTAAATATATATCATTGCAGTCGGCAAGTCCGTAGGGTCTTGATGCGCTTATAAGCTCCTGTATACGGGATTTGTCGGTTATCGCGGGTTTATCCCCAAAGGAAAGATCAAAGGACTGTGTTGCCCAATTTGCGTTTTCGTCATGGTTTTTATCATAATAATTAACTGACGCCGATAAAACCTGATATCCGTCATTGTATCCGAATGTCTCGCTATCTGAATATTTGGTTATATATGCCTTTTGCGGGGTTCTCAGTTCCTTGGCAACGCTGTCATATTTTCCTGATTGTTTTATACAATGAATAGTATTGGTCATGTAGGAATAAATATTATATCCCACACATCTGTCCGTAACATATTCTTCTGTATATACCGCTTCGGAATCCGTCTGAAATAGAAGTCGGAATAAGGGCTTTTCTTCAGGCGTAAAGCGTTTCTGAAGGTCATCATTGAGTAAATCCTTGAGCAGAGCCTGCCTCAGAGCATTATTATTCTCAATCTCAACCTTATCATGACCGTCAAGAGATGCGATATATGATTTACCGCTGTTAATGGGGTATTTATATTCCCAATCGCTTGGATATGATGAGAATGTATCGGATATTTTTGCAAGACGACTGTAGAGAGGGCTTGAGGAACTGTACGGGTGAATGGTTTCATCCAGCAGGATATATTCAAGCTCTTCCCTGTATGCTTTTGTTTTGGTAAGCGTGAGCAGGTTATAGGCCATGCTTTCATCATAGCGGTTGAATTTTCTGCATATTGTCTTGCCGTTTTTCAGATCGTATCGTATGCGTATATCTCTGTTGGCTATCATATCGGAGGTTCGGCGGGGTATAATATCCTTGACAACTTCGGAAAATATTTTTATGTCTTCCTTATCCGTCAGTGCCAGAGTGGTTTCGACGGGACTCGTAACCGGATCTAAATCATCATAAAAATATTTCCAATGGACTTCGTCCATTGCGGGGTTTGCGATTAAGCCGTCTATATATACATTTTCAATTTCCTCTGCGGCGGGAACATAATTCGTATAGTTTAACCCGCCCGAATATAAAATACCCGAGCATAATACAAGAACGGCTGCCGCGCAGCACGGAACGGCAAGTGTTTTGCCGGCATGCTTTATTTTTTTTCTTGATATGCAAAGCGCAATGTAATAGGCAAGTATTGCGATTACCGCCATAAGCACGAATGAGATTATAATATTGTTGTAATTTAAGATGTGTGCGGTAATAATATACGCTGATATTGACGCAACAGCGATGCCTGCTTCCAGTGAAACAAGGGCAGAGGCAATTTTTGTTTGCCCATAGCTGCCTGCTTTTTCCGCTTTGCGTCTGACAAATATATATCCTGCCGCAATAACAGTAAGCACGGTGATTCCTGCCCATAGGAGAGAAGGTGTTATGTAGGACATTTCAATTGGCTTGTAGCCGAAATCTTTTATGTTGGCAGATGTGTCTGTATAACTGCAAACCCGTGAATATATATTGTCCGATATACCTACATCGCCAATCTTTTTTGCAAACAACAGCGGATTGTAATTTGCCAGATGGGTTATGATGTTCGATTCAGACATTTTTAAAGGCTCATACACATTATAAGCTTCAAAAACAGAGGTTCTTCCCCAACCATTTAAAAAAGTATTGCAGAGTGTGTCAAAACAGCAGAGTACAAGTGTGGGGAGCACCATAAGTCCTCCTCCGAAGAAGAGACCTTCTATTAATGTGGGGCATGATGATAAAGCAAATGCGAAAACGGCAAAGCCAAGCATCATATAAACAAGACTGATAAACAGCATAATCAGCGCATTTTTAATGATAAATGCAGGGTGCGCAAAAAAGAATATATTGATTGCTGCATCAGCGCCTATGGTTATAAATAATATAAGAATCATATAGGTAAAGCTCGCAATCAGTCTGTTTATAAACATTGTTCGCCTGGTGACAGAAAAGGAATAAAAAAGGTTAACCTGTTTCTTTTTCATTATGTATCTGAAGCTGGCAAGTGCAAACAGCGCTCCGCATAGGAGACATAATATTCCCGTGGAGTATGATGTTGTCCGCGTATGAAGGAGCATTGTGGCGGAGCTTCTTGCATTATCAATCCATTTCTGAGTGGTTTCGGCAGAGAAGTAGCACAGTTGATCATAGACGGTAATTATGAATTTATATACCATCATCAGGGTTGTAAAAACGGCGGCACCAATATTGGATTTAAAGGCAATTTTTAAGTCGTATTTGGCAGAATGCATATTAGCTGAAGATTTTTGTGATGTCATAATCGTTTGCCTCCATTTCGTTGAGAAATACTTCCTCAAGGGAAAGATTTATGCTGTCAATATGTATTGGATTCAGAGCGGCAAGCTTTGCCTCGTATTCAGGTGATGACGCAACGATGATTGTCGCCAGCTTGCCGTCTATTGTTATTCCCTTGTTGGCAATACCGTCAAACATTGATTTTTCAGCTTTCTGATTGAATATTAACCTGTATTTTCTGTAAGCCGCAGTGATATCGTCAACACTTACATCCATGGTGAGCCTTTTACCGTTTATCAGAGCAACATGGTCGCACAGGTCGGATACCTCCTGAAGATTGTGCGAACTCATGATCATGGAGCATCCTGATTCCGCCATATACTCAATAAATATCTTTTTACAAAGATTTCTTTTCTGAGGGTCTATACCGTCAAAGCACTCATCAAGAAGAAGGTATTTCGGCCTTGATGCCATTGCAAGGATAATTTCTGCCTGGCGCTGCATACCTTTTGAGAAGGAATGTATGCTCTTTTTGGGATCAAGCCCCATAGCAGAAACCATGTTGTTGAAAACCTTTTCGTCAAAGTTCGGAAAATAGCCCTTATAAAATTTTTTCATCTTTATCAGATTATATCCGCGGAAAAAACAGAGGTCATCGGGAACAAAGAAAAGATCCTTTCGGATTTTATCGTTATCATAGATGTTTTCACCGTTTACAAAAACACCGCCTCCCTCTGGCTTATATATGCCCGCGCATGTTTTAAGCAGAGTTGTCTTTCCGGCGCCGTTGTAACCTACAAGACCATAAATGGACGCTTCCTCAACCTTGAAAGATATATCCTCTATAGCCGTGAAATCACCGAATTTTTTTGTAACACTGTTTATTTCAATCATAGCTTTTCACCCGTTTCATAAATTTCTTTGAGCAGAGTTTCTATGGTTTCTTTTAAAACGCCCTTAGCTTTTCCTGAGAGTATTGCGGATTTTATATTTAAAAGTGCCGATTCCGCAATACGCGTGTTTGCCAACGGATTTTTGTTAATAAAAATGCCTCTGCCCTGTGCTGAATATGTAACACCGTCATTTTCCAGTTCTGAAAACGCTCTTTTGATTGTGTTAACATTAATGTTAAGCTCGTTTGACAGAGCTCTTATTGAAGGAAGTTGGTCATTCGGCTTATACACGCCTTCATTTATAAGCATTATTATCTGTTCTTTTATTTGTTCATAGATAGGAACTCTGCTGTGATAATCAATAAAAATCAAAATTATGGCTCCTCTCTGTCAAAATAGATAACTGTGATATCTATAATATCACAGTTATCACAATTAGAATGTAGCATATAACCAAACCGATGTCAATAACAAATTTTGAATTTAATATTTTGTTAACAAATCCTCTCAACGGCTTCTTTTACACAAGGGGAAGTTTCACCTTTGCTTTAAACAGGTCGCCGTCTATGGATATTTCAAGTTCTCCGTTTTGGGCCTTGCAAAGCTCCTTAGCAATGGAGAGTCCGAGACCGCTGCCCTCCTGCGCGCGTGCTTTATCGCCGCGCACAAATCGTTCGGTGAGTTCGTCCGGCGTTATATCCAACATCTGTGCAGAAATATTTTTTATTTCAAACACGCCCCATTTTCCCTCACGGTAAACACTTGCGTAAACACGGCTTGCGCGTGCACTGTACTTTCTTGCGTTTGAAAGCAGATTTTCAAGGATTCTGAAGGTTTTGGCGCCGTCTGCAAATACAATGGGTGATTCCTCTCCGGGCTTTATAATGAGCTCGAGCCCTGATTTTTCAAATTCCGTCTGGTTTTCAACGGTCGCCTGAACGCATAGCTCAGAAAGATTCAGATTTATAGGATTTATATGGATATTGCCCGAGGTTACCTTTGATGCCTCAATCAGGTCGTCAATCAGTCTTTTGAGCTTTGCTCCCTTTTCGTCAAGTATTTTTATATATTTGATTGCTGTTTCATCTTTTATCGGACATCGGGAGAGCAAATCAACATAATTGATTATAGAAGTAAGAGGTGTTTTTAAATCGTGAGAAACATTTGTTATAAGCTCTGTTCGCAGTCGTTCGTCCTTAACGGCGCGATTTACGGCGGATTGAAGCTCGTTGTTTGTGTATTTCATGCTCTGCGCAAGCATTTTGAGCGACTGGGGAAGCTTTTGAAGATCAAGACCTGAATCTTCGTGATTCACGCTTGCGATGATAATTGTGTCAAGCTGAATAAAATATTTTATAATAAACGGTATTGCGATAATAACGGGCAGTATCGCGATAAAACTGAAAACAGGGGATAATATCGTGTTAGCGAACACAATACACCAGAACATCCAGAAGATAATATGAAAAAGAACAGCGATATTAACGGCAGTAACATTTCTTTTAAATGATTTCGGATTATAAAACATTGCCTTGAATCTTCTGTGGTTTCTTTTTGCAATCTTGATATCCAAACGGATAAAAAATCTTATTATGATAAAAATAAGCGCGCCTATATCGTAAATCAGAAAGCCTTTATAAAGCTTTTTTTCCGATTTGGCATATCTTTTGATGGAGCTTGAAACCTCAAACAGCAATAGCCAGCCTGCCGTAAGCGCTCCCGCAACGCAAAGCATATAGTATCTGTAATACGGTGCCATTGTATCCGCTAAGGCTATCATCAGTAAAGTTAATCCTGTTATGGCGCCGCCGGCTATTGCAATGTGGAGTTCAAACGGGAGATAATCAATCAATATAAGCTTTCCGTTTTCGTCAAGGGCGCTTTTTTTGCCTGTTGCCGAGAAAAAAATAAACGCACCTGTAAAGCTAATAATCATCATCACTGCGGATAAAACGATATATTTTACGGGATTGGCATTGATTTTATTGGAATGGTTTATAAATGCTATTAAATCAATATATTTGTCGGGTGCTTTTACAGATGTATCAATATAGATATATAAGTCTGTATTTTTATCATTATAGGTACGCTCATTGATATTTTCATCTGATAAGATGTACGAAAGACTTGTGTCTGGAGAGGGAATACCCGCGTGTATAACGGCGCTGAATTCCCTGTTCAATATATCGTTTTCAGAAGGTCTGTTTTCAAGATTCGTAACAACATTATTGTTTCTGTTGTCAATACAGTAATATTTAATGGATTTTGATTTGGAAAGAGTATGGAATAAATTAGTATCGCAAATATAATAATATTCTTCATTTATCCATAGATCATATTCATTTTCAATATCCTCTTTTGTTACCGAATCAATATCGTTTGCGTTCGCGGAAAAAGAAAAATCGCTTATATAGTCATTTACGGTTGCCGAAATCTCGATATCTTCACCCGTATTGCTTTTTCGTTTTTCAAGGAATTTGTTGTATATCTCATCAGTAATCTTCTCCTTCTTGCGCTGCGCGTCATCTAAGATATACTGCGACTGTGTATATTTTGCAATAAGGCGCGTATCATTTATGAATTCGTTTTTAAACATATCGGACTCATACCAGTTTGCCGAATTGTCCTCATATCTGTACGATATGGACATTCCCGTATACAGGGCGAGTCCCGCGGAGGCCATAAAAGTTGCAAACGATATAAAAAAGCAGATGAGTTTGCAGGTGAGGGAGTATTTAAAACTTTTTGCATTTGTATCCAAGTCCGTACACCACCTTGATATATTTTGGTTCTTTTGGGTTAATTTCAATTTTTTCACGGAGATTTCTGATATGTACCGTTACGGTCTTTTCGGATGAAAACGACGGCTCGTTCCACACTGCCTCGTAAATCTGAGATGATGATAAAACCTTATCCATATTTTTCATAAGATATTCAAGGATTTTATATTCTATGGGCGTCAGCTTTACGGGTTCGCCGTCAACGGTGAGTTCCTTTTTCTCGGTATCCAGAATAACGCCTCCCGTTACAAGCTGATTTGATGTTATTTTAATTGTACCGAAATGCACATATCTCCTGATCTGTGATTTTACCCTTGCCGTGAGCTCAAGAGGATTAAATGGTTTCGTGACATAGTCATCAGCGCCGAATCCAAGACCGCTTATTTTATCCATATCCTCGCTTTTGGCAGAGAGCAGAATGATTGGAAAATGAAAGTTTTCCCTAATTTTAAGCGTTGTTTTCATCCCGTCAAGCTGAGGCATCATTATATCCAGCACAACACAGTGAATTTCATTACCCCTGATTTTTTCAAGGGCGTCAATTCCGTTGCAGGCCGTTATGACATTGTATCCTTCGCTTTCCAGATAAATTCTCAGTGATTCGAGAATGGCCTCGTCATCATCGCAAACAAGCACATTATACATATTTCTATCTCTCCTCGTGTCTGTATCTGTATTAAATCATATAAATTCAAAGAATTGTCAAAGAAAAAGTAAAGAAATTTCAAAGATTATTAAAAAGGCTTCCAAAAGGAAGCCCTTCGCTTTTACAGTATACAGTGATTATATTTCAATCCCGAGCTCTGCCATCTTGTCTCTCACTTTGAGCCAGTCGCCGAATGCAGACTCCTTATTGTTTGGATTTCTTAAGATGGCGGCAGGGTGGTAAGTACCCATAAAAAGAGTCCCGTTTTTATTGATAAATTCGCCGTGCTGGCGTGTAACCCGGAAGTCCCTGTCTATAAGCCTTTGCGCAGATATTCTGCCTACGCATACCACGATTTTGGGTTTTATTATTTTAAACTGCTCTCTGAGCCACTTTATGCAGATGTCCTGCTCCTCCGGCTTGGGATCACGGTTTTTCGGCGGACGGCATTTTACCATATTTGCTATGTAAACATTTTTGTCTCTTGAAAGATCCACCGCGGCAAGAAATTTATCCAGAAGCTGTCCCGATCTTCCCACAAACGGCTTTCCTTGCAAATCCTCGCTTTCTCCGGGGCCTTCGCCTACAAGCATGATATCGGCGTCTTCCTTCCCCATGCCGAAAACAAGGTTTGTCCGTCCCTTGCAGAGTTCGCATTCAGTGCAGTTTTTGCATTTTGCTTCAAGTTCGTTCAATGTCATTTTCATCACCTTGGATATTATATCAAATTTTATGTTGAAAAACAATGTAATAAGGTATAAAATATGAAAGGTAAATATTATATTTCATTTTAAGGAGATTTTTATGGAAAATCAAGTAGTGGCAGAAATTTCTGCGAGACATGTGCATCTTTCACAGGAAGATTTGGAGACACTTTTCGGCAAGGGGTATGCACTCACCGTTAAAAAAGAGCTTTCACAGCCGGGACAGTATGCCTGCAATGAGAGAGTAAGAGTAATCGGTTCAAAAAGCGAATTTCCGGCAGTGTCTATTCTCGGACCTGTAAGGAAGGAGACGCAGGTTGAGCTTTCTCTGACAGATGCCCGTGCAATAGGTGTTAACGCTCCTGTAAGAGAGAGCGGCGATCTTGAGGACTCAGGATCCTGTAGACTCGCAGGTCCTGCCGGAGAAATCGAAATCAGTAAGGGCGTTATTGCAGCCAAGAGGCATATTCACGCTACAGTCGCAGACGCGCAGAGACTCGGCGTTGAAAACGGTGAGATTGTAAAGGTTGAAATTCCCTCATCAAACGGAAGAAATCTTATTTTCGATGATGTTGTGGTAAGAGTATCTGATTCCTACGCTCTTGCAATGCATATAGATACAGATGAGGCAAATGCGGCAGGCATGTCTCCCAATACAATGGTCTCAATTGTTAAATAATATAGTTCATAAAAGATTATACTCAAAAAAAAAACGGACAGATTTTTCTGCCCGTTTTATATTGACATCGTTTTTCACAATAATGTTTCACGGGATTTTGTAACCTTTTATTTTCTTTTTTATTGGGAGAATTTTACACTTTTTCTGTGAAACAGAAAAAGTTATTAAAAACTATATCTACACGGTTTTGTATATTGAAAAAAGAAAAAATACAATATATTGTGTTTTTTTAGTGTTTAGCTATTGACATGGAAGGGCTTATCTGTTATTATTAATTCAGTCGGGTTGCAAAGCGTGTAACCCTTTTGTAACAAATTTGACAAGGGGAAAATTGATCATGAAAATTATTAAGAGAAACGGAGCAGAGGTAGATTTTGATATCAGCAAAATCATAGTTGCCGTATCCAAAGCAAATGCCGCCTGTAAAAAAGAGCAGCTTTCACAGAGCCAGATTAACGAAATCGCCGAGTATGTTGAATTTAAGACCTCAAAGGCAAACCGTGCGCTTTCTGTAGAGGAAATACAGGATATTGTTGAAAATCAGATTATGGCGCAGGGTGCGTTTGATGTGGCAAGGCTTTATGTGAAATATCGTTACAACCGTTCTCTTATCAGAAAAGCGAATACTACAGATAATCAGATTTTATCGCTCATTGAGTGTAACAATGAGGAAGTAAAGCAGGAAAATTCCAATAAAAATCCCACTGTCAATTCTGTTCAGAGAGATTATATGGCAGGCGAGGTTTCAAAGGATATCACAAAAAGAATCCTCTTGCCTCAGGATATTGTTGATGCTCACGAGGCGGGCATTATCCATTTCCACGACGCCGATTATTTTGCCCAGCATATGCACAACTGCGACCTTGTGAATCTTGAGGATATGCTGCAAAACGGAACGGTTATTTCGGATACCATGATTGAAAAGCCCCACTCTTTCTCAACTGCCTGCAATATTGCAACACAGATTATCGCACAGGTTGCCTCAAGTCAGTACGGCGGACAGTCTATCTCGCTTGCTCATCTGGCACCGTTTGTTCAGGTAAGCCGTGAAAAAATACGCAGGCAGGTTATCCGTGAACAGTCCGAATTCGGTGTTGAGCTCTCTGAAAATCAGATTTCAAAAATAACAGAGGACAGACTCCGCGAGGAGGTTTCTAAGGGTGTTCAGACAATTCAGTATCAGGTTGTAACCCTTCTCACAACAAACGGACAGGCTCCTTTCGTAACCGTATTTATGTATCTCAACGAGGCGAAGAACGAGCAGGAAAAGAAAGATCTTGCCCTTATTATCGAGGAGACACTAAAGCAGAGAATACAGGGTGTTAAAAATGAGAGCGGTGTTTGGATTACTCCCGCGTTTCCGAAGCTGATTTATGTTCTTGAAGAGGATAATATCAGGGAAGATTCTCCGTATTGGTATCTTACTGAGCTCAGTGCAAGGTGTACCGCAAAAAGAATGGTTCCCGATTATATTTCTGAAAAGAAGATGAAAGAGCTTAAGGAGGGCAACTGTTTTCCTGTAATGGGCTGCCGTTCAAATCTTTCGCCGTGGAAGGATGAACAAGGCAATTATAAATTTTACGGCAGATTTAACCAGGGTGTTGTAACGCTTAACCTTGTTGATATTGCCTGCTCGTCGGGCGGAGACATAACAAAATTTTGGAAAATATTTGATGAAAGACTTGACCTTTGTTACCGTGCGCTGATGTGCCGCCACAACAGACTGAAGGGCACGCTTTCGGACGCCGCGCCTATCCTCTGGCAGCATGGTGCTATTGCAAGGCTTAAAAAGGGTGAAAAGATTGATCCTCTCCTTGTAGGTGGATATTCAACCATAAGCCTCGGCTATGCGGGTCTTTATGAATGTACAAAATATATGACCGGTATGAGCCACACGGATGAAAACGGCGGTAAGCAGTTTGCACTTGATGTGATGAGGTATATGAATGATGCCTGCACAAAGTGGAAGAAAGAGACAACAATAGGCTTTGGTATTTATGGTACACCTCTTGAGTCAACAACATATAAATTCGCAAAATGCCTGCAAAAACGATTCGGTATTATTCCGGGTGTTACAGATAAGAATTACATAACAAATTCTTACCATGTTCATGTAACGGAAAATATAGACGCTTTCTCAAAGCTTTCGTTTGAAGCGCCGTTTCAGGAGCTGTCAACAGGCGGTGCTATCAGCTATGTTGAGGTTCCCAATATGCAGAATAATATTCCTGCTGTACTTCAGGTCATGAAATATATTTATGAAAATATTATGTATGCCGAGCTTAACACAAAGTCGGATTACTGCCAGTGCTGCGGATATGACGGCGAAATTCAGATTGTTGAAAATGAGGATGGCAAGCTTATCTGGAGATGCCCTAAGTGCGGCAATGAGGATCAGGATAAAATGAATGTTGCCCGCAGAACATGCGGATATATTGGAACACAGTTCTGGAATCAGGGCAGAACACAGGAAATTAAGGAAAGGGTACTGCACTTATAAAAAATACCTCCGGCTGCTTGAAGGGGATGAGAATGAACCTTACGGCTTCCGGAGGTTTGTGCATTTATCAGCTATGAATTACGGTGAAATTAAAACAAATGATATCGCAAACGGTGAGGGTGTGCGGACATCTCTTTTTGTTTCAGGCTGCAGACATCACTGTAAAAATTGTTTTAATCAGGCAACATGGGATTTTGGTTACGGAAAGCCGTTTACCGAAAAAACCGTGGAAGAAATAATAAACGCCTGTCAATATGACTGGATTAACGGTTTATCCCTTCTGGGCGGCGAGCCGTTTGAGCCTGAAAATCAGAAGGTGCTTTTGCCGTTTCTGATTATGTTCAGAGAAAAATTTCACGATAAAGATATATGGTGCTATACGGGTTTTACCATAGACGAAATACTGGGCGAAAAGCCGTCGCGCGCATTTACACCCATAAGCGCCGAAATGCTCGGTCTTATTGATATACTTGTAGACGGCAGATTTGAGGAGGAAAAAAAAGATATCTCTCTTGTATTCCGAGGTTCGTCCAATCAGAGAATCATTGATGTTAAAAAGACGCTTGAAAGCAAAAGTATAGTTTTGTATCTCCAATAATGCCGTAAAATATAACCCCTGAGGGTCAAGTCAAATGAACCTTCAGGGGATTTTTGTGGTTGATTATTTCACGGATACGGCGCCGCCGTTGTTTGAGGAAGCATATCCGATCCATGTTGTGCCGACATTGAGATTTACTTCTTTTCCGTCGCTGCCCTTTACAACAAGAAGTCCGTCCTCAACCGACCAGGTTATATCTGTTACGGTGCCGTTGCCGGCAAGCTTGCCTGACCCGCCTGCGCGCTTATAGTCGCAGTATATTTCGGAAGAACCGCTGTTTTTGTAATTTGCTTTTGCAATATATTCTGTTTTGTCAAAAAGAACAAGAAGATTTTTTCTTGTAACATCTGTGTTATAGTCGCTGCAGTGATACATCTTATCCTCACTGTTGTAGGTCCAGTCTCTTGTCGCAGTTCTGTTGGAGAAGGTGAGAGCAAGAGCGTCGCATTTGGTGCTGCCAAGTTCCTTTTCTTCTTTGTTGAAAGAGAATTTGGTGTATTTTTTATCGTTGGCCTTTACTCTGAAGCCTTCCCCTTTGATAGCAGCTTCAATCTTGTCTCCGTAGAGTACTCCTGTGTGTTCTGTTGATACACCCCTTGAACCGTCGCGCCCGAATAATACAACGCTTCCGCCGTAGGTCATCTGATTGATGTGGTCAACCTTATCAACTCTGAAAACTGTATTCGCGCCGATGTATGCCGTTCCCTTTTTTGTTTGACTTTGTCCCCAGTGAAGGAAGATGGCGTCAAACAATTCCGAAAATTTAATATAAGGAGGCCTTGCGCTTCTCATAGGGCCTATTTGTGACGGTACGGCAGTGTAATCCGCGTACATCCAGAGCATTCTTGTTTCTCCGCCTTCAACCTCGCCTTCCACAATAATATCAGGCGGATTTTTTTCGTCGTCAATGCCCCACTGCGGTCTTGCGGCGGCTGAATTTTCAACTACGCAGGCAATCGGTCTCTTTCCTACCGCCTTGCTGTTGAAATGTTCATCGCCTGTGAGGGGATTTGCCTTGTTTACGGGTGCCTGTGTCACTTTGGCGGTTGTGGATACCGTTGTCTCAGGCTGAGTGGTTTCAGGTTCCTTGTTTTTTTTATTGATTGCAAAAACTACTCCTATAATTATTGCAACGACCAAAACTGCGGCAATTGCAATTATGACAATTTTTTTCGTGTTATTTTGCATAAGCGGCTCCTTATCATCTTTTTTGTTATATGCTGTTTGTTGATATTCCACTGAGGATGTATTGAAATTTTCCACAGCTTCCTCAACTGGTTTACGGTCGTGTTTTGGGGAAAATGATGAATCTTCATCGTTTGATTTATTATTTCCCATTTTTTTAATTTCTTTTAAAATATCATCAAGCTCTTCTGAATCGGGCATACTATTCACTCCTTTTTGATAATTGTACCATATATTGTAAGTGATTTCACTATATTTTTTTAAAATTTAAATTTTATTGATTTAAAATATAATATGTTGTAAAATATTATAGATATGAGCTTTGTGAGGTGTTCTTATGGCAAAAACAGTACCGATGATAATAACGAATTCAAATATTCTTATCAAGAATAAGGAAAATGATGAATTCAAAACCTTTTCAATGCCGTCTGTAAATCCTGTTTCCAACATACCTTTTTATCATCAGTTTGCCGAAAAAATTGCCCAGGGGCAGTATTATTTTAAAGAATTTATGAAGAATATTTACGGCAATAAGTTGTCTAAATATATTTTTGCCATAATTGTTCCCGATGACACAAGCAGGCTTGAATCCATTTTTATCAATGAATTTTTTGTTAATTCGGGAGCGTGCAAGGCAGTTGCGCAGACCACAATGGCGCAGGCGCTTTCAAAAACCGATGACAGCTATATATCCGTGTCAAAGTCAACAAGAAATGTTATTCTCGAATATGTAAAAAACCGCCAGGTTCTTGTAAGCAAAATTTATGACGCCGTATCCTGTGATCCTGAGCAGGTGGCGCGTGATGCTAAAAAACTTCATATTGATATTGAATATAAAGATGTTCGCGTATATGTCAATAATTTTAATCTCAATATGGACGAGTTTATGGATATGGGCGAAGTGATTACTCCAAAACAGTTTATGGAAAAGATAGCAGTAATTGATGTTGAAAAGCTGTAAATAAATAGAACGCCTCTGCAAAAAATAATGCAGGGGTGATTTTTTTGAAAAAGAAGAATAAAAATAACAGAAATAATAAGGATAATAAGCAGATCATTGACCTTACTTCCTATCTCAGTCCGGAAATGGTCAATTCGGATGTTAACGGAAGTTATACGGGCATTCCTGCTGATATGTATTATAATGAAGAGCTGGATGAAATACCTGTTCAGGATGCGGATGATTTATAAAATATAATCCGCTGACGGAATATTAAACAAAATCATTCAATGGCTGTTTGCCGTTATTTATGACGGGATAGCCGAATTATCATTATGATAAGCACAATGGGTGCTGAACGATTCTCGCTTGATTGGGTAAATGCAGCCGTTAATCTTGTTAAAAGTGCTGCGAAGTAGGTAGAGGAATGGCTGATTTTACAAGCATATCATCCTACATGGAAACAAAGTTTGATGTTGACAATTCTAAAATATGAATCTAAATGAACAAGAAGTTATCCACAGACGGTTAGCGCATAAAACAGTTAAAAAAGTAACCGAACCTATAGCCGCGGGCGGTTACTTTTTTATACTTAAAAGGAGGAAAAAGTGAACAAACAATATATCTATCCGCAGAATATGCGTGTCTGCTACTCTATGGATTCGGAGTTTTAAAAATTTTGCCGTAATTGCAATCAGCGCTATAGACAATTTGTCGTAATGTTGATATAATGCTGTTAATTATCCATTTGTAAATGAATGCGTTGAAAGATATCGGTGAGAAAAATGTTTTTATCAGATCATTTTATTAGTGTCAGTCAAGATTTTTCTACATTTAAAAATAAAACGCCCGCACCCTGGTTTAAGAAAGATATTCATGTAAGAGGGGATATGAAAAAGGCTGAAATAACAGTTTGCGGACTCGGATTTTATGAGTTGTTTTTAAATGATAAACGCATAACAAAAGGTTTTCTCAGTCCATATATTACAAATTCGGATGATGTTGTTTTTTATGATCATTATGATATAACAGAATGGATTGCAGTCGGAAAAAATGAATTTAAGTTTCTGCTCGGCAATGGTATGCAGAATGCTGTCGGCGGATATATGTGGGATTTTGATCAGGCTGCTTTTCGCTCTTTGCCAAAACTTTCCTTTGCAATAGAGATAACCTATTCAAATGAAAATGTTGAACGGATTGAGGCTGACGAAACAGTGACGACAAAATCGTCAAAGATTATCTTCAATGATTTGAGATTAGGTGAGACATATGACTGTACCTTTGATGCGGGAGAGTGGAAAAATGCCGTTTTTACATCTTCGCCCCTTGGTGAAAAGAAATTGTCAATCGCCAAGCCTATTTTAGCCCGTGACGAGATTAAACCTATTTCTATTTGGAAAGAAGAGAATTCCTATATCTATGATTTTGGTGTTGATACAGCAGGTGTATGCAGAATCAATATTAACGCTGAACAAGGACAGAAAGTGGTTTTAACTTTTGGCGAAACATTACAAAACGGCAGATTTTCCATCCGAAACACAACATTTCATAATATTGCCGACCGATACTTTCAGCAAGATACTTATGTTTGCAGGGACGGTGAAAATATATGGCAACCGACCTTTACTTATCACGGTTTCAGGTATGTTAAAGTTGACGGTATTAAATCCGAACAGGCAACAAACGACTTTTTAACCTTTGTTGTTTTCAATACTTTCCTTGACGAAAAAGGAAGCTTTGAATGTGATGATCATACTATAAACAAACTTAATAATATGAGCTTGAATTCCACATTGTCAAATTTCCATCACATACCGACTGACTGTCCTCATAGAGAAAAGAACGGATGGACCGGTGACGCTGCATTATCAGCATCGCACACTTTGCTGTATTTTGAGCCGACAGATAATTACAAGCAATGGCTGTTTGAAATATGCAAATCACAAAACGAACAAGGTGCAATACCCGGAATAGTTCCTACCGGAGGTTGGGGATTTGAATGGGGAAACGGTCCTGCTTGGGACTGCGTTTTAACTGAAATTCCATATCAAATATGGCAAAAAAGAAACGACCTTTCATCGTTTATGGAATGTAAAAACAGCATTCTTAAATACATTAAGTATATAGAAACAAGACTTGATGAAAACGGATTAATCGCAATCGGTCTTGGCGATTGGTGCGCTCCGCATGGCGCACCGAAATCTCTGTTACTTTTAACAGACAGCATTGAGGTTTATGATATCACTCATAAGGCAGGCATATTGTTTTTAGCAGTCGGCGATACAGAAAACAGCGATTATTGTTTGAATTTTGCCGAAAATATAAGAAAAAATATAAGAAAACAGTTTCTTGATCGGGATACCTGTACTTTAGCAAAACCTTGCCAAACTTCACAATCCATGGGTATTTTTTATAAAATATTCAATGACGATGAACTTGACAAAGCAATGCAGGTGTTAATGCATGAAATTGAAAAATCGGATTATCACATTGATACGGGTATTCTTGGCGGTAGAACGCTTTTCCATGTTCTTGCAGAAAACGGCGAAATGGACACGGCAATTAAAATTATGAAAAATCCTACAAAGCCATCCTATATGCAATGGGTTTTAAACGGCGACACAGCGCTTTGTGAAAGCTTTGAAGAATCGGATGGAATAAGCTCCCACAATCATCATTTTTGGGGCAATATCAGTGCATTTTTTATGGAACAAATTTGCGGCATAAAAGTAAATGCGGATAAGATACATATTGAGCCTCATTTCCCAAGCACCATGAATTTTGCAAAAGCGGAATTTTACAGTGTGTTTGGCAAAGTTTCTGTAAAGTGGAAACGAGTAAACGGTAAAATTATATTCAACCTTGACTATCCGAACGATGCAAAAGGAAAGTTGATTCTTAAAAAGGACGAGGAAATCAACGCCGAGAGCGGCGAATACATCATATAATATGGTTATTTCAGTTTGTTGATGAAAAAGCTAATGCAATCGTACAACGCGATTGATTTTTACACTGTAATCTTATTCATAAAATAATAAATCAGAGGTTTTGCTCCATATAAACTCAATTTTTTGTCGATTATTGCTTTAATACCGTCGTTGTTTTTGTGCAAAATATCTTTTCCGACAGCTTTGTTGCGCTGCATCTTCAGACAACTGTAGAAACTAATTTTTCTTCTGCACGGGTTTTAATCCTTTGCCTTGATTTGTTGCCGAATAATTTTAAATTTAAAAATAAATTTTTTATCTGTAACGGTAAAGCACATCCATTTATTAATCAGAGGAGGTATAAATAGTGAAAATAACTTGCCTTGTTGGTAGTGCCAGAAATCATGGAAGTACGAATTTTATGGTTGATTCTTTTATTAAAGGCGTGAATGAAAATCATGATGTTGAAGTGAAAAAATATTACATATCAAAATTAAACATTCATTATTGTTTGGGATGTAAAAAATGTTATGAAAATGGTGAATGTATTCAAAATGACGATGTGAAAATTATTGTCGAAGATATTTTGACCTCCGATTTTGTAATCATTGCCAGTCCTTCTTATTGGGGGGATGTGCCGGGACAATTAAAAACATTTTTTGACAGAAATACGCCATATGGAAATACGAATGAGAAGAGAGTACTGTTTTCTAAAACGGGAGCCAAAGGTATGGCAATAGCAATCAGAGCCGGAAAAACAGAAAAAGAAAATTCTTTGATATTGGATTATATTGAGCACTATCTGGGACATCTTGATATTGAACCAATTATTAGAATTTCATTATGTGAAACGGATTCGTTAGATGACTTATTATTAAAACATGGCTCTGAAATTGATTATGTATATCATATTGGAAAAAGAATAAAAACATATTTATAATAGCTTTTTATGATTATATATAATACGATTCGATTTCATCTGGATTTTGATTCCATAAACTTCTCAGAATAAAAGCCGGAGTTGACAGATAAATGGAAAAAGATATTATTATATTTTCACAGACAAAAAGATTTTCATACCGTGATCCGGCGGCATATATCTATAACGGTGCAATATATCTTTTCTTTTCTCTTGTTGAAAACATTGCCGATCATCAGTATTTTTATGTTGCAATGAGTAAAAGCAAGGATTTTAATAGCTGGACAAAGCCTAAAATATTGACGGAAAAGGATGTAACAAAGAATTATTCCTCTCCGGGCAGTGTGGTCGAATATAAAGGTGAGTATTATCTTTGTTTGCAGACCTATCCGAGACCCGGCGGAGAAAAATTCGGAAATGAAAGCGCACGCGTTTTTACGATGAAAACAACCGATTTTAAAAAATGGAGCAAGCCTGAGCTGATTAAAGTTAAAGGCAATATTCCCGAAACGGAAATGGGAAGAATGATAGACCCTTATATCTTGAAAGAAAACGATAAATTCCTATGCTTTTTTAAGCAAAACGGTGTATCGTTCAGTGAGTCGGCAGATATGAAAAACTGGGAGTTTAAAGGATATACCGACTGCGGTGAAAATGTGTGTGTCCTAAAAGAAAACGGTGAATATATTATTTTTAACTCTCCAGAAAACGGAATAAATCTATTATCAACAACGAATTTTAAAAAATTCGTTTCAATAGGAACAACATATTTAAATCAAAGTGAAAAGCCGTGGGCAAAGGACAGAATAACTGCGGGCTTTGTGCTTGATATAAGCACAATGAATATCGGATATAAATACGCAATGTTCTATCACGGCGATATGGAGGACAATTACATTTTCGGCGCTTCTCTTGCTGTAACATTCAGTAATGATATAAAACACTGGGATTGAATATGAATTTTAAAAATTTAATCAGCATTATGAAAAAATCCTTGAAACCAAGTCATATCAACGGTTTCAAGGATTTTATATGTGGTACAACAGAACTATTAGAATACAAATTTTTTGATGATTTGTTAATCTTATCAA